>NZ_LJGW01000325.1:3090-4223 GCF_001751255.1 Streptomyces nanshensis | reverse complement strand
GGACCGGGCAGCGCGGGTGCGGGTCCCGCCTCGGCGGCGCCCGGCGGCGCGGCGGCCCGCGGCGATCAGGGGCTGCTGCACACCACGGGCCCGTACGCACCGCGCGACTTCCGGGAGACGGCCCGTGTGCACCGCGACGGACGCCACGAGGGCGGCGAGGCGGGCAAGCCGGAGTCGGACGCATGGGCTCCGCGAGTGCCCGGACAGCGGGGCAGGGGCTGACGCCGTGGACGTAGGGTGAAGCGCATGAATGACCGCATGGTGTGGATCGACTGCGAGATGACGGGCCTCTCGCTCGCCGACGACGCGCTCGTGGAGGTGGCGGCCCTCGTCACCGACTCCGAGCTGAACGTGCTCGGGGAGGGCGTGGACGTGGTGATCCGTCCTCCCGCGCGGTCGCTGGCGTCGATGCCGGACGTCGTCCGTGAGATGCACACCGCCTCCGGCCTGCTGGACGAACTCGACGACGGTACGACCCTCGCCGAGGCCGAACGGCAGGTCCTGGAGTACGTACGCAAGCACGCGCCGGAGGCCGGGCGGGCGCCGCTGTGCGGCAACTCCGTGGCGACCGACCGGGGCTTCCTGGCCCGGGACATGGGAGAGCTGGAGGCCCACCTCCACTACCGGATCGTGGACGTCTCCTCCATAAAGGAGCTGGCACGCCGCTGGTATCCCCGTGCGTACTTCAACAGCCCGCCGAAGAACGGCAATCACCGTGCTCTCGCGGACATCCGCGAGTCGATCGCGGAGCTGCGCTACTACCGCGAGGCGGTCTTCGTACCGGCGCCCGGCCCCGATTCGGACACCGCGAAGAAGATCGCCGCCAAGCACGTGGTGCCGCCCGCCTCCTGACGGACGGCGGTGGGCACCTCGCGGCGGGACCGGCGTCGCACGGACGCGGCGCCAACGGCGCGGCGGCGAGCGGGAGATCACGCCCGCCGGCCCCGGCCTCAACCCGTGCGCGAGCACCCCGGCCCACCCTGTACACTCTTTCTCGGCCGTGCGGAAGAACGAGCCGGCCGTGGTGGATGTAGCTCAGCTGGTAGAGCACCTGGTTGTGGTCCAGGATGTCGCGGGTTCAAGTCCCGTCATTCACCCTCGATGATCAAGACCCCCGCCCGGGGAGATCCGGG
>NZ_LJGW01000325.1:0-2819 GCF_001751255.1 Streptomyces nanshensis | reverse complement strand
CGTCCGCCGCGCGTCAGCGCCGCCCGGCTGTGGGCGGGCGGCTTCGTCGTGGCGCTGGTGGCGGCGCTCGCCGCGGCGGTCGCGCTGCTGCTCGTACGCGAGGTGCTGGACATCCCGGTGCTCGCCCCGGTCGTCGACGGCTCGACGGAGACGGCCTCCACGGGCCGCTACGCCCTGGGCGCGGCGCTCGTCGCGCTCGCCGCCACGGCGGTGCTGCATCTGCTGACGCTGGCGACTCCGCAGCCGGTGCGCTTCCTCGGCTGGATCGTCGCGCTGGGCACGGCGGCCGTGATGCTGCTGCCGTTCACCACGACCGCGAGCTGGCAGGCGAAGGGCGGTACGGCGGGGGTCTCGCTCGTGGTCGGCATCGTCATCGGCACGCTGCTGGCGACGGTCGCGCGTACGGCGACGGCGTCCGGCCGGGACGGCGACGCCGAGCGCGGCTGACGGGAAGCGTACGGGGCAAGCACATGGCAAGGCCCCCACCGGGACGCCTCTCCGGTGGGGGCCTCTTGCTGGCTCGTGGAGCGTCCCGATTCCCGGCTATGCGATGCGGACGCCGTGGCGAGCCAGGTACGGGACGGGGTCGACCTCTGTGCCGTAGCCCCGGTGCTGGCGTACCTCGAAGTGCAGATGCGGGCCGGTCGTGCGGCCGGTGTTGCCCGATGCGCCGATCACGGTGTTCGCGCGCACGGCGCGTCCCACCCGTACGGAGATCTTCGAGAGGTGCGCGAAGAGGACGTGCTTGCCGTCCTTCATATGAACGATCACGGCGTTGCCGTACGCACCGGCCTCCCCGGCGAGTTCCACCCTGCCGGTGCCGACGGAGCGCACCGTGGTGCCCTCGGGGGCCGCGAAGTCGATGCCCGTGTGGTGTCCCGCCGCCCAGGAGCCGGGCACTCCCCAACGCTCCGATATCCGGGCGGACTTGGTGATGGGGCGGGCGTAGGCGTGTACGGGTCTGCTCTGTGTGCGGTGCTCGTGCGCATGGCCGTGGCCCTTGTGCGGGCGGCCGACGTCGTCCGCCGCGGGTGCCAGGTCGTGGGGCCGGCCGCCGCTCATCGACGTCGAGCCGGCGAAGCCGCATATGGACACGGCCGCCGCGAGCCCGCCGGTCAATATCCTGCGGAGGATGCCTGATTCGCTCCGTGTCTGAGTCGTCATACCTGCCAGCACAGGACAGCCGGAGCGGGCCCGCACCCGGGAGTTGTCCGGTGGGGTGACGCACTCGACGCACCGTCACCCTGTGGGGTGAGGTGCGCCGAGTGTGGTGGGGGGAGAGGGAAGCTGTGTGACCCGGACCGGAAGAGAGGGTGGGGCGCAGTGGGTGTGGGGGGAAGGTCCGCGCCCCACCCTGGTCCGGGGGCGGGCTTCAGCCGGTGAAGCCCTTGGCGAAGGCGTCCGCCTCCTGCTCGATGCTCGAACAGGTCGGGTCCGCCTGGTCCTTGGAGCCGCCGGGGCACGCCTTGTCCCGGGTGGCCGACCACATCGACAGCCAGCCGAGCTTCTTCTCGTCGGCGAACTTCTTCACCTCGGCGGCGTCGTCGGTCTTGAAGACCTCGACGTTCACGTCGTTGACGCCGATCATCGGCGTGACGGCGACGGTCTGCCACGCCTTGGCGTCGTCGTCGATGCCGAGCGCCGACTTGACCTGCTTCTGGGTGGCGGTGGCGGCGTCGATGGCGTACTTGCCCATGTCGCCGTTGTAGGACGGGCCGTAGTCCATGGCCATGATGTTGACCGCGGAGACCTTCACGCCGTTCTTCTTGGCGTTCTCCAGCAGCCCGGTGCCGTCCTGCGTGAGGCCCTCGGGGAGCACGGGCAGGGTGAAGGAGACGTCCAAGTCCTTGTGCTTCTTCTGGAGTTGGGCGATCGCCTCGGCACGGCGCGTGTTGGCCTCGGTGTCGGGCAGCGCCGAGCCCTCGATGTCGAAGTCGACCTTCTTCAGCGCGAAGGCCTCGATGACCTTGCCGTACGCCGCGGCCAGTTCGTCGGCGGAGTTGCAGGCGAGGCCCAGCTCCGAACCGTTGGCGCCGCCGAAGGAGACCCGCACGTCCCCGCCCTTGGCACGGAAGTCCTCGATCTGCTTGCCGACGGCGTTCTCACCGAGGTCCTGTACGCCGCCCCACTTCGGGGTGCACTCGCCGCCGGAGGTGATGAAGGCGAGGTTGTACTCCTTCACGCCGGTCTTCTCCGAGCTCTTGAGCAGATCGAAGGAGGGCTCGAGCGAGGTGTCGACGTACGGCGCGAAACCGCCGCCCGCGGCCTTCGCCTGGCTGCCGCCCTGGTGCTCCTCGCCCGCGCTGGCGTTCCCGGCGAACGCGAAGGCGGCACCGGCCACGGTCGCCGCGGCGGCGACGGCTGCGCCGAGCTTCACCTTGCGGCTGGTCCGAGGGGGCTGTGCTGCGGGTGTGTTCGTCATCGTGAATGTGCCTCATCAGGTGGGGGGTGATGGTGCGGACGACGAGCAAGTTAGCGTTGCCGAGTCGGACAATTCGCTTGTTACGGACGGCAGTTGAAATACTTGAGCCGCACTTAAGGGCGGCCAATGGTCCGGTTATGGAAAGCGGTGTCCGCCCTTTCGGGGGCGGAGGTTTTCCACCGGTACGGAGGGATTCGGCGCGACCACTCGGCCGGGTACGCCCCGTACGTGCCGTACGCCAATACCCGTACGCCGAGGGGCCGTTGGCGGCCCCGGTCACCCGGGAGCGCGCCGTGTGAGGCGGTACGGGCAGCTCCCGGACGGAAACGAGGCGGCGGCCGGACGTCCGCACACGGAAGCGCCCGGACGCCGGGGCGGCCGCGCCGTCACGGCGGGA
>NZ_LJGW01000304.1 GCF_001751255.1 Streptomyces nanshensis | reverse complement strand
CGGGCGCCACGCGGCACGGGCGGCGCTTCCGGCCGACGACGACCCGAACGAGCCGCTGGTCTCCTCCCGGCACGCGGTGCTCGGCACCGTGCGCAACGTGGAGGGCCGGGGCGTACCCCGCGCCGCCGTGACCCTCATCTCGCTCAGCGGCCGCCAGCTCGGCCGGTCCGTGGCCCGGGCCGACGGCCGCTACGGCATGGACACCCCCGGCCCCGGCAGCTACGTCCTCATCGCCGCGGCCGACGGTCACCAGCCGCAGGCGACGACGGTCACCGTCGGCGAGGAGCCGCTCAGCCACGACGTGCTGCTGGCGGCGACCAGCGGTCTCGCCGGGCGCGTGCGCAGCTCGGGCGACGGGCAGCCGGTGCGGGCGGCGATGGTCGTGGTCACCGACGACCGCGGCGAGGTGCTCGCCACCGGACGGACCGGCGAGCGCGGCGAGTTCAGCTTCGACGAGCTGGTCACCGGCACCTTCACCATCGCCGTGAACGCGCCGGGGTTCCGGCCCGTGGCGCGGCCGGTGGAGGTCGAGGGCCAGGGCATCACCCGTATCGACGTCGAACTGGCGGCGGGGGCCCGCGTGCAGGGCGTCATCCGCGCCGGCGTCGACGCGAGTCCGCTGCCGGACGCGAGGGTGACGCTCGTCGACGCGGCGGGGAACGTGGTCGCCACCGCGACCACCGGTGAGGACGGCGCGTACGGCTTCACCGACCTCGACGCCGGCGAGTACTCGATCATCGCCAGCGGCTATCCGCCCGTGGCGAGCGCGGTGAGCGTGGACGGTCCGGGTCCGGACGCCCACGACATCGAGCTGCACCACCCGGACGAGTAGGGGCCGCCCTGCCGTGCGCCCGTACGCTCCCGCCCCGCGAGCCGCCCGTCACACGGCGGCCGCGGCCGGCGGGCGCCGTACGGGGACGGCGGCGGGCAGCGGACGCCGACGTACGGAGACGTACGCACACGGACGGAAGCGGACGGAAACAGACGCCGCACGGGGGCGCGGCCAGAGCTCAAGCGGACGCCGGGCGGGGGTCGGGCGTGCGCGTACGGGCAAGGGGAAGACCGGTGGACGGCGAGGTACCGAGGCCGGAACCGGAAGGTCCCGCCGGGCACTTCACGCCCCCGGACGCGGAAGGAAGACTGGGCGGGGGCCGTCGGGCAGGACGGCTCCGGCCCCGGCTGCCGGGCTCGTCACGGGGCGGGCCGGGCAGACCGGGTCTGAACGACGAAGGAGCGTATCGACAGATGGCAGGCGCAGGCGTACGGGCGCAGATCCACACCCGTGAAGGGTGGCCGGTGCAGCACGCCGTGCTGACCGTCACCGACATGACGGGTGTCCAGGTGCTCCGCGTGGAGGCCGACGACGAAGGCGTCGCACAGAGCGAGGAGGCACTGCCCGCGGGCCCTTACACGGTGATCGCCACCGCCATCGGCTACGCGCCCGCCGCGGCCACGGCGCTCGTGACCGCCTCCGGCCGGGCCGACCTGGGGACGCTCGTCCTCGTACGGCAGGGCGGCACCGAACTGCCGCCGCCGGGACCGTGGACCGTCGACCCCGTCCACTCGACGGTGGGGGCGACGGCGCAGCACCTGGGGATCTCCAGCGTCCACGGGCGCTTCACCGACTTCCAGGCCCGTATCGAGATCGACGAGGACCCGGAGAAGTCCTCGGTGGAGGCGGTCATCCAGGCCGCGAGCATCAACACGGGCAACAGCATCCGCGACGCGCATCTGCGCTCGGAGGACTTCCTCAACGTCGAACGGCATCCTCAACTGACCTACCGCAGCCACGCGGTGGAGCCGGCGGGCACCGACCGCTGGACGGTGCACGGCTGGCTCGCGATGCACGGTGTCGTACGGGACGTGGCGCTGAGCCTGTCGTACCTGGGCTACGGGCCCGACGTGTGGGGCGGCACCCGGGCCGCGTTCCGCGCGACGGCGGAGCTGAAGCGCGAGGAGTTCGCGATGAACTACAACCAGATCGTGGCCGCCGGGATCGCGGCGATCGGCACGACGCTCAGGATCGAGCTGGACGTGCAGGCGGTGCAGGGCGAGGAAGTGCCCGACATCGAGTAGGCCGGGCCTCGGGCCCCGGACATCGAGCGGATCGTCCGGGGCGCGCGCCCGGCACGGGCTCCGTACGGCTCCGAACGGACGGAACGCGGGCGGGCGGTGGACGNGGGGGACGGCGGGCGGAGCGGCGACGGCAGAACGGCGGCCGCGCGGGACGGCTGAGGGCCTCCGGGCCCCGGGCCCGGCTCCCGGAGTACCCGAAGGCCCTCGTATGAACGATTCGGTGGCCCGGCCCCCGTGGCGCCGGGCCGCCGAATCACACTGCGCTCCCGGACCTCGACTCGTCCGGGAATTCCGGCCGTCGGGCCGGAGGGCGCGTGACGGGCGTCAGCCGTTCACGTAGCCCATGTACGTGTCCCAGTTCCAGTTCGGGCCCGGGTCGGTGTGGTCGTTGCCGGGCACCTCGTTGTGGCCCACGATGTGCTCGCGGTCCTTCGGGATGCCGTGCTTCTCGCACAGGTGCTTCGTCAGGGCGCCCGAGGCCCGGTACATGGCGTCGGTGAACCAGGACGGGTCGTCGATGAAGCCCTCGTGCTCGATGCCGATGCCGGAGGCGTTGCCGCCCCTGGCGTGCCACGCGGTGTCGGCGTCGCGCACCATCTGCGTGATCTCGCCGTCGGAGGAGCGCACGACGTAGTGGGCGCTGACCTCGGCCTCGGGGTTCTTGAACCAGCTGATCGTCCCGGCGTACTCGCCCTGCGTGACGTGGATGACGACCTGCGAAATGGCGGCGTCACGGCCGGTGTTGTAGTTGGCCGGGTCGGCCGGGTTCCAGATGGCCGGCGGGTAGTCGTCGCTCTTGGTGCCGGTGCCCGGGGCCGCCGCCTTCGCGAGCTTGCCGCGCTCGGGCGTGACCTTCTCCGGGGACATCCGGACCGAGGTGCCCTTCTTCGGGATGCCCTTGCTGACGAAGTCGTAGGCGGCGTCGGCGTAGAGACGCTTGAGCGAGGCGCCCTCGGCGCCGCCGTAGGCGGCGACGGCCGGGTACCAGGCCTCGACGCGGTCGCGGTCGGCCGCCTTGAGGCCGGCCTTGTCGGCCTTGGCGCGCAGCACGGCCGCGCCGCCGCGGATGTTGGCGGCGTCGTTCTTCTTCAGCTCGGTCTTCGACTCACCGGTGATCTCGGCGGCCTGCTCCAGCGTCTTGCGCTCGGGGTTGCTGACCAGGTGCATCACGCCGAAGCCGTTGTCCTGGCTGGGCTTGCCCTTGTGGCCGTCGAGGTGGGTCTCGGCGTAGCCGACCGCCACGAGGAGGTCGCGCGGCACGTCGAACTCCGAAGCGGCCTTGGTGAACGCCTCGTTCATCGTCGGCTTGTCCGTGGACGTCGCGGCCGTGGCCTGCTGACCGGCCACCGCGAGCCCCGCGACGAGCGCGCCGCCGACGGTCGCTGCCAGGACTCTCTTGCGTGTGCTGTTCATCGGCACTGTCGCCTCTCTGCATCCGGCTCCGGCGCGTGGTGGGGGGATCGAGCTCCTGGCGCCGGCCGGCGCGCCGGATCAAGGCCGGCGCCAGGTGAGGTGGCGTGGTACGCCCGTACGCCGCCGGGCACGTGAAGTGCCGCGGCTTTCGGCGCTGTTCCTGTGGGGGACGGTGTGGGCCGTGCCGCCCGGCCGGAGTCGCGGCCGGACGGCGGGCCTCGTGCGTGGTGCGTGGTGCGTGGTTCTCGGTGCTCGGTCCTGGTGCGTGGTGCGCCTGCTCGGTGCGCCGTGCGCGTACGCCGTGCGTGGGGTGCGCGCGCCGTACGCTCCGGCCGCCGCCTTACCTGCGGGACCGGTTACGCGGTCAGGGCTGGCACGGCAGGGAGACGCCGCGCTCCGACATGTACGCGAGCGGGTCGTCGCCAACGCCGGTGCCGCCGTCGAGGTGGACCTCGAAGTGCAGGTGCGGGCCGGTCGATTGGCCCTCGTTGCCGACGGAGGCGATGCGCTGACCGCCCTCGACCGGGTCGCCGACGTTCACGAACCGCTCGTTCATGTGGCCGTACTCGGTGACCGATCCGTCCGGGTGCTTGATGCGCACCCACTGCCCGTAACCGGAGGCCGGACCGGACTCGGTGACCTCACCCGGGCCCGCGGCGAAGATCGGCGTACCGAGCGGTGCCGCGAGGTCCACGCCGTCGTGGCCGTCGTGGTAGCCCTGGCTGATCTCGGCGCCGACGGGGCAGGCGGCGGGGAACGCCGCCTTCTCGCCGTCGGCCGTTCCCGCGCTCGCAGGCACGGCGACGGCGGCTGCGATCACACAGCCGCCGGCGGCGGCGAGCGCGAGCAAGGTGCGCTTGGTACGCCTGCTGTGGGGAAGAGGCATGGGGGGTTTCCTTCCACGGGGGAAGACGGATTCCGTGCGACCGCCAGTAGAAGCACCGGGCCATGTACGCGACAACCCCGTTCGGCCAACAAGTGACACTTTCTGTGTCACGTGAAGGTTTTCGGCTGCGCGAACCGTGTGCAACGCGGCCAACTCGGGCTCGTTCTTCCTTGGTTCGACCACTGAAGGAAACTGCCGTCTCACGTTATGGACCAACTGGGCAGTGTCCGCAGGTGTATTCAGGTACGAAATCCGTAGCACTGTGTGAGGCTCGGGCCCGCGCCCGCGACGCGTACGGGCCGAGGCCGCCGACCAGCGCATTCGCGTACCCGGCTGCCCGTCGCGAGGCCGCCGCCCGCGCGCTCCGCCGCAACTCGACGGCGTTCACCGGCGGTTGACGCACCGCCCCGATATCCGCTGGCGGCGCCCGAAGGCGCCGGATAGACAGGCCCGATGGTGGACCGCTTCTTCTCCGAGCCCGAACTCGCCGAGCTCTACGACACGTTGAGCGCGGACCGCGACGACCTCCGCTTCTATCTGCCGCTGGTGCTCTCCGCCCGTTCGGTGCTCGACGTCGGCTGCGGCACGGGCGAACTGCTGCACATGGCACGGGAGTCGGGCCACACCGGCAGGCTCTGCGGGCTCGATCCCGCCGGGGCGATGCTCGCGCAGGCCCGGCGCCGCCGCCCGCACGGCGTCGAGTGGGTGCTCGGCGATCTGCGCGACCACGTCTGGGACGGGGAGTTCGAGCTGGCCGTCATGACCGGGCACGCCTTCCAAGTCCTGCTCGACGACGCGGAGTTGCGCTCCGCGCTCGCCGCCGTCCGTGCGTGCCTCGTCCCCGGCGGCCGATTCGCCTTCGAGACACGCCATCCGGCGGCCCGCGCGTGGGAGCGCTGGATCCCGGAGTACGAGGTGGAGTTCACCGGCCCGCACGGCGACGTACTGCGCTCCCGGTACGAGACCGAGGCGGCGCCGCAGGCCGGCGGCGGCCTCGTTACCTTCACGCACACCGTCACCGGACCCGGCGGGGAGCGTCCGCGCACCTCGCGCAGCACGCTGCGGTTCCTCGGCGCGCAGGAGCTGTCGTCGTTCCTGGCGGAGGCGGGACTGACGGTCGCCGAGCAGTACGGCGACTGGGACGGCTCGCCGCTGACCGGGGACGGCCCGGAGATCGTCACGGTCGCGGTACGGAGCTGAGCGGGGTCCAAACGGCGCCGTCGCCGGCGCCCGTCCGTCCGTCCGCTCCCTCCGCCCGTCAGTCCGTCAGTCCGTCAGTCCTCGGAGAGGCTCAGCGCCCCGCTCGGGCAGATGCCGACCGCCTCGCGTGCACCCTCCAACTCGCCCCCGCCGGGCCGTTCGACGAGGACCACGACGGTGCCCTCCTCCTCGTCCTGGTCGAAGACCTCCGGCTCGCTGAGCACGCACTGTCCCGCGCCGACGCACCGCGAGGTGTCCGCGACGATGCGCATCCCTCCTCCTTTCCCGCTCCCGCTCCCGTTCGATCCCGTGCCGTTCCCGCTCCCGCTCATCCCGACGCCTACCAGGTGACGGGGAGTTCGTAGAGCCCGTAGATGTTGCTGTCGTCCTTGAAGGGGAGTTCGTCGGCGGGCGCGGCGAGACGCAGCCCCGGAACGCGCCGGAAGAGCGTCTCGAAGACCATCTGCAGCTCCATCCGTGCCAGGTTCTGGCCGAGGCACTGGTGCGCGCCGAAGCCGAAGGCCACGTGGTGCCGGTCGCCGCGCCGCAGGTCCAGTTCGCCGGGCCGGGGGAAGACCTCGGGGTCGTGGTTCGCCGAACTGCCCAGCCCGAGCACGCCTTCGCCGGCGCGGATGAGCACGCCGCCGATCTCGACGTCCTCCGTGGCGACACGTGAGGTGACGGCGTCGACGATGCTGAAGTAGCGCAGCAACTCCTCGACGGCGCCGGGCAGTACGTCCGGGTCGGCCTCCAACTTCTCCCGCTCGCCGGGGTGTTCGAGGAGCGCGAACGTACCGAGCGAGATCATGTTCGCCGTCGTCTCGTGCCCGGCGATCAGCAGCAGCACCGCGAGGCTCACCAGATCGGCATGGTCGCCGCGGCCGGTCTCCCGCTGCTTGAGCACCTGCCTGCCGAGCAGGTCGTCGGTGGGTTCGCGCTCCTTCTCGGTGATCAAGTCGTCGAGGTACGCCCGCAGTTCGTCGCGTGCCTGCTCGCGTCCCGCCAGCGGCTCCGTACGGCGCAGCAGCCGCCCCGAACGGGACTGGAAGAACTCGTGGTCGGCGTACGGCACCCCCAGCAGCTCGCAGATGACCAGCGACGGGACCGGCAGCGACAGCGCCCGTACGAGGTCGGCCGGGCGGGGTCCCGCCAGCATCGCGTCCACGTGCTCGTCCACGATCTGCTGGATCCGGGGGCGCAGCGCCGCCATCCGCTTCACGGTGAACTCGCCGACCACCGCACGCCGCGCCGGCCCGTGCTCCGGCGGATCCATCGCGATCAGCGACAGCTTGAAGCGGGCCGCGATCTGCTGCTGCCCCTCGACGAACACGGGGAAGCCGGGGTGGGTGCGGTCGGAGCTGAACCGGGGGTCGGCGAGCATGGCCCGTACGTCCTCGTGCCGGGTCAGCGCCCAGGCGGTACGGCCGCCGGGCAGGGTCACGCGGGAGACCGGCGCGTTCTGCCGCATCCCCTCGTACTCGGTGGGCGGTGAGAAGGGACAGGTGCGCTGTGCGGGGAGTGTCACCGTGGGCTGGTCGCTGGTCATGGGACCCCAATCCGGGACATGGTTTTCCGTATGCGGATCTTCAGCGCGCGCTCTCTCACGGTAGTTATGTGGATGATTTTCGTCCACATAACAAGGTGAAAGAATCGGCCAACTTCCTTTGAAAGGTGGGGACATGGCAGCCGGCTCCAGCTCGGCCTCCGCGACGGGCACCGGTACGGGCCCGAACGCCGGTGTGGGTACGGGTGCGGACGTGGGCGCGGTCGGCGCGGACTCCGCGCCCTTGCGCGCCGACGCGCTCCGCAACCGCGAGAAGATCCTCGCGGCCGCCAAGGAGATCTTCGCCGTCCGCGGTCCCGAGGTCCCGATGGACGACATCGCCCGCCGGGCCGCGGTCGGCGTGGCCACGCTCTACCGCCGCTTCCCCGACCGCGAGACCCTGATCCGCGCGGTCGCGCAGGACACCTTCGCCCGCGTGCTGGAGCACTTCCGCGCGGCCGTCGCCGAAGAGGCCGGCGCATGGGACGCCCTCGTACGCATGCTGCGCAGCTCACAGGAGTTGCAGCTCAGCGTGCAGTTGGCCCTGCACTCGCCGCTGGCCCGCGAGACGCTGCGGGACGACCCCGGTACGGGCCGGTTCCGCAACGAACTCCTCGGCGTACTCGACCAGGTCGTACGCGCCGCCCAGGAGGAGGGCACGCTGCGCACCGACATCGGCGCGGGCGACGTCGCGGTCCTCATCTCGCTGCTGCTGCGCCGCACACCGGGGCCCACGGACGGTACGGACACCACCGCCCTGGAACGCGCGACGGACCTCATGCTCGACGGCCTCCGCGCCCGCCCGGACGTCGCGCCGCTGTCCGGATCCGCCCTCTCCGTCGAGGACTTCGAGTCCCGGGCGAAGGGGAACCTCTGAGGAGGTCGGGGCTGCGGGCCGAGGCTGCGAGCTGAGACGTCCGGGGGCGAGGAAAATGCTTCGCCCGCGCCGCCGGCGCCCTGCCACGCTGCCGCGATACGGAGCAGCACCCGCAAGGCCCGCCTCCTGGACGAACTCGCCCCCGCGGACACCGTCCGCGTGAGGACCGACGGCCGCACGGTCACGGAGATCGCCCACGAGGTGACGACGGCCACGGGCTGGCTCGCCCCGAACTCCACACCGTAGGCGGGGGCGGGAGGGGGACCCGCCGTGAACTCTCGTCCGCCACCGCCCCTTTCGTCGCTCCTGCCCTTCGCCCTGCCGTCTCCGCGGAAGCGTGGACACACCTGTCCGAGCCGGCTGGCAGAGTGTCCGGCATGGAACAGCAGCAGCTCACGTCCGCTCGCCTCTGTGTCGTGGACCCGGACTTCGATGCTCAGTGCGACCGTACGGAGAGGCTCCTGCTGACGCCCCTGGCCGAATCCACCCGGGCCATGCCCCAACACGACCTGCTGGTCGACGGGTTGGCGGCCTTCCGGCACAACCGGGAGTCACTGGCCGAGGCGGTGGCGCGAGGGCCTCGGGTGTGGACGCCCAACGGCCGCTTCGAACATGAGGGCTTGAGGATCGTCGGCTTGCCGACGGCACGCATCGACCTGCTCTACGCGGTGCTGCGTGAACTGTCCGGCGCCCTCGTGGCGCCGCAGGACTCCGCGGAGGGCCCGGAGGGGCTTGCCGCCGCCCTCGACGACCTCCCCTCCGCGGACGAGACCGCCGACGCGGGCACCGCGGCCGGACTGGTGGGTGCGCTGGCCCGCGTGATGTCGCTGATGGACCTGTCCCCGGACGCGGACACGGCGACGCTGTCCGCCGCGCTGGAAGCCGCCGACGGTGACGACGTGAGGCTGACGTACGCGGAAGAGGACGCCTGGCAACGGCTCGCCCACCGCGTGACGATGCTGCTGACGGAGTCCTCTCCGCTGCACCGCTTTCTGTACTGAGCGCAGCTCTGAACTGAGCACAACTGTGAGCGCGGCGGCGGCCAGGCGGCCACCCGCGGCATGCACCGAGACGGTTCAGCCTTCCATGAATTCACGGATCTATGTACGGTAGCGGAATGTTGTCTCTCGCTCCCGAGGTCGAGGTGCTGACCCGCTTCGGCCGTGCGCTCGCCGACCCGATCCGTTGCCGTCTGCTCCTCTCCTTGCGGGATGCGCCGGCCCATCCGGCCGATCTGGCCGAGGAGTTGGGGATCTCCCGTACCCGGCTCTCGAACCATCTGGCCTGTCTCCGGGACTGCGGGCTGGTCGTCGGCGTCCCCGTGGGCCGCAGGACGCGCTACGAACTCGCCGACCCCCGCCTCGGGCACGCGCTGGACGATCTGCGCACCGCGGTGGTGGCCGTGGACGCGGGACGGACCTGCCCGGACGCCGACGAGAAGGGCTGCTGCTGAGATGAACGCGATCTCGCTCGGCCCGTCCCCGGATCGGCGTGAAGCGCTCAGCCGCCGCATCCGCCTCCTCGTCGCGGCCACCATCGCCTACAACGTCGTCGAGTCGGTCGTGGCCGTCACGGCCGGGAGCCTGGCCTCGTCCACCGCCCTGATCGGCTTCGGCCTGGACTCGGTGATCGAGGTCTCCTCGGCCGCGGCCGTGGCCTGGCAGTTCGCCGCCCGGGAGCACGCCGTACGGGAGGCGCGGGAGCAGCGGGCCCTGCGGATCATCGCGCTCTCCTTCTTCGCGCTCGCCGCCTACGTGAGCGTCGACGCCGTCCGCGCACTCGCCGGCGCCTCGGACGCGGACCGTTCCCTCCCCGGCATCGTCCTCGCCGCACTGTCCCTGGCGGTGATGCCGTTCCTGTCTGCGGCTCAACGCCGCGCCGGACGCGAACTCGGCTCCGCCTCCGCGGTCGCCGACTCCCGGCAGACGCTGCTGTGCACCTACCTCTCCGGCGTACTGCTGCTCGGCCTGCTGGCGAACGCCACGGTGGGCTGGTCCTGGGCGGACCCGCTCGCCGCGCTGGTCATCGCCGCCGTGGCACTGAAGGAAGGCCGCGACGCCTGGCGTGGCGAGGGATGCTGCGCCGCCCCGGCGGCTTCCGCGGCTTCCGCGAACCATGCGGCACCGGCCGCCACGGCGGACGCGTGCGGCTGCGCGCGGGGCTGCGTCTGCTGCGCCTGAGCACACCGGGTACGGACGCACACGCCGCGGTCGGTCACCCGAAGAGCGGGCCCGCCGAGCCGACGACACGACTCCAACCCCCGGAACGGGTAAGCCTGTTGGCGTACGAGCCCACTGAACTGCCCGAGTGGTCCCGGCTAGTCCTCGACCTCGACCGCGCAACCCGGCGCCGCGCGCTCGCCGGTGGACCGGTGAAAGCGACTGCGCCTCACGCGAGTTGCTTCCGCATCAACGCGCACGTCGTTTCGTAGCGGTACAACGATCCGTCCGGGGCTTGCTCGTCCCATGAGTCCGGCTGACGGTCGTACGCGACATAGCCCAGTCGTTCGTACAGCGCACGGGCCCGGGGATTGTTCTCCTCCACGGCCAGCTCGGCCTGCCGCAGACCACGGTTCCTGATCCGCAGCTCTGCGGCTCCGATGAGGAACGTGCCGATCCCGCAGGACTGCAACGCGGGATGGACCGCCAACTGCCACAACGTGCCGGCGCCGTCCTTCACTTGGTAGTCGATGCCGCCCTTGGCCACAGGGATCCCGCTCGCGGGGCAGACCGCGAGGTAGTCGACCTCGCCGTTCCGGGCACGTTCCAAATGCCGGGCGACACCGGCCAGATGGTGGTCGGACCCCGCCCACCCACACGACGCCAGGTCCGCATGCACCATGTCGCGGACTGACAGCTTCACAACAACGTCGGTCGTCATCAGCACCCCCGGCGAACCAGCTTCCACGCCGACCACACGAGCCGCAAAGCCGTTTCCTCGCCGAAGCTCCTTGCTCACCAGTCATCGCACACCGGCGGCCGGGCACGCGCCGCCGCCGCCGAACGACCGTGACGATGGCGGGGCGAGGGATGCTGCGCCGCCCCCGCCGCCCCCGCGGCTTCCGCGGACCGTGCGGCACCGGCCGCCACGGCGGACGCGTGCGGCT
>NZ_LJGW01000316.1:20791-24412 GCF_001751255.1 Streptomyces nanshensis | reverse complement strand
CGGCCCAGGCGCGTCCCACGGCGGCCGCCGAGGCGAGGGACTCCAGACAGCCGCGCTGACCGCACCCGCACACCGGCCCGTCCGGGCGCACCACGATGTGGCCGAACTCGCCGGCGCCGCCGTGCGCGCCCGGCTCGACCCGTCCGTCCGTACCGATGGCGGCGGCGATTCCGGTGCCCAGCGCCACGAAGAAGAACCGGTCGACGCCCTCGCCCGCGCCCACGCGCCCCTCGGCGAGGCCGCCGGTGCGCACGTCGTGCCCGAGTCCGACGGGGATGCCGCCGAGGCGTTCGGCGAGGAGCGCGCGCAGCGGTACGTCCTGCCAGCCGAGGTTCGCGGCGTAGACGGCGGTGCCCGACGGTTCGTCGAGGACGCCCGGCACGGCCACTCCGGCGGCCAGCGGTTCGGTGCCGTACATCGAGGCGCCATGCGCGCGCAGTTCGGCGGCGAAGTCGAGGATGCGCTCGACGACGGCGTCGGGGCCGTGCTCGCGGCCGGTGCCGCGCCGTGCCTCGTGCAGCAGCTCGCCGGCGGCGGCTCCGGGGCCGGTGCCGGCTCCGGAGCCGATGAGGGCCGCCTTCATCTCGGTGCCGCCGACGTCGAGGGCGATGACGTATTCCGGTTTCCGGGGGCTCGTGCTCACAGGGAGCAGTCTCCCGCCTTGACCCACAACAGGTCTAGTCCACTCCGGCCATCGGTTTGGGTTTCCCGAGGTGGAGCGGGTGCCGGAGTGTCCCGGTCTGGTAGGGAAACCGTGCGCATCGGCGATCTTCACCGCATGTACCGGATGGAACGGATGGGTCGCTGTGAAAGTCGTGCGGTCTATGGCCTAGACCTTCGGGCCCCGTCGGTGGAGACTCCTGTTCCGTACACGTCCGGCCGGGCCGGACGCGGGGGGTGGGAGGGAGCACGGCACGGCGCCGTGCGCACGGTTGAGGAGTAGATGCTGTGGAGCGCCGCAGGTTCCTCGGTCTTGCAGTGGCGACGGGCGCGGCGGCGAGCGGCGCCCTGACGACCGCCGGTTGCGGCACCGGTCCCGGGACGCAGAGTTCCGCGCTCAAAGTCGTGGCCGCCGACTACGGCGACCCCGGGCGCGGCACCAGTTCGCAGGGGTACTGGGACGCGCTCGTCGGCGACTTCCAGGAGCGGCATCCCGGCGCCGAGATCGACGTCGAGGTGCACAGTTGGAAGGACGTCGACAAGAACGTGGCCAGGATGGCCGCCGAGGGCAACCCGCCGGACATCGCGCAGATCGGCGCGTACGCCGACTTCGCGGCCAAGGACATGCTCTACCGGGCGGGCGAGGTCCTCTCCATCCCCGTACAGGCCGACTTCCTGCCCGCGCTCGCGGAGGCGGGCGAGGTGCGGCGGGTGCAGTACGGGATGCCGTTCGCCGCGAGCACCCGGCTGCTCTTCTACAACAAGACGCTCTTCAAGAAGGCCGGGCTGGACCCGGCCGAGCCGCCCCGCACCTGGAACCAACTGGCGAGCGCCGCCGCCCGGTTGAAGGACGCGGGCGTGAAGATCCCGTACGGGCTGCCGCTGGGCCCGGAGGAGGCGCCCGCCGAGGCGATGATGTGGATCCTCAGCAGCGGGGGCGCGTACACCGACCGGGTCGGCGACTACACCGTCGACGCCCGGGCGAACATCAAGGCCTTCGACTGGCTGCGGGAGCGGCTCGTCCGCTCCGGGCTGACCAACCCGAATCCCGGACGCACCGACCGCCAGCAGCTCTTCGACGCCTTCGTACGCGGCGACGTCGGCATGCTCAACGGCCACCCGACGCTGCTGAAGGAGGCGCGGGCCCGGGGCGTGGACTACGGCACGGCGGTGCCGCCCGGCGCCGACGGGCCCTCGCCGGGCACCCTCGGCGTGGCGGACTGGGTGATGGCGTTCAAGCACAACGGCAGGGGCGAAGAGGCGGGCCGCTTCCTCGACTTCGTCTTCAGCGAGCGGAACCACTACGCCTTCGCCGAGCGCTACGACCTGCTCCCGGTGACCACGTCCGCGAACGACCGGATGCGCGAGCGCGCGGAGCGCAAGCCGCTGCGGCGCTTCCAGGAGGAGCTGTCGAGCGCCGAGTTCTACCCGGTGGGCAAGGTCTCCTGGGCGACGGTGAGCGCGGACATCAAGCGGAGCATCGGCAGGGCCGTCGAGGCGGACGGCGATCCCGCGCGGGTGCTGTCCGCGATCCAGCGCCGCGCGGAGGCGGCGGAGACGGCGGCGCAGGAGAGCTGAGCGGAGCGCGCCTGGCGTGCTGTCCGGCGGACCGGCCGACCGGTGGACCGGCTGGCGACCGACTGTCGTTCGGCGGCGGTACGTTGAGGGAATGAGCGAGGACGAGCGGGACGAGGAGCGCGACGCGGCGGACGCGGGTGCGGGCGCAGGTGCCCGTACGCCGGCGGACGCTTCCGGGCTCTCCGGGCTCTCCGACCGCGACCTGGCCGTGCTCGACGTCGAACGCCGCGGCTGGCCCGGCCCCGGCGCCAAGGAGCGCGCCATACGCGAGCAGTTGGAGATGTCCCCGACGCGCTACTACCAACTCCTCAACGCCCTCCTGGACGATCGCCGCGCCCTGGAACACGACCCGATGACGGTCAACCGTCTGCGCCGCCGCCGCGAGGCCCAACGCGCCCGCCGCTGACGCCGGTTGACGCCTCGCCGTCCGTACCGGCCTCTGGCCCGTGTCCGTACGGCTAGGGTCGCGCCATGACCGCCCCCGAACCCACGATCGTCGCGACCTCCGGCGGGCATCTCGCCGGGAGCCGCAGCAGGGTGCTCTTCGACGCGCTGGTGCACCACGCGGTCGACCTGTCGGGCGTACACGGCCGCCGTCCCCGCCTGCTCTACCTCGGCACGGCCATCGGCGACGCCGAGCACTTCGCGGCGCGCATGGCCGAGGCGGCACGCGTGGCCGGGTTCGATCTGACGCCGCTGAACCTCTTCCCGATGCCGAACGTCGAGGACGTCGAGGGCACCCTCCTCGACCACGACGTCGTGTGGGTCATGGGCGGCTCCGTCGCGAACCTGCTGGCCCTCTGGCGTCTGCACGGCCTCGACACCGCGCTGCGCCGCGCCTGGCAGGCGGGCGTGGTGCTCAGCGGGGTCAGCGCCGGCTCGATCTGCTGGTACGAGGGCGGCGTCACCGACTCCTTCGGCCCCGAACTGCGCCCGCTCACCGACGCGTTGGGCTTCCTTCCTTTCGGCAGTGGCGTGCACTACGACAGCGACCCGGGCCGACGTCCCCTGGTGCACCGGCTCGTCGCGGACGGCACCCTGCCCACGTCCCACTGCACCGACGACGGGGTGGGCCTGGTCTACCGCGGTACGCGTCTGGTCGAGGCCGTCACGGAACAGCCGGGCAAGGGCGCCTACATCGTGGAGCGGGACGGCGACCGCGCCGTCGAGGAGCGCGTCGAGCCGCGCGAACTGCCCCGCGCCGGGCGGTAAGGTCGCCGCATGGCCGCCGTACCGACCCCCCGTACCCGAGCCGGCCGCGACGGGCTCGCCGCGATCCTCGCCGAGCCCCAACGTGCCCTCGTGGCCTTCGACTTCGACGGCACCCTCGCCCCGATCGTCGCCGACCCCGCCGAAGCGCGCGCCCACCCCGGCGCCGTGCCC
>NZ_LJGW01000316.1:0-20641 GCF_001751255.1 Streptomyces nanshensis | reverse complement strand
TGGCCGCGGTGGCCGTCGTCACCGGCCGGCCCGCCGACGCGGCCGTACGCCAGGGCGGCCTGTCGGGCGCGGAGGGACTGGAGCACCTCACCGTGCTCGGCGCGTACGGCGCGGAGCGCTGGGACGCACGCACCGGCGAGATGAGCGCGGCCCCGCCGCCTCCCGGAGTCGCCGCCGTACGGTCCGAACTGCCCGCCCTCCTCGCCGACTTGGGCGCGCCGGCCGGCACCTGGACGGAGGACAAGGGCCGCGCCGTCGCCGTCCACACCCGCCGTACGGACGACCCGTCCGCCGCCTTCGAGCTGCTGCGCACCCCGCTGTGCGCACTCGCCGAACGCCACGGCCTCGTCGTCGAACCGGGCCGCATGGTCCTGGAGTTGCGCCCGCCGGGCATCGACAAGGGCGCGGCGCTGACCGCGCATCTGCGGGGGGCGGGCGCGAACGCCGTCCTCTACGCGGGCGACGACCTCGGCGACCTCGCCGCCTTCGCGGCGGTCGAGAAGCTGCGCGACGAGGGCGTCCCCGGCGTCCTGGTGTGCAGCGGCGGCGGCGAGACGGGCGAAACGGTGCCGGAGATCGCCGACCGCGCGGACGTCGTGGTCGACGGCCCGTCCGGCCTCGTCGCCCTGCTGAACGCCCTGGCGGACCAGCTCGATACGGACGCGCGGGCCTGAACGGGCGCCCGGCTGAGGTGACTTGGGACGGTCCGCCGATGCGGTCGGGCGGCGGCGGTCAGCCGGCGGTCCCGTCCGCACGCGTCATCAGCAGATGCCCCCGGCGGTACCGTTCGCCGTCCACCGGCTCGCGCAGCATCCGCCCGACCTCGGTGAACCCGCGGCGGTGCGTGGATGACGGAGTACCAGGACAGGACGCCGCTGAGCGTCCCGTCGGGCAGGTCCAGCGCGTCCATCGAGCCGACCTCGAACCGCAGGTCCGGAAAGGCCCCGCGGGCGTACTCGATCATCGCCGGCGACTGGTCGACGCCGAAGACGTCCAGCCCCGACTCCCGTAGCTGCGCGGTCAGTTGACCCGGACCGCAGCCCAGATCGGCGACGGGTCCGTGCCCGGCGTACCGGACGGACCGCGTACCGGACGGACCGCGTACCGGACGGACCGCGTACCGGACGGACCGCGGGGCGGGCGCCCGCGGTGCCCACCGCCGGTCACCCCTCGCGCAGCGCCGCGAGTTGGTCGAGGAACCAGCGCGTCGGAGGTGTCGCGGTGGCCGCCGACGCCAGGCGGGCGGTGTGCTCAGCGCGCGGGCCGTGGTCCATCGACAGTGCCTCGTGCAGGGCACGCGCCGTGTCCCCGATGTCGTACGGGTTGACGACGAAGGCGTACGGGCCCAGCTCCTCATGCGCGCCCGCCTCCCGTGAGAGGACCAGCGCGCAGCCGTCGTCGGAGACGACCGGGACCTCCTTGGCGACGAGGTTCATGCCGTCGCGGATCGGGTTGACGAGCGCCACGTCGGCCAGCCGGTACGCGGCCAGCGAGCGTGCGAAGTCGTCCTTGAGGAAGAGCACGACCGGGGTCCAACCCTCCGTCCCGTACGTGGAGTTGATCTCGTCGGCGACGCGCGAGACCTCGCTCATGTAGTCGCGGTAGACCGCCAGGTCCTGCCTCGAGGGGTAGGCGAGCGCGAGATGGACGACGCGTCCGCGCCACTCGGGGCGGTCGGCGAGCAGGCGTGCGTACGCGTGCAGTCCGCGCACGATGTTCTTCGACAGCTCGGTGCGGTCGACCCGCACGATCGCGCGGCGTGGGCGGTCGTCCGCGTCGCTGCCGATCTCGCCGCGCAGTATGGCGATCCGCTCCTCGACGTCCTCGCGTCCGGCGCGCTCGCGCAGGAACTCCCCGTCCGCGCCCAGCCCGTGGACGCCGAGCCGTGTCGTACGGCCCTCGCAGGTCACCACCGCTTCGCCGGTGCGCTCGTCCTCCGCGACCGAGGCGCCGAGCACCGCCGCGCAGCAGTCCGCGAAGCCGCGCGCCCAGCGGCGGGTGAGGAACGCGGCGCGGTCGGCGCCGAGGATGCCGCGCAGCACCTGCCGTGCGACGGCGTCCGGCAGCATCCGGTAGTAGTCCGGCGGTGCCCACGGGGTGTGCGAGAAGTGCCCCACGCGCAGATCGGGGCGGCGCTCGCGGAGCAGTCCCGGCACCAGCGTCAGGTGGTAGTCCTGCACGAGGACGGTCGCGCCCTCGGCGGCCTCCTCGGCGAGGGCGTCCGCGAAGGCCGCGTTGTAGCGCTCGTACGACGCCCACTGCCGCTCGAACTCCGCGTCGAAGGAAGGCTCCAGCGGCGTCTGGTAGAGCATGTGGTGGACGAACCAGAGCACGGAGTTGGCGATGCCGTTGTAGGCGTCGGCGAAGGTCTCCTCGGGGATGTCCAGCATCCGTACGGACTGGCCACCGGTGTCGGCCGGGTCCAGCTTGCCGCCCGAGCGCCGTACGGCCTCCCGGTCGCCCTTGCCGAGGGCGGCGCACACCCAGACGGCACCGCCGCCGTCACGGTCGCCGTCGCCGCCCGCTCCGTCGGCGGCGATCGCGGAGAGTCCGGAGACGAGACCGCCGCCGCCGCGCTTGGCGGAGAGCGAGCCGTCGTCGCCGACGGAGTAGGAGACGGGCCCCCGGTTCGAGGCGACCAGTACGTCCGCCAGGCCCTGCTGGGATGAGCGTTCGACGACCATGGCCCGAGCTTAGCCACGCCGCGATCCGGGCAAACGTGACGCGCCTCGCGCCCCGGACGCGCCGCACGGCCGGGCGGGAGCAGCGCACGGATTCCGGTGCGCCGAGGCGCCGGCGGACGCGTATCCCGTCATCCGTCACGCAACTCCCGTACGGCCGACCGCAGTTGGCGCGCCGCCGCCCGGGCTCAAGCCGGGACCCCGCTACGCCGCCCGCCGCTCCGCGTACTCCTCGATCTCGCGCATCGGCGGCCGTTCCACCGTGTCGATCACATGGCTGCGGGGCGCGAAGCCGCCCGGCGCGGCGGCGACGCGCTCGAACTGGGTAAGCGTCGGGCGCACCAGCCGGCTGCCGCCGCGGGCCATGCGGAGCTGGGCCGTGTGCTGGATCGCCGCCGCCATGCGGCCCAGCGCCTGGCCGCTCTGGTGCCGGTGGCGCCGTACGCCGACGTCGACCTGTGCCAGCGCGTCCAGCCCGGCGGTGTGCAACGCATCGACGAGCAGGCCCAGTTCGACGCCGTAGCCGACGGGGAAGGGAAGCTGTTCCAGCAGCGAGCGGCGGGCCGCGTACTCGCCGCCGAGGGGCTGTACGAAGCCCGCGAGCTGCGGCCAGTGGAGGTTGAGCAGCGGGCGGGCGACGAGTTCCGTCACACGTCCGCCGCCCGCCGGATCGTCGCCGAGCGGCCGGTCGTACATCGCCTTGACCAGCCGCAGCCGCGGGTCGGTCAGCAGCGGTCCGACGACGCCGGAGACGAAGTCGGCGGAGAAGTCCTCCAGGTCGGCGTCGACGAAGCAGACGACGTCGCC
This sequence comes from Streptomyces nanshensis, assembly GCF_001751255.1. Classification (GTDB taxonomy): domain Bacteria; phylum Actinomycetota; class Actinomycetes; order Streptomycetales; family Streptomycetaceae; genus Streptomyces; species Streptomyces nanshensis_A. The sequence goes on along the minus strand of NZ_LJGW01000316.1, from coordinate 17,153 downwards.
GCGCGTCACCAGCAGCGAACGCCACAGCACCTCGCCCTTGCCGGGCAGCGCGGGCAGCCGCGGCAGCACCTCGTCGCGGTGCACGACGCGCGCCCCCGCGCGGGCCGCGGTCTCGGCCGTACGGTCCGTGGAACCGGAGTCCAGCACCACCAGCTCGTCCACGAGCGCGTCACGGGACGCGGAACCCGCCGGTCCGTAAGCCGCCGCACGGCCGGACGCGGGACCCGCCGCCGGACCGGTCGCCTCCCCTCCCGCCATCAGCTCGCGCCGGATCACCGAGACGATCCCGCCGACCGTCCGCTCCTCGTTCAGCGCGGGCAGGACGACGCTGACCCGTGTGCCCGAGGCCCGCTTCGCCGCCAGCAGCGACGCCATGGGACGGTCGGCGCACGAGAAGGACCGGCGCTCCAGCCACTGCCCGACTTCCTCCAGCACGCGGCCCCTCCCTGTGATCCATCTCGCGGTACGGACGCCTGTCTCCATGGTCAAGCCTGTCGGTTACAGTCTTGAACAACGCGGAAGGCGCACGCATGCCGGGTCCGTCCCGGAGCGCCGCGGCTCTGCGTCACAACTTCACACCGCTCATCCAGAGGGGCAGAGGGAACGGCCCGTTGAAGCCCCGGCAACCCTCCAGCCGGTCTCGCACGAAGCGACGTGACATCGCGAGGCTCCCGGCTCGGGAAGGTGCCAATTCCGTCTCGTGGCGAGATACGTCACGGGGAAGATGAGGAGAGAGGGCCTCGCCGCATCATGGCTGTTCAAGCTGCTCACGCTGCCGCCGGCACCACCGCCGCACCCGGGGACGGGACCGGTCGGGCGGCACCGTCCGGTTCCGGATCCGTCGCGCTCGGCCCCGCCGCCGCGCTCTCCTGCCGCGAGTGCGGCGAACGCATCCCGCTGGGCCCCGTCTTCGCCTGCGAGGCGTGTTTCGGGCCGCTGGAGATCGCGTACGAGTTCCCCGGCGGCGGCCCCACGGCGCTGCGTGAGCGCATCGAGGCGGGACCGGACAACATCTGGCGGTACGCGCCGCTGCTGCCCGTCCCCGCCGACGTCGCCACGAAGCCCAACATCAACCCCGGTTTCACCAAGCTCGTCCGTGCCGACCGGCTCGCGCACGAACTCGGCGTCACCGGCTCCCTGCACATCAAGGACGACTCCGGCAACCCGACGCACTCCTTCAAGGACCGCGTCGTCGCGATAGCCGTCGAGGCTGCGCGCGCCTTCGGCTTCACCACCCTCTCCTGCTCCTCGACGGGCAACCTCGCGGGCGCCGTCGGCGCCGCCGCGGCCCGCGCGGGACTGCGCTCGTGCGTGTTCATCCCGCACGACCTGGAGCAGGGCAAGGTCGTCATGGCGGCCGTCTACGGCGGCGAACTCGTGGGCATCGAGGGCAACTACGACGACGTGAACCGTTTCTGCTCCGAGCTGATCGGCGACCCCGCCGGCGAGGGCTGGGGCTTCGTGAACGTCAACCTTCGCCCGTACTACGCCGAGGGCTCCAAGACCCTCGCGTACGAGATCTGCGAACAGCTCGGCTGGCGGCTGCCGGACCAGCTCGTCGTGCCCATCGCCTCCGGCTCCCAGCTCACGAAGATCGACAAGGGGCTCAAGGAGCTGATCTCGCTGGGCCTGGTCGAGGACAGGCCGTACAAGATCTTCGGCGCGCAGGCGGAGGGCTGCTCCCCGGTCTCCCGCGCCTTCAAGGACGGGCACGACGTCGTACGCCCGGTGCGCCCGGAGACCATCGCCAAGTCGCTGGCCATCGGCAACCCGGCCGACGGCCCGTACGTGCTGGACATCGCGCGCCGTACGGGCGGCGCGGTGGAGGACGTCGACGATCCGCGGATCGTCGAGGCGATCAAGCTGCTGGCGAGGACCGAGGGCATCTTCGCCGAGACCGCGGGCGGCGTGACCGTCGGCGTCACGAAGAAGCTGATCGAGGAGGGGCGGCTCGACCCGTCCCTCACCACCGTCGTCCTCAACACGGGCGACGGTCTGAAGACCCTGGACGCGGTGGCTCCCACCACCGGTCCGACCGCCGTCATCCGACCCACCCTGGACTCCTTCCGAGAGGCTGGTCTCGCATCATGAGCGTGAACGTCCGCATCCCGACGATCCTGCGTACCTACACCGGCGGGCAGGCCGAGGTGAGCGCCGAGGGCGCGACACTCTCCGAGGTGCTGGCCGATCTGGAGCGCAACCACACGGGCATCGGCCCGCGCGTGCTGGATGACGCGGGCAAGTTGCGCCGCTTCGTCAACGTCTACGTCAACGACGACGACGTCCGCTTCGAGCAGGGCCTCGAGACGCCGACCCCGGACGGCGCCGGAGTCTCCATCATCCCCGCGGTGGCGGGCGGCTGCTGACGGAGTCTCAGGAGGTCTCGGGCCTGCTGAGGTCTCGTGAGAGGTCGGTGAAGGCCGCTCGCTCCTGCCGTCGGTCCCCCTACGGTCGAACCGCTCTCTCCGCGCTCGCCAGAGCGAAGCGGAGGGGGCGGTTCCGCGTGTGGGGACGCGATAGGGTTGCCGCACCTCCCACCCCAGTGCTCCACCCGGCACGTGCCGGGTGCATATGAGAACGCGACAAGTTGCGCCCGAATTCGGGGCGGCAATTGTCGTGTTGGTGCCCTATGCCCGGCCGCGCTTGCCCCGCTTGTACGGGGATTGCGGGCTTTTGGGCCTTCGAGTGGTGCTCAGATTTCTCGTCTTCGTGACCTGTTGCAGAGGGCGTCCGTACAGATACATTCAGCCGCGGTCGACGCCTTCCGGGTCCGCATCCGCCTGTCTGCGGGGGCTCTCCCGGAGGTGAGGTCTGACCCGGGTTCGTGAAGTGCGGGCTCGCGTAAGGGCCAGTAATAGGGGAGTTAGGGATGGCTCAGGGCACCGTCAAGTGGTTCAACGCGGAGAAGGGATACGGCTTCATCGCGGTCGACGGTGGTGCGGACGTATTCGTCCACTACAGCGCGATTCAGATGGACGGCTACCGCACCCTGGACGAAGGACAGCGGGTCGAGTTCGAGATCTCGCAGGGTCAGAAGGGGCCGCAGGCGGACATGGTCCGTGTGACTGCCTGAGCACCCGCAGCACTGCGCAGAACTACAACAGCCGTACGAGGGGCCGTACTCCGTGAAGGAGTACGGCCCCTCTGTGCTGTCCGCGCTGTTCCCGCTGTGCGGGTGCGGGTGCGGGTGCGGGTGCCGGTGCCGGTGCGTGGGGCGGGCCTGCCGCGGCCCCGGAAGCACGCGCTTGCGTACCGTCCGGTCCCGTGTGATGTCCTGGGGGCGCTTGCACTCGCAGGGGTCGAGTGCTAATCATTGCGTTAGCACTCTCCGAGTGAGAGTGACAGTCAAGGACCGGGTCGGTGAGGCTCGTTCGCCGGGTGGAGCAAGGAACCACGCGGCTTCCGGGTCGTCCGTCGCGGGCGCCAGCGCGGTCCGGTATTGCCGTCCCCTGGTTGTGCAGGGGGATCCCCAGTCCGGGAGGGACCACTTCACATGGCCAAGATCATCGCGTTCGACGAGGAGGCGCGGCGCGGCCTCGAGCGCGGGATGAACCAGCTCGCCGACGCCGTCAAGGTCACGCTCGGCCCCAAGGGCCGCAACGTCGTGCTGGAGAAGAAGTGGGGCGCCCCCACGATCACCAACGACGGTGTCTCCATCGCCAAGGAGATCGAGCTCGAGGGCGAGTACGAGAAGATCGGCGCCGAGCTCGTCAAGGAGGTCGCGAAGAAGACGGACGACGTCGCCGGTGACGGCACGACGACCGCGACCGTCCTGGCCCAGGCGCTCGTACGGGAGGGCCTGCGCAACGTAGCCGCCGGCGCCAACCCGATGGCTCTCAAGCGCGGCATCGAGCGGGCCACCGAGGCCGTCTCCGCCGCCCTGCTGGAGCAGGCCAAGGACGTCGAGACCAAGGAGCAGATCGCCTCCACGGCCTCCATCTCCGCCGGCGACCCGCAGATCGGCGAGCTCATCGCCGAGGCGATGGACAAGGTCGGCAAGGAAGGCGTCATCACCGTCGAGGAGTCGCAGACCTTCGGGCTGGAGCTGGAGCTCACCGAGGGCATGCGCTTCGACAAGGGCTACATCTCCGCGTACTTCGCCACCGACATGGAGCGCATGGAGGCGGAGCTCGAGGACCCGTACATCCTCATCGTCAACTCCAAGGTCGGCAACGTGAAGGACCTCCTTCCGCTGCTGGAGAAGGTCATGCAGTCGGGCAAGCCGCTGCTGATCATCGCCGAGGACGTCGAGGGCGAGGCGCTGTCCACGCTCGTCGTGAACAAGATCCGCGGCACCTTCAAGTCCGTGGCCGTCAAGGCTCCCGGTTTCGGTGACCGCCGTAAGGCCATGCTCGGCGACATCGCCATCCTCACCGGTGGCACCGTCATCTCCGAGGAGGTCGGCCTCAAGCTGGAGAACGCCGGTCTGGAGCTGCTGGGCCGCGCCCGCAAGGTCGTCATCACCAAGGACGAGACCACGATCGTCGACGGCGCGGGCGAGAGCGACCAGGTCGCCGGCCGCGTGGCGCAGATCCGCGCCGAGATCGACAACTCCGACTCGGACTACGACCGCGAGAAGCTCCAGGAGCGTCTGGCGAAGCTGGCCGGCGGCGTGGCCGTCATCAAGGCCGGTGCCGCCACCGAGGTCGAGCTGAAGGAGCGCAAGCACCGCATCGAGGACGCGGTGCGCAACGCCAAGGCCGCCGTCGAGGAGGGCATCGTCGCCGGTGGTGGCGTGGCTCTGCTCCAGGCGTCCAGCGTCTTCGAGAAGCTGGAGCTGGACGGCGACGAGGCGACGGGCGCGCAGGCCGTCAAGCTCGCGCTGGAGGCGCCGCTCAAGCAGATCGCGGTCAACGCCGGCCTCGAGGGCGGCGTCGTGACGGAGAAGGTGCGCAACCTGAAGCCGGGCCACGGTCTCAACGCGGCCACGGGCGAGTACGTCGACATGCTCGCCGAGGGCATCAACGACCCGGCGAAGGTGACGCGTTCGGCGCTGCAGAACGCCGCGTCCATCGCCGCGCTCTTCCTGACGACGGAGGCCGTCATCGCCGACAAGCCGGAGAAGGCCGCCGCCGGTGGCGGCGACCCGACCGGTGGCATGGGCGGTGGCATGGACTTCTGATCGCACAGCGGTCGGAAGCCCGTTGCCTCCCGGCACGGAGACGGACCGAGGGCGGCATCCCCTGCGCGGGGGTGCCGCCCTCGGCGTGTGCGGGGCACCGGCGGTGCGGCGCGGCCACGGCGTGGTGCCGTGCGGTGCGGCGGTGTCCGCGTCGCCGGTGTGCGCCTCGCCGTACTCCCTTACACGCGTGCCCCGTTGTCGTACGCGGAGCGCCGCGTCTTCGTCCGCTTCGCGCGGCCCTGCTCCGCTCCGGCCTCCGGTCCGCCGCGGCCTGTTCCGCCGCGGCGCGGGCGGCGCGGTGTGGACGTCGCGGACGTACGGGCCTCCAGTTCGATGGCGAGCGGTGCGCCCACGAACAGCGACGAGTACGAGCCGACCGCGATGCCGATGAGCAGCGCGAGCGCGAAGTCGCCGAGCGAGTCCCCGCCCAGCACCGCGAGGGCGGCGATGATGAACAGGGCGCCCATGCCGGTGTTGAGGGTGCGCGGCACGGTCTGGACGACCGCGTTGTTCACCACCGTACGGAAGGGCCCCTTCTTTCCGTCCCGGCGTTCGGAGCGGACCCTGTCGAAGATCACGACGGAGTCGTTGACCGAGTAGCCGATGACGGTCAGCAGCGCCGCCAGGAACACCCCGTCGACCGGCCTGCCCAGCCAGGCGAAGGCGCCGACGACGATCACCGCGTCATGGACGAGCGAGATCACCGCCGAGGCACCGAACGTCCACCTGAAGCGGAAGGCCAGATAGATCAGTTGGGCGCCGAGGGCGACGGCGAGCGCGATCAGGGCGTGCTGCCGCAGTTCCTCGCCGAGGCTCGGCCCGAACAGTTCGTCGCGCACCTTCTCGGTGTCGCCGCCGAGGTCCTCCAGCGTCGAGCGGACCGTCTGCTCCTGCTCCCCGGTCAGCTCCTCGGAGCGCACCGTGAGGCGGTTGCCGTCGTCACCGTCCGCGCCGTCGCCGCCGGAGTTCTGGACGACGGTGTCCGGCATCCCGGCGTCCGCGAGCGCCGAGCGTGCCGCTTCCGGATCGACGGTGCGGCTCGTCGCGTACTCCACGAGCCGGCCCCCGGTGAACTCGACGCCGAAGTCCAGGCCGCGCAGCACGATTCCGCCGACGGCGAGGAGGACGGCCAGGGACGAGACCGCGAGCCACCGGCGTCCGTGCCGCATCCAGTCGGGCCTGCGTTCCGTCAGCAGGGTCCGTACCCGTCCCAGTCCCGCGAGGCCCGTGATCTGCGGACGGGCGCGTACGGAGCGGCGGTTGACGGCGAAGTCCACCAGCGCCCTGGTGACGACGAGCGCGCTGACCATCGAGGCCAGCACACCGATGGAGAGTGTGACGCCGAAGCCGCGCACCGGGCCCGAGGAGAGGGTGAAGAGCAGCAGGGCGGCCAGCAGCGTGGTCACGTTGGAGTCGATGATCGCGCCGAACGCGCCCCGGAACCCCTTGGCCGTCGCGAGGCGCAGACTTCTGCCGCGTACGCCGAGGTACTCCTCGCGGGCCCGTTCGAAGACGAGGACGTTGGCGTCCACGGCCATGCCGATCGCCAGCACGAAACCGGCCAGCCCCGGCAGGGTCAGGGTCGCGCCGAAGGCCACCAGCGCGGCGTACGAGATCAGCCCGTAGCACAGCAGGCCGACGGCCGTGAGTGCGCCGAGCAGCCGGTAGACGACGATGATGAAGCCGGAGGTGAGCAGGACGCCGATCGCCGCGGCCCAGCCGCTCGCCTCGATCGCCTCGGCGCCCAGCGTCGGCCCGACGGTGTGGTGCTCGATCACCTCGACAGGGACGGGCAGCGCGCCGCCCTCGATCAGCGTCGCCAGCTCCTTGGCCTTCTCCTCCGTGAAGTCGTCGGTGATCTGGGTGTTGCCGCCCGCGATGCCGCGTCCGCAGCCGACGGACGGGTCGACCTGCGGCGAGGAGATGACCTTCTTGTCGAGGACGATCGCCACCCGCCGCTTCGGATCGCCGGCCGGGGAGCAGGCGGCGTCGCCCGTCAGACCGGCCCACTTCTCCTCGCCCTTGTCGCGGAAGGCGACGTCGATGAACCAGCCGGTGCCGCGTTCCGGATCCATCGTCGCGCGGGCCGACTTCACCTCCTCGCCCGTCATGGCGGTGCCGCCCAGGCGTACGGGGCGTCCGGACTCGTCGGTGCGCGGGACCTTCTCCTCCGGGCCCTCGCCGGTCTTCTCCTGCGCGTCGGACGGCCGCTGCGGAGCGCCCTCGACGGGGTGGAAGGTGAGCTGGGCGGTGCGGCCGAGGACTTCCGCGGCCTGGCGCGGGTCCTGGAGGCCGGGGAGTTCGACGATGATGCGGTTGTCTCCGGAGCGTACGAGGCCCGGTTCGGCGACCCCGAGTGCGTCGACGCGCTGCCGCAGTACCTCCATCGTGTCGTCCGTCGCGGACGGCGTCGCTTTGGCTGTGGCGGAGTCGCGGGACTCCAGGACGATCTGTGTTCCGCCGCGCAAGTCGATGCCGAGACGGGGTGGTTGGAATACGGCGAGGATCGCGGCGACGGCCGTGACGGCGAGCGCGATCACCGCCCGCACCTTGTTGGCGCGAGTCATGGGTTGCCTCCTGCACAGGCACACCGGGCCCCGGGAGGGGCGGCGGCGATGAGGACGAGGGCACCGGTGCGTGCCGGAGGGCGGACGCTCGACGGCGCGCGCGCCCGGCTCCACGCGCCGCGTGGGCGTGGCCACTTGGGCGAGGCCGCGTGGCCGCGTGGGCGTGCGGGGCCGGCCGAGCCGCCGGGCGCGCCACGACGGAGTGCGCCGCGGAGCGCGCCTCGTCACGGGCGAGACATCGTGCGCCTCATCCCGTACGAGACATGCCGGATCTCCGGACGACGGGTGCCGGTTCGGTCAGAGCTGGGGTGCCTGTACGGCCGGGGGAGCGCGGCCGTGCCGCGGCGAGCGGTGCGTGAGATGCGCCGCGGAGAGCGCCGGGCGGCGCGGCAGGACGACGCTGTGCCGTGGCTCCTGCTCGTACTTCCCGACGGCGGGAGCGAGCGGGAGAGGAGCGTGGGTGGCGGCGTGCGCGGGGTGGGCGAGCGCCGCGTCGAGATGCTGCGCCGGAGCCTGCTCGTACGCGCCCCCGGCGGACTGGCTCTGAGCGGCGGCACCGTGGGCCTCCGGCTGCTGTGCGAGGGCGCCCGAGCCGCCGAACAGGGCGAGCAGCAGGGCCAGCAGGACGGCGAGCGGGAAGCCCGGCAGGGGACGTGCGCCCCGACGTCCGTACGGGAAGCGGGAGCCGTATGGAAGGCCGGAGCCGGACGGGGAGCGGGAGCCGTATGGAAGGCCGGAGCCATACGGGGAGCCGTGCTGCGGCGCTGCGCTGCGTACGCGGCCTGCCACCATGCCCTCCTCGTCTTCCGCACCTCGCGGCGTGCCGGGCCGTGCGGCGCGGACGCCTCCACCCTGCCCCAGATCCGCGGGGCCATCAACACGCCTGCGGTGCACGCCCGTCGGGTCACGGCGCCCGCCCGTACCGGCGGCCCCGCGAGCCCGTGGCGAACCCGTCCGCAGCGGCCCCGCCGTCTCAGTCCTCGCGTGGCGCGAGACCGCTGCGGTGCGGCGGTGCGCCCAGCGTGAGCGAGAAGCGTCCGGCCGCCGTGGCGACGGCACGCCCGCACCGGGCGAGGTCCTCCTCGTCCGGGAAGCTGCTCAGGGTCACCGCGCTCATGCCGCCGACGGCCGCGCCCGAGTGGTCCAGGACGGGGGCGCCCACGGCGACGACGCCCGCCTCGTTCTCCTCGCGGTCCTCCGCGTAGCCGCGTTCGCGCACGGCGGCCAGTTCGGCGAGCAGTGTCGCGGGCTCGGTGTGCGTACGGTCCGTACGGGCGGGCATGCCGGTGCGCTTGAGCAGCGCGCGGACGGATTCGTCGGGCAGCGTCGCGAGCACGGACTTGCCCACGGACGTGGAGTGCAGCGCCAGGCTCATGCCGACGCGGGAGGCCAGCCGGTAGGGCCGGTCCGCCTCCAGCTTGGCGGCGTAGACCGCTTCGTCGCCGCTGAGCAGGGCGAAGTGGACCGTCCAGTCCGTCTCTTCGCGCAGCTCCTCCAGTACGGGACGGGCCTGGTCGGGCAGGTCGCCCTCGTGCCGGTGGCTGCCGACGAGGGTGAGGACGCGGGGGCCGCTGGCGTAGCTGCCGCGGCCGAGGGAGCGGGCGAAGCCGCGTTCCACGAGGGTCTGGAGGATGCGGTGGACGGTGGGCTTGGGCAGCGACGTGGCCTCGGAGAGGGCGGCGACGCTGCGGTGTTCGGCCAGCGCTTCCAGCACGTCGAGTGTCTTGTCCGCCGCCGTACGGTGCCGCTCGCTGGCCATCGGCCCAGTCTATGCAGCCCGTGCAGCCTCGTCGCCGGGCGCTTTTCGGCCCCGGGCGTACGGACTTCGGCCGCTGCGCGGCGGGTTCACAGCCTCCGGGGGCTGTGGCAGCATTCCGGCACCCGGGTCGGTTTCTGGAACAGTGTTTCGTCAGGCAAAACGTACGGCTTGTCGGGCGGCCGGTGTGTGCCGGTGGCAGGCCGGGGGCGCAGGCGGCAGGGACGGATGAATCGAGACGGCGATGTCCGAGGAACCACCACCCCGCACCAACCCGACGACCCCCACGAGCCCGACGGCTCCGACGGCTCCGCGGCCGGACCCGGTTGCGGACCGGGACCGGCACCGGACCGTCCGTACCGACCCCGAACTGCGGCGCGTGGTCACGGCGTCCGTCGTCGGCACCGCGCTCGAGTGGTACGACTTCTTCATCTACGGCACGGCGGTCGTGCTCGTCTTCAACGACCTGTTCTTCGTCCAGGACGACCCGGCGGCCGGCACCCTGATCGGCCTGGCGACCTTCGGTGTCGGCTTCGTCTTCCGTCCCGTCGGCGGCTTCCTCTTCGGAGCGCTCGGCGACCGTATCGGCAGACGCTCCACGCTCGTGGTGACCACACTGGTCATGGGCCTCTCCACGGGCCTCATCGGGCTGCTGCCTCCGTACGCCTCGATCGGCGTCGCCGCCCCGGTGCTGCTCACACTGCTGCGGGTGTGCCAAGGGCTGGGCGCGGGCGCCGAGTTCGGCGGTGCGTCGACACTGCTCGCCGAGCACGCACCGGCCGAACGGCGGGGTTTCTACGCCTCGTTCGCGCAGACGGGGGTGCAGGCGGGGCTCGTGCTGGGGACCGTCGTCTTCCTGCTCGTCGGGCTGCTTCCGCGCGAGAGCATCCAGAGCTGGGGCTGGCGGCTGCCGTTCCTGATCAGCTTCGTGCTGATCGCCGTCTCGCTCTATCTGCGGCTGCGCGTCGCCGAATCGCCCGTCTTCCGGCGGATGCAGGAGAAGCAGACCGTGGTGCGGCTGCCGGTGCGCGAGGCGCTGCGCCGCTATCCGCGCAGCTTCCTGGTGGGGGTCGGCGCGCACATCTGCGACACGTCGGTGGTCTACATCTACGCGACGTTCTCCGTGTCGTATCTGACCACACAGGTCGGACAGCCCAAGTGGGTCGCGCTGACCGGGGTGATCTCCTTCGGGCTCGTCGTGATCGCGTTGCAGCCGGTGTACGGGGCGCTGTCGGACCGGATCGGGCGCAGGCCGCTGAATTTGTTCAGCGTGGTCTTCACGGGCCTGTTCGCCTACCCCTTCTTCGTCCTGCTGGACACGGGCGTGCCCGTCGTCATCTGGCTGGCGCTGATCGTGGCCACCGCGCTGGGGCTGGCGCCGATGATCGCCGTCCAACCCGTCTTCTACGCCGAGCTGTTCGGGGCGCGCGTGCGCTACACGGGCTTCGCGGCCTCGCGTGAGACGGGCGCCGCGCTCGCGGGATTCTCGCCGTTCGTCGCGGCGGCGCTGCTCGGGTACGCGGACGGCGACCCCTGGCTCGTGGCCGCGTTCATGGCGGCGACGGCGGTGGTGTCGCTGGCGGCGTTCCTGTACTCGAAGGAGTCGCGGCAGACCGACGTCGGCCTGGAGGACCACGCACCGGCGGCCCCGGGAGGACGGTGAGGGCCGGGCAGCCCGGCCCTCACCCATGTCGCCCCGCCGCCTCAACTGCCGTACGGCGCAGGCGTCATGACGTACGCGAGGCCCGGGTACGGGACGTACGGGCGCGCAGCAGCGCCGCCAGCACCGACCCGGCGAGCGCCGCCACGAGCAGCCCGAAGGCGATGCCCGCGGCCCGCAGTCCGAACAGATCGGCGGCCAGCCCCACGCCGATCACGGGCAGCGACAGCGCGACGTACAGCACGACGAAGAACGTGGAGGCCACCTCCGCGCGATGCTCGGCGGGCGCCTCCGCGTTGACGGCCGAGAGCCCGGCGCGGAAGCTCAGGCCCTGCCCGAGACCCGCCACCAGGCCCCCGGCGACGAGGAGTTGGAACGAGCGCATCGCGAACCCGGCCGTCAGCAGCAGCATTCCGGCGACGAGCCCCGCGCAGCCGAGCGGCAGCGAGGCCCGTCCCAGCCACGGCACCAGCAGGATCTGCCCGGCCGCCGACGCCGCGAACACCGCGAAGATGACGCCCCCTTCGAGCGCGAGACTCGTGACGTTCAGCAACTCCGAGAGGAACGCGGGCGATACGGCCGTGAAGAGACCCAGCACGGCGAAGCCCGCGAACCCCGCGATGGCCGCCCGTGTGAACGTGCCGCGCATCTCCTGCGGAATCGTCGGCCGCGTCACCCGCAGCCGCAGCCGTCCCGTCGCGCCCTCCACCGGCTCCGGGATGCGCCACACACCGGCCGTCACCAAGACGAGCAGCCCCAGATGGACGGCGTACGGAAGACGCAGCGCCGCCGGCGCGGACTCGGACAGCGCACCGGCCAGCAACGGCCCGACGCCCAGTCCGCCCATCTGCACCACCGTCGCGACGAGGCTGCCGCGGCCGGTGTTGCGTCTCCCGGCGAGGTCGACGAGGGCGGCGGTCGCGGTACCGGTGACGACGCCCGCGGAGAGGCCGGACAGCAGCCGTCCGACGAACAGCAGCGCCAGATCGTGCGCGACCAGGAAGACGACCGAGCTGAGCATCGACAGCGCGAGACCCGGCAACAGGGCCCGGCGGCGCCCGACTTCGTCCGAGACATGTCCGGTGAGCAGCAGCGCGGCGAGCACTCCGGCGGCGTACGTCGCGAAGACGACGGTCACCATCAGCGTGGAGAAGCGCAGTTCGACCTGGTAGATGCCGTACAGCGGCGTGGGCAGCGTGGTGCCCAGCATCGTCACCGTGAAGGCGGCTGCCACGAGCCAGAACGCCGCGGGGCGGGAAGTCGGCCTCATGGGGCCATGATCCGCCGCACCGGTCCCGGCGTCGCGGCGTTTGCGTTCGAACGGCGCGGCTACCCGTGCGCGAACCGACCGCAACGAGCCGAAGTCCCGGGGTGGGAAGCCATGTCCGCAGTTCTCGTCATCGTTCTGGCAGTGACCGTCGCCGTCGTCGTCGCAGGCGTGCTCTACACGGGCCTGGGCAGGGGCGGCGCCGCCCGTGGCGGTCTCCGGCGGCGCTTCGGGCCCGAGTACGACCGTGCGGTCACCCGGCACGCCGGCGACACCCGGGCCGCCGAGCGCGAACTCGCCCAACGGGTGCGTACGTACGGCTCGTTCACCCCGCATCCGCTGCCGCCGGAGGTGCGCGAGCAGTATCTGAGCCGCTGGACGTCCGCTCAGGAACGCTTCGTCGACTCGCCCCGGCAGGCCCTCGCCGAGGTGCACGAACTCCTCGGCGGCCTCGCGCAGGCCCGCGGCTTCCCCGGCCCGGAACGCCGCGAGGAGCACCTCGACGCGCTCTCCGTGCACCACCCGCAGCACCTCGGCGGCTACCGCAGGCTGCACGCGGCCGCGACGAGCGGTGCGGCGGCACCGAGCGGCACCGCCGCCGGTACGGAGGAGATGCGTGAGGCGATGCTCCAAGCCCGGGCGTTCTTCGACGCGTTGGCGACGGAACAGCCGCACGGGCCGCAGCGCGGCGCGGCAGCGCGCGCCGCCCGCACCCCGCGCGCGGAACGCCCGCTGACCCACGACGGCGCCCTGCGGGGCTCGTTGCTCCCCGGACGCCGCCATACGAAGGGGAACACGGCGCCGTGACGCGGCGTACGAGGGGGAACGCGGCGCGGGGCTCGTGACGCGTCGACGGGTGCGGGCGCTTTGCGAAGTGGCGTACGGGGAGCGGGAGTTCGGCGGGGCGGCGTTGTGTGGGCCATGTTCGCCACGGCTTCGGCGCGTACCAGCATGAGGTTCGGGCTCCGGCCGGTCGGCCCGTCCCTTCCGTTCACGCCATCGTGTGATGTCAGTCCTGGTCGGAGACCGTGACGCGGGCTAGCGCTCCCGTCTCCAGCGCCGCCCAGACCGCGCCGTCGGGGCCCAGGGTGAGGCCGTGGGGTTCGGCGGCGGGGGCCGGGAGCGGGGCTTCCAGGAGGGTGCCGTCCGGGGTGAGGCGGGCGAGGCGGTTGGCGCCCCACTCCGTGAGACAGCAGGCGCCGGCCGCGTCGACGGCCACCGCGTGCGGGCGTGCGGCCGGGTCGGGCAGGGCGAACTCGTCGATTCCGCCGGAGGCGTCGATCCGTCCGACGGCGCCCGCGCCGATCTCCGCGAACCACACGGCGTCCCCGTCCGGTTGCGCGGCGATGCCGACCGGCGCCGCGCCCTCCGTCGGCAGCGGGAAAGTGGTGATCTCGCCCGCGGTGGTGACGCGGGCGAGAGCGTTCGCCTGGTTGAGCGTGCACCACAGCGCACCGTCCGCGCCCGCCGTGATCGCCGACGGGAAGGCGCCGGGCACGGGCAGCGGGAAGCGGGTCACCTCTCCGGTGACGGTGATGCGGCCGATCGTGTTCGCCGTGGTCTCGGTGAACCACAGCGCGCCGTCGGGTCCCGCCGTGATGCCGTACGGGCCCGACTCCCCGCCGCCCAGGGCGAATTCACGGGTGTCCCCGTCGACCGTGACGCGGCCGATGCGGTGGTCGTGCGTGCGGCAGAACCAGAGGGCGCCGTCCGGTCCCGGCGTGATGACGGTCGGGCCGCTGCCCGGGGCGTCCAGCGGGACGTAGCCGAACTGCCGTGCCGGAAGCGCCAGTCGGCCGATCACGCCCGCATGGACGAGCGTGAACCAGAGCGCGCCGTCCGGTCCGGCGGTGATGCCGTACGGACCCGCGCCCGCGCCCGGGCCCGGATCCCCGTACTCGTCCCCGTCTCCGTCTCCGTCTCCGGCCCCGAGCGGGACGATCTCCACAACGAGCTTTTCCGTCACGGGAGTTCACCTTCCTTCTGTACGTCGGCGGGATCCACTGCCAGCGGTACGGGGCGTGAGCGGCCGGGCTCCGGGCGTCCCTTGCGCATATGAACACGCGTACCGCGGAAGCGACGTGCGAGCGTGCGGTCGTGGGAGACCACGACGAGGGCGCCGCGGTAGCGCTCCAGCGCCTCCTCCAACTCCTCGACCAGCGTGGGAGAGAGGTGGTTCGTCGGCTCGTCGAGCAGCAGCAGATCGGTGCGCCGGGTGAGCAGCCTGGCGAGCGCGAGCCGCTGCCGCTGTCCCACCGACAGCCGCCCGACCGGTACATCGAGCGCGTCAGGGGCGAACAGCCCCAGCGACAGCAGGTGTTCGCGGTGCTCCTCGGGCGTCCCCGGCAGGCCGGAGGCGAACTCCGCGAGCAGCGAGCGGACTTGGCCGACGCCGCCGTTCGCGGCCCGCGCGGCGGGAGGGTCCTGCGGCAGCAGACCGACGCGGCCGTGGCGCCGCACCGTGCCGCCGTCGGGGCGCAGGGTGCCCGCGAGCACATGCAGCAGCGTCGACTTGCCCGCACCGTTCGGACCCCGTACGAGCAGCCGCTGCCCGCGGCCGATGTGCAACTCCGGTACGTGGAGGCGGTCGCCGACCCGTACGCCGTACAGCGACGCCGTACCCGCCCGCGCCTCCTCGTCCGCGTCCGGGTCCGTCCGCGGTCCGGCCTCGAACTCCCCGCCGAACGCGAGCAGTCGGGGCGGCTTCGGCACCGCGTCGCGGTGCAGACGGCGCAGCCGTTCCCGTGCCTGCCGTACGCGGCCCGCGACGCTGCTCTGCACACGGCCCGCGTCGCGGTCGTACGCCAGCTTGTTGCCGTCCTTCATGCCGCGTCCGGGTGCGACCCGGCGGGCGGTGGTCGCGGCGCGGCGCTCGGTCTCCGCGACGGCCCGCCGCCACTCCTCGTACGCCTGCTCATGGCGCTGCCGCGCCGCTGCCCGCTCCCTCAAGTAGGCGCGGTAGCCGCCTCCGTGGCGGGTGACGCGTCCGTCGGCGACCTCCACGATCGTGCCCGCGACGCGGTCGAGGAACATCCGGTCGTGCGTGACGGTCACCACCGTGCCGCGGTGGGCGCGCAGTTGGCCCTCCAGCCAGGTCAGGGCCTGCTCGTCAAGGTGGTTGGCGGGTTCGTCGAGCAGCATGAGGCGCGGCGCCGAGGCCAGCAGACAGGCGAGTCCGAGGCGGGCGCGCTCGCCGCCGGAGAGGGTTCGGAGCGCTCTGCCGCGGTCGACCGCGCCCAGGCCGAGGGCTTGCAGCGCCCTGTCCGTACGGGAGTCGGCCGCGTAGCCGTCGCGTGCCTCGTACGCGGTGAGCAGGTCGCCGTACTCGGCCATCCGCTCCTCGGTGAGGCCCGACTCCAGTTCGCGCAGGCGGCGTTCGAGGGCGCGGAGGCCGGCGAGCGCCTCGTCGAGGGTCTCGCGGACGGTGCGGGAGGAGGGCGGCACGGGGGTCTGACCGAGGTGGCCGATGCCGCCGCCGTACGGGCCGGGCGGGGCGGCGACCGTCACGGTGCCCTCGTCCGACTGCTCCTCGCCCGAGATCAGGCGCAGCAGCGTGGACTTGCCGGAGCCGTTGTCACCGATGACGGCCACATGTTCGCCGGGCCGGACCGTGAGGGAGACGCCGTCGAGGACGGTGCGTCCCGCATAGGACTTCGTGACGTTCCTGAGCGTGAGTTGGGCGGACACGGCGGTGGACCTCCGGTGGGCGCGGCGGGCGGGACGAGTGCGCCGGGGCGCTGTACGGCACCCGGGCTCGGTCCGCTCGGTCCATGGCTGCTGCGCTCCCTCGGAGGTCCGGGATCCAAATGCGACAGTGTTGCGTTAGTGTGGCGAGCCTGGCACAGGAGATCCGACGGCGCAAAGCGTTTTACGGGAGCGGACGTGACGTACGGCGCGCATGCACGGCAGGGAGCCTCGGGCGCCGAGCCCGGACGCTCGCGTCCCGGCGGCCGTACGGCCCGTACGCGGGAGGCCGTACGGCAGGCCACGCTGGAGGAGTTGGCACAGCACGGCTTCGACGGGCTGACCGTCGAGGGTGTGGCCTCCCGTGCGGGCGTGCACCGGGCGACCGTCCACCGCCGCTGGCGGAACGCCGCCGGGCTGGCAGCCGACGCGCTCGACCTGGCCTCGGACGAGCCGTGGCCGGTGCCGGACACCGGCGAAGTACGCGGCGACCTGCGGGAGTTGACCACGATGGTCGCCGCGCACTTCAACGACCCACGGGACGGGGCCGTCTCCCGCGGGATCGTCGCCGCCGCCGTGCGCGACGCGGAGACCGCCCGTGCCCTGCACGGCTTCCTGGCGGGACGGCACCGCCAGGCGGCGCCCGTGGTCGAACGGGCCGTGGAGCGCGGGGAGTTGCCGGAGGGTACAGACGCCGAGGAGGTCGTCCGTACGGCGATCGCGCCCCTCTACTACCGGCTGTTCATCTCGGGCGAGCCGGTCGACGAGGGGACGGCGGTACGCGCCGCGGACGCCGCACTGGCGGCGGCCCGCGCGGGCGCGTTCGTCTGACGTCGGGGACGGGATGACAGATTTTGAAATCTGTCATCTGTTAGCCGTCAGCGGTCATCCGTCAACTGCCGCCCGTCACCGGATATCTGTCAGCCGTCAGCCGCCATCCGCCATCCGCCATCCGTCAGCCGCCGTCCGTCACCGGCCGGCGCCCACCTCCGCCCCCGTTCACACCCCGACCGGCTGCCGGGGCTCGTCCCCCGGACCCCCGTCGCCCTCGTCCGGCCCGCCGGACCTGCCCGGTCCGGACCCGCCGCCCGGCCCCG
>NZ_LJGW01000287.1 GCF_001751255.1 Streptomyces nanshensis | reverse complement strand
GGCGGCAGCAGGATGCCGCGCAGCCGCGGGTGGGCGGCGACGGCGAGCCGTACGGCGAGTTCGCGCTCCCCGGTGCTCGTCGTGGGCGGGTGCGCCTTGGCGACGACGTCCGCGAGGCCGACGACCGTGCCGTCGGGACGGTCGGCCAGCACGTCCGGTTCGCCCCCGTGGCCCGCGGCGTCGCGCGCGAGCGCGTGGAGACGGTCGGTGAGCGTGAGCGTCGTCGGCACTGTCCCCCCAGCGACGGTGACGGGGCGGGGCGGCGGGTGCTCCGCCCCGGTGTGATCGTACGGGGGACGGGCTCCCGCGCCCTCGTGTGCGCCTCCCCGTACACGTACGCGGGCTGCGGACCGCGGGCCGCGGACCGCAGGCAAGACTGAGGGCCGGGCAGTTCCCCAACTGCCCGGCCCTGATGTCGTCCGTCGCACCCCCGTCCCCACGGGGCTGAGGGCCGGATTATCCCCGACTCGGGCCGCTCTCCCGAGACCGGAGCACCTTTCAGTGCCCCAGCATTCCGGCCACGGACGACGCCTGTGTGACGACCGCCTCCACCGCACCGGTGGCGATGGCGATGGCGATCGCCAGGGGCAGCACCATGGCGGCCGCCACCAGCGGGTGACGCCGGCCGCCGTCACGGGTGCCGACGGCGGCGAGGGCCGCCAGCCGTCCCCGTGCTCTGCGTGCCGCGCTCTCCGCCGTGTACGCCATGGTCCGCTCCCCTCGTTCTCCAGGGGCGGCGGGCGACTGACCTCGGGGGACGAGTGCTTCGCCCGCCGCTTGCAAGAAGACTAGGCGCGCGGCCCCAGGTGGGACGTCATGCCCGCGTATCGACTCCGGGGCCTCCCGCAGGATGACAGCGCGGTCCGCCGGATACTCCCCAGGGTGGAGGCCACGGCCTCCGTACGAGGGTCCTCCCCCAGGGGACGGTCCGCGCACGCCGCACGGAGGGGCCCGGACGTCCCGTACGGGGGCGGGGGCGTGGCCGATGTGGCGGGGGCGGGGTGTGGGGCGCGGGTGTGATGGGCAGGGTGACATCCCTCACCACCGGCGCACCGCCGCGGGGGCCTTCGCCGCGTCAACTCCCGCCGTAGAGGGGCGTCTTCGCAGCGTACGGGCGGCCGCCGCGAGGTGAGCGGCTGCCGGGGCGGCCGTCTTCCGTACCGTCAAGTCGCGTACGGGGGCGGTGCGTTGGCGGTGGAGAGGGGTACTGCGGGCGGGCGGGGAGCGTCAGTTGGGCACGGGAGGGATGCCCGCGCACGGTGCGCAATACGCGCGGCGCCGCGTGCGCGGCCTGTCGTCGCCGCGTGGCAGCAGTCCGTAAGCTGTGCCTCGTCAGACGGACGCACTGGAAAACGATCAGGCCTCCCGGTGACCGGCTGGGATCTCCTCGCCGAGGGCGGGGAAGGGCCTCACACCTCATGGCAGGGGAACGACATGGCGATGATGCGGCTCCGACGAGAGGATCCGCGGGTCGTCGGCTCGTTCCGGCTGCACCGCCGGCTGGGGGCGGGCGGCATGGGCGTCGTCTATCTCGGCTCCGACCGGCGGGGACAGCGGGTCGCGCTGAAGGTCATCCGTCCGGACCTCGCCGAGGACAACGAGTTCCGCTCGCGCTTCGCCCGTGAGGTCTCGGCGGCCCGCCGGATCCGCGGCGGCTGTACGGCGCGGCTGGTGGCGGCGGATCTGGACGCGGACCGGCCGTGGTTCGCCACGCAGTACGTACCGGGCCCTTCGCTGCACGACAAGGTCACCGAGGCGGGGCCGCTGCCCGCGAGTCAAGTGGCGTCCATCGGGGCGTCGTTGGCGGAGGGGCTGGTCGCCGTCCACGAGGCCGGCGTCGTGCACCGCGATCTGAAGCCGTCGAACATCCTGCTGTCTCCCAAGGGCCCCCGCATCATCGACTTCGGCATCGCCTGGGCGACGGGTGCGAGCACGCTGACGCACGTCGGGACGGCCGTGGGGTCGCCCGGTTTTCTCTCGCCGGAGCAGGTGCGGGGCGCGCTGGTCACACCCGCGACGGACGTCTTCGCCCTCGGGGCGACGCTGGCGTACGCGGCGACCGCCGACTCGCCCTTCGGGCAGGGCAGTTCGGAAGTGATGCTCTACCGCGTGGTGCACGAGGAGCCGCAGTTGGAGAGCGTGCACGCGGCGCTCGCACCGCTGCTCCAGGCGTGTCTGGTGAAGGCACCGGAGGAGCGGCCGAGTCCGCTCCAGCTCTCGCTGCGGCTGAAGGAGATCGCGGCCCGTGAGGCGCGCGGGCTGTCGGAGCAGCCGGGCGGCGGCGCCGGTACGGACGTCGCGGGCAGGGGCAACGGCTCGCACGGCGGGCATGCCGCGCACGGCTCGTACGGCGGGCACGGTTCGTACGGTTCGGGGCACGGCGCCGACGGGGAGAGCGGCAGGGGTACGGCCGCCTCCGGCGGCGCGGCGGGCGGTCGGCCCTCCTCCGGCCGGGGTACGGGGCGGAT
>NZ_LJGW01000288.1 GCF_001751255.1 Streptomyces nanshensis | reverse complement strand
CGGCGGCCCCTGCCCCGGGAACCGGGGACGCGCGCGGGACGGCGGCGGACGGGTACGGATCCGACGGCGCCGCCCCCGGGAGATCCGCCGGCGACGCCTCCGGGCGCGCGAGAGCGCCCGCTGCCAACCACCGCCCAGCAGAAGGGGTTTCCCCATGACCAGCAGCCGCCTTCCCACCCTCGCCGTCACCCTCGGGGACCCGGCGGGCATCGGGCCGGAGATCACCGCCCGTACGCTCGCCGACCCGCGGACCGCCGCGCTCGGGCGCGGCATCGCCGTGGGCGACGCCGCCGTGCTGCGGCGCGCGGTACGGGTGTGCGGACTGGACGTCGGGGTGAACGCCGTCGGCTCGGTCGGCGAGGCCCGCTTCGCGCCCGGCACGATCGACGTCCTCGACCTGGGCGTCGCGGGCGACGACCTGGAGTGGGGACAGGTCAGCGCCGTCGCGGGACGCTCCGCCGTCGCCGCGATCGAGGCGGCGACGAGCGCGGCGATGGCGGGCGAGATCGACGGCGTCGTCACCGCGCCCATCAACAAGGAGGCGGTCTGGGCGGCCGGTGCCGAGCACCTCGGGCACACGGAGATGCTCGGCGAACTCACGGGCGCCGCCCACTTCGACACGATGTTCGTCGTCCGCGGGCTGAAGATCTTCTTCACGACGCGGCATGTGTCCCTGCGCAAGGCCCTCGACCAGATCGACGAGGAGCGCGTGGCCGCCGGCATCCGCCATGCGGTGACCGCGCTGTGGGTCTTCGGGCACGACGAGCCGCGTCTCGGCGTCGCCGCGATCAATCCGCACGGCGGCGAGAACGGCCACTTCGGGGACGAGGAGATCACCGCGCTGCGTCCCGCCGTGGAGAAGACCGCGTCCGAGGGGCTCGACGTCGTCGGGCCGATCCCGGCGGACTCCGTCTTCCACCAGGGACTCCAGGGGCGCTACGACGGCGTGCTCTCGCACTTCCACGACCAGGGCCATATCCCCGCCAAGACCGTCGACTTCGACGGGACGGTCTCCGTGACCGTCGGCCTGCCCATTCTCCGTACGTCCGTGGACCACGGGACGGCCTTCGACATCGCGGGCACGGGCGAGGCCTCGCCCGCGACGATGGCCGCCGCGTTCCGTGCCGGGGCCGAGTTCAGCGGTTCGGCAGGGCGCATCCGTGCCACGTACGGGCGCGGGGCCTGAGCGGCTCGCTGCCCCGCCGCCGTGCCGTCCCGCCGTCGTCCCCTCCGTCCAGCCCCGTAACGACCGGCAACCGCCGGACCCAGCAACGCAGTTGGAGCCGCACATGACATCCGCCACGCCCCCGAGCGGACCAGGAGCAGAGCCAGGACCAGAGCCAGGACCAGGAACGGGAACGCCACCCGGACCGGGCGCGGAGCCGGGCGCCGGACCGGAGCCGGGCGGCACCGGGGCCGAAGCCGGGACGCCGGTGCCCGCGAAGCGCTGGACGTACGTCATCCCCGTCGCGGTGGTGATGTACATGCTGGCGTTCCTGGACCGCAGCAACGTCTCCGTCGTCCTGCCCTACATGGACGGCGACCTGTCCCTTTCCGCCGCCGACGAGGGCATGGTCACCGGCGTCTTCTTCCTCGGCTACGTCTTCCTGCAGATCCCCGGCGCGATCCTCGCGCAGCGCTGGAGCGCCCGTAAGACCGTGGTGATCCTCATGACGGCGTGGGGCGTCGCGGCGATGGCCTGCGGACTCGTGCAGACCAAGGAGCAGTTCTACGTCGCGCGGTTCGTGCTCGGCCTCTTCGAGGGCGGTGTGTGGCCCGCGGTGCTGATCCTGCTCGCGTCCTGGTTCCCGCTGCGCGAGCGCGCACGGGCCAACGCCCTGTGGATGGCCTGTCTGCCGATCTCGTCGATCATCATGGCCCCGCTCTCCGGGCTGATGCTGGACCACACCGACTGGCGCTGGGTGCTGGTGCTCCAGGGCTTCCCGCCGCTGGTGTGGGCGGTGGTCTGGTGGTTCGCGGTGGCCGACCGCCCCTCGCAGGCACGCTGGATCTCCCGCAGCGAGGCGGAGTACGTCGAGAACGCGCTCGCGGCGGACGAGGCGGCCAAGCCCGCCTCCGGCTCGGGCTCCTATCTTGACGCCGTACGGCAGAAGCCCGTCCTCGTCCTCATCGGCGTCTACTTCTTCTGGATCACCGGCTTCTACGGCTTCACGCTGTGGCTGCCGTCCGTCGTCAAGACCCTGACCCACGACGGCTCTTCGACCGAGGTGGGGCTGCTCAGCGCGATCCCCTTCACGGTGGCGCTGGTCGTGATGGTCGCCAACGCGGCGTGGTCGGACCGTACCGGGAAGCGGCGGCAGGCCGTCGCCGTCCCGCTCGTCGTGGCGATCGCGGCGCTGCTGCTCGGACAGGTCGTACAGGGCGGCGTGCTCGCGATGGTGCTGCTGTGTGTGACGGCCGGTGCGGTGTACGCGCCGTACGGGCCCTTCTGGGCGATACCGGGCGGCGTGCTGCGGATGGAGGTGGTGGCCGTCGCGATGGGCCTCATCAACGCCCTGGGGAATCTGGGCGGTTACGTCGGCCCCTACCTGGTGGGCTGGCTGACGGACGCCACCGGAACGAGTGTCACCGGGTTCGGGGTGCTCGCGGGGTTCCTCGCGGTGGCGGTGGTGCTGGTGCTGACGGGGCTGCGGTCCGTCGGCGGGACCGCGGCCGGGGGCGGTGCGGCCGGGACCGGTGCGTCGGCCGTGTCTGAGGCCGGGCAGGGTACCGGGGCCGAGTCCCGTACGGGGCAGGGGAGTTGAGCACTCCGCGCGCCCGCGCACCTCGCCGGGGCACCGAGAAGAGACGCGACGACATCCTGCGGGAGGTGCTCGCGGGCAACGGCGACATAGCCCGACTCGCCGCCCGCTTCGGCATCTCCGTCTCCACCGTGCGGCGCGATCTCCAGCAACTCGCGGGGGACGGGCATGTCCACCGCACGTACGGCGGCGCCGTCGCGGGCGGCCACACCGCCGAACGCACCCTGGACGAGAAGGAGTCCGGCAGCCGGGCGCAGAAGGAGGCCATCGCACGGGCGGCGGCCGGGCGGGTCGCCGACGGAGACGTGGTATTGATCGACGCCGGTACGACGACGGGGCGGCTCGCGCGGGCACTGGCGGCGCGCAGCGGGATCACCGTCGTCACCAACTCGACCATCGCGCTGCGGCATCTCGCCGAGGCGCACGGCGTCGAACTCGTCGTCCTCGGCGGGCGGGTACGCCGTCCCAACGGCGCGATCCTCGGCCCGGAAGGCGAGGAGACGCTGCGGCGCCTCACGCCCGACCTGGTCTTCCTCGGCGCGGACGGACTGCATCCGCGCGACGGGCTCTGCTGCCCCAGCCTCGAACAGGCCCATGCGAAGGAGCTGATGGCCGCGCGCGGCCGCGAGGTGTTCGTGCTGGCGGACGCGTCCAAGCTGGGCGCGGGCCCGTTCCCGTACCACGCGCGGCCTGCCGGCCCGTGGACGCTCGTCACGGACGAGGGGGCCGAACCGGAGACGGTGCGGGAGTTCGCGGCGACGGGGGAGTGCGAGGTGATGACGGCGTAGCGGCGCGTTCCGCGTTGCCCGCGTTGCCGCGTTCCGCGTTGCCGCGTTCCGCGTGGTGGGGCTGCCCGCGCGTTCACTCCATCGGTCGGCGCGTGGGGTGAGCCGAGGGCGCGGGCGGGGGCGCTTTTCCGGAAGGTGCTGTCGCGGCTGATCAACTTCCGCCTACCGTCGGGGCGTTCGGTCGTCCGAGGTGAACGGTGCGGTGCGTGATGGGAGCGGTGCTCGCGAAGGGGCAGGCGCTGGTGCGGATCTGCGATCCGGAGGGCCGCATGCGCGGGACGGGCTTCGTCGCCGACGGCGCCGGGACCGTGGTCACCGGACATGCCGCCGTACACGGGCTGCGCCGCGTCGTCGTCCACGCGCCCGGCGGACGCAGCCACACCGCGGACGCGAGCGGCATCACGCCCCTCCCCGAGTGGGACCTCGCCCTGATCCGTACCGACGGGCTCGACGTCGCCCCGCTCCTCATCGGCGCGGAACCGTCCGCTTCCCGGCGTACCCCGGTGCTTCTGCACGCGGCGGACGGCGCGGGTGCCGGGACCGAGGCGGCGGAGTTGTCCGGCAGTCCCGTCACCGTCGTACGGAGTGCGGCGGGCCGCTGCCACGACGTCGAAGGGGTCCTCGAACTGACGCTGCCCGACGGCGCGTTGGCGGCGGACGGGCAGGAGAGGGCGGACGGCAGCGGTGTACGGATTCCGGGCGCACCCGTGCTCGACGCGCGGACGGGTGCGGTGCTCGCCGTGCTGGGGACCGCGCTGCACGCCCCGGACGCCGTGCCGCGCACCGCGTACGCCGTGCCGCTGCGTACGGCCGGACGCTGGGAGCCGGAGGGGCCGTTGGGGCTGCTGGTCGCGCGGAACGGTGCGACCGTTCCCGGCTTCGGCGCGGACCTCAACCTCGCGGGGGCGGTGCGGCTGACGGCCGCG
>NZ_LJGW01000290.1 GCF_001751255.1 Streptomyces nanshensis | reverse complement strand
CGTTCGTCCTGTTCTCCTCGCTGTCCGGCACGCTCGGCAACGCGGGCCAGGGCGGCTACGCGGCGGCCAACGCGCACCTGGACGCGCTGGCCGAGCGCCGCCGCGCCCGGGGACTGCCGGCCACCTCGGTGGCCTGGGGGCCGTGGGACGGAGCCGGCATGGCGACCGGCGTGGACGCCGACCGGCTGCGCCGGGGCGGACTGACGCCGATGGATCCCGAACTGGCGACCGAGGCCCTGTGGCGGTCCGCCGGTGACGACGCGGCCGCGGTGCTGGTGGCGGACGTGGCCTGGCCGGAGTTCGCCGGCACGGTGGCGCTGGGCCGGCCCGTGCCGCAACTCGCCGAACTCACCGGCGGCACCGAGCAGTCGGCGCCGCAGGACGGTGCGGAGTTCGCCCGCACCCTGCTCGGGCTCTCCGCGGACGAGCAGCACGAGCGCCTCTTCGACGTGGTACGGCAGCAGGTGAACCGGACCCTCGGACGCCGCGCCGACCAGCGGCTCGACCCCCACCAGACGTTCCAGAGCCTCGGCGTCGAGTCGCTGACCGCCGTGGAGCTGCGCAACCGCCTGCACCGCGGCACCGGAGCTGCCCTCCCGGCCACCCTCGTCTTCGACCATCCGACGCCCGCGGCGCTGACCGAGTACCTGCGAGGCGCCCTGCACAGCGGGCTCACCGCGGGGCCAGAGCCGGCCCTGGCGGAGATCGACCGGCTCGACACCCTCGTGGGGACGCTGTCCCTGGACGAGGAGGGCCGCGCGGCGGTCGTGGCACGGCTGGGCGAACTGACCCGGACGCTGGCGGCCGACCCTGCGGGCAGCGGCACGGGCGGCGGCGCGGCGGCCGATCTCGCCGACGCCGATGCCGACTCGGTCATCGACTTCATCACCGGCCGACTCGGCATCGACTCCGAACCGAAAGCGGAATGATCATGGCTAGCGACAGCGAGCTGCTCGGCTACCTGAAGAAGGTCAGTCTGGAGCTGCACGAGACACGGGAGCGGCTGCGCGTCACGGAGGAGAAGGCCGCCGAACCGATCGCCGTCGTCGGCATGAGCTGCCGGTTCCCCGGCGGCGTCGCCGGCCCCGAGGACCTGTGGCAGGTGGTCGACGAGGGCCGCGACGTCATCGGGGACTTCCCCGCCGACCGGGGCTGGGACCTCGAAGCGATGTACGACCCCGACCCCGGGCGCCCCGACACCTCCTATGTGCGCAGCGGCGGCTTCCTCGCCGACGCCGCCGGGTTCGACGCCGACTTCTTCGGCATGTCGCCCCGCGAGGCGCTGGCGACGGATCCGCAGCAGCGGCTGCTCCTGGAGACCTCCTGGGAGGTGCTCGAGGGGCTCGGGGCCGACCCGGACACCCTGCGCGGCTCCCGCACCGGCGTCTTCGTGGGGGTCGGCGCCCAGGACTACGTCAGCGCCGCGGCACAGTCCGCCGAGGAGGTCCGCGGCCACCTCGCCACCGGCAATGCGCTCTCGGTCGCGTCGGGCCGCATCGCGTACACGTTCGGGCTGGAGGGTCCGGCGCTGACCGNCGCCTGCTCCTCCTCGCTGGTGGCGCTGCACCTGGCCGTACGGGCGCTGCGGAACGGCGAGTGCACGCTCGCGCTGGCCGGGGGCGCCACCGTGCTCACGAGCCCGATGGTGTTCGTCGAGTTCAGCCGGCAGCGCGGCCTGGCGCCCGACGGACGCTGCAAGCCCTTCGCGGCCGCCGCCGACGGCACCGGCTGGGCCGAAGGCATCGGCATGATCGCCGTGGAACGGCTGTCGGACGCCCGGCGCAACGGACACCCGGTGCTGGCGCTGGTCCGCGGCTCCGCGGTCAACTCCGACGGTGCCTCCAACGGCCTGACCGCGCCCAACGGTCCGGCGCAGCAGCGCGTCATCCGGCAGGCCCTCACCGACGCCCGGCTGTCGCCCGGACAGGTCGACGCCGTGGAGGCGCACGGCACCGGCACCGCGCTCGGCGACCCGGTCGAGGCCCAGGCGCTGCTGGCGACCTACGGGCAGCGCCCGGAGGGTCGGCCGCTCTGGCTGGGGTCGCTGAAGTCCAACTTCGGCCACACCCAGGCGGCGGCCGGCATGGCCGGCCTCATCAAGATGGTGCAGGCGATGCGTCACGGCAGGCTGCCGCGCACGTTGCACGTGGACCGCCCGACCCCGCACGTCGACTGGAGCACCGGCGACATCCGGCTGCTGGCCGAGGACCAGCCCTGGACGGGCGACGGAAGGACCCGCCGGGCGGCCGTCTCCTCGTTCGGCATCAGCGGCACCAACGCGCACGTCATCGTGGAGGAGCCGCCCGCACAGGACGCGCCCGAGACCGCAGCCGAAGCCGGGCCGGTCGCCTGGGTCGTCTCGGCCCGCACCCCCGCCGCGCTGCGCGAACAGTGCGCCCGCGTGGCGGACGCTGTGGCCGGCGCGGTGCCGGCC
>NZ_LJGW01000286.1 GCF_001751255.1 Streptomyces nanshensis | reverse complement strand
GGGGCCGGTCCCGCGGGCGCCGTGTCCAGCCGGCGCAGTGCCCGTCGTTGCAGGGCGTCATGCGCCCGCAGCAGTTGCTCGTGTGCCAGGGCCGTGGCACCGCGCAGCTCGCGCAGCGCCGCGGGGAGGGTGCCGGACGGATCCGCGGAGACGGTGGCCGGAGGCCGGTGCGCACCCCCGGAGGCGGTCTCCGGGGGCGCCTGCGGGAGGTGCGGAGCCGCGTCCACCAGGGCGAGCGCGTCGAAGGGCTCTCCGACGAAGTCGAGGTCCAGCGTGCTCAATTCGGGCTCCCCCTTCCGTTCCCCGGGAGGGTGTCCGCCGCCGTGGTCCGGTTCTGCCAGTGCGCCACCGCTTCGGCGAACTTGTCCGACATGGCCGGAGTCGCCACGAACGTCACGCCGGTGAACCGCACCAGCACGCGGCCGGAGGGGTCCACGGCCGTGGCGTTCACGGTGAGGCCGCCGTCGGCCCGGCGGGGTTCGTCGGCGACCAGGAGGAAGTCCCGGTCGTCCGGGAGCGGCGCGTAGTAGTCGGCCTGTGCGATGCCCAGGGGCAGGCAGGCCTGGCCGAGCACCCGTCCGCCGAGCACCGACGGTCCCTGGAGCAGGACGTCGGCGAGCACCGGGCTGTGCGCCCGGCCGGCGAACGCGCCGTCCGCGACCGTGCGATCCGCCAGCCGGCAGCGCACCACGAGGCGTTCGGCGGTGAACTCCAGGATCTCCCGCATGCCTTGGAGCTGCGGGCCGTGGAACTGGGCGGCGCCGGTGTAGAGGCCCGACGCGTCCGCGGCACCGGTTCCGGACGGCCGTACCGGCAGCGCGGGGGCGGCCTCCGCTTCCGCGGCCAGTTCCAGCGTGACGGCATAGTGCGAAACGGGTACGGAGCGGTCGCCGTCGCCGTCGTCACGGACCGCGGCACGCACCACCACCCGGTCCCCGGCCACCTCGCCGCCGGTCAGTTCCATCCGGCGGTCACCGGCCGGGCCCTCGTCGAACACGATTCCGCTGTGCACGGCGAAGTCCCGTGCCCGCACCACCCGCAGCCCGGGGTGCGCCCGTTCGGCGAAGTTGACGAGCCAGCCGAGGCCGAAGGTGGCCGGCAGGACGGGATGGGCGCCGATGCGGTGGTCGAGGATGACGGGGTCACGCTCCAGGCCGTCGAGCGAGCGCCGGGCGACCAGGGCGGGGGCGGCGGCGGGCCGTGTCCCGTACAGCGGTTCCGCCTCGCCGACCAGCACCCGGGTCTCGTCCAGGGCGTCGGCGGCGAACTGCTCGACGAAGGCCCGGGCGCCCGTCGCCGGGGCGAGCAGGCGCACGCCCCGTGAGGTGAACAGCTCGCGGAGCTCGGGGCCGACCATGCCGCCGTCCCACGCGCCCCAGTCGATCGCCACGACGTGCTGTCCGGGACGGCGGTGCCGCCAGCTCGCCGCGAACCGGCACAGCGCCTCGTTGGCCGCCGCGTAGTCGGCCTGGCCGGCGTTGCCCAGCAGCCCGGCCACCGAGGTGAAGAGCACCAGGTGTCGCAGCCCGGCGGGATCGACGGCGCCGAGCACCGTCGTCAGCCCGCGCAGCTTCGGCGAGCACACCCGCTCCACCTGCTCTGCGGTCTTGTGCGCGAGCGGTGCGTCGGCGAGCACACCGGCGCCGTGCACGACACCGGTGACGCGGTGGCCGGCCAGGACCGCGCGCACGGCGCCGGCGTCCGTGACGTCCACGGAGTGATAGGTCGCGGTGCCGCCGGCCGCCTCGATCCGGGCCAGCGTGGCGCGGATCTCCCGCTGGGCCCGCAGGGCTCCGTATCTCCGCTCCGCCTCCCCGGGGTCCGGCCGGTCCCCGCCGGACCGCAGCCGGGCGACGACCGCGGCCTTCAGGTCCGCGTCGGGCACCGCGGCGGCCCACTCCGGCTCCTGATCCAGGGGACTCCGGCCGAGCAGCAGGAAGCGCGCGGGGCAGTGCTCGGCGAGCGCGGCGACGCACAGCGCGGTGATTCCGCGGCCGCCGCCGAGGACCACGAAGACGTCGTCGGCGGTCACCAGCGGCTTCGGGGCGCCGTGCACGTCGACCTCGGACGACGCGGTACGGGCCGGGTGACGGCCCGGCGTCACGGTGCGGCGGGTTCCCGACGCGTCGACGCCGACTTCGAGCGTGTCCGAGGCCGCGTCGTGCAGTTCGGCCAGCAGCAGGTCCGCGGAGGTGTCCGCGTCGAGGCCGGGATGCAGGTCCACCGCCCGGCAGAACAGCTCCGGTTCCTCGGCGGCCAGGGTCTTGACCACGCCCCCGGCCCCGCCGACCAGCGCGGCTTCGGGCTCTGCCGTACCGAGCAGCCCGAGACCGCCGTCCAGCCGGGTCAGGGTGACGAACGCCGCGCGGTGCGCGCCGCCGGTGCGCAGCCCGTTCCGGGCGTGCTTGGCGAACAGGACGGTCTCGGTCAGCCGCCGCTCGGCGGCGAGGGCGTCCGGCTCGGTGCCGAGGACGGCGAGGGCGAGGTGCAGCGGACCGGACGTCGCCGCGGCGAACTCCTCCTCGAGAGCGCCGATGTCGGTGTACGCCGACAGATCGACGCGGCGGACGGTCCAGCCTTCATGCGCCAGCCTCCCGGCCAGGGCGGTGGCGTGGGGCTCGCCCCGGTCGGCGACGACCGCCACCGGCTCGGCCGGGAACGGCCGGGCCAGCCGGTCGGCGGGCGGCAGACCGACCAGCTCGACGCGGTGGCGCCGTGTCCTCTCCTCCCCGGCCGCCGAGCGGAACTCAGCGGCCGGGGACGGCGCTTTTGGGTCCGCGGCACCTGCCTCGCCGACGAGATGACCGACGAGCTGGTCGATGGTGCGCAACTCGCCGAGCTGCTCCGGCCGTACGACGGGCAGTTCGGGGAAGCGGTCCTGGACGACGCCGATCATCTGCACGCGCTTGATCGAGTCGATGCCCAGCTCGGCTTCCAGATCCAGGCCGGGATCGACCAGGTCGGCCGGATAGCCGGTCTTCTCGGCGACCGTGTCCACCAGCACCTCACGCACCGTGTCGGCGGAGATCCGGTTCCCCGTCCCGTTCCCGGCGCCCGTGGCCGCATCCGTACTCGTCCTCGTACCCCTCGCCGTGTCCGTCCCGGTGTCCGCCCCGGCGGCCCTCGCGGGCACGGGCGCCGGCACGGGTGCGGCGGCCGGTGGCGGCGTATCCGGCGGTGTATCCGGCGGCGAGACGGGCGCCGACACCG
>NZ_LJGW01000314.1 GCF_001751255.1 Streptomyces nanshensis | reverse complement strand
GGGCGGCAGCCGGTTCGGCTGCCGCCCCCAGCGGGGTGTGGCGGTGGGTCAGGAGGGCTGGAGCTGCGGTTCGAGGCGCTGCAGCGCCTGATCGAGGTCGTTGGGGCTCATGAGTACGTCCCGGGCCTTGCCGTCTTGGCCGTGGCCGACGATGCCGTGCTCGGCGAGCGCGTCCATGACCTGACCGGCCAGGTCGGGGCTGATGCGGAGCTTGCGGCTCAGCATCGAGGTCGACCCGAACTGGGTGGAGATGACCATCTCTGCTGCCTGGCGGAGCAGGGCGACGTCGGTCTCGTGGGAGGGGCCGGGTTCGGCTGCCGGCTGGTCGGCGAGGCGGTGTACGCCGCGGCTGACCGGGACGGTGAGGCCGTTCTCCTTCAGGGTGGTCATGGTGTTCCCGACCGTGCCGGGCGCGATGTCGGGCAGCGCGGCCCGGATGTCCTTCATGTGTTTGGGGCCGTCCATGAGGACTTCGAGGATGCGCTCCTCGACGGTGGGAGGCGCCGGAGCTTCCGGGGGGTTGAAGTCGGTGGTGAAGGTGCCGTAGTCCTCCTCTTCGTCGAAGTCGTCGTCGCCGCGGTTGGCGCCGCCCTTCGACTTGGTGGTCGTCTTCAGCGCCGCAGCAATGATCTTGTTGAGGATCGCCTTGAGGTACTCGGGGTCGTTGCGGGCGGCGTACGCCTCTCCGGCCACCTCTTGTTCCTCGGGGGTGAGGGTCACCGGCGGTGCGTCGCCGAAGAGTTCGAGCAGGTCGAGGTAGCGGCCGTCGGTCTTCTCGGCGTAGAAGGTCCGCATGAACTCGGCGCGGCCGTCGACGAAGACGTACGCCATGCCCGCGGTGGATTCGCCGTCCTCGTCGTCCTTTCCGTGGAAGAGGGCTTCGATCTGGCCGTCCTCGTAGATGCGGGCGGGGATGTTCGACATCTGGAAGCCGGGCGGTTCGATGCCGTCCAGGCCCATCTCGCGGGTGCTGGAGGACAGGGTCCTCATGAGGACGACCATGCCGGCCTTGCCCTGCTGGCGGATGGCTTCCTCGTCTCCGAGGTCTTTCAGGTGGAGGGACTGCACGGACAGCCGGATGCCGACGCCGACCTTGCGGCCGGTCTTCTGGATGTCGGCGATCAGCCAGGCCGCGAGCTTCCGCATCCGGTCGTCGGGGTGGCTGAGCAGGCGGTTGATTTCGTCGAGGGTGACGTTCAGCAGCCGCCACGGTTTGTTGATCGCGAAGTCGCCGCGGTTGGCGCTCATCCGCTCGCGGTACTTCATGACGGCGTGCGCGGCCAGGAGCTGCCCGAGGCACTCGTACTCGCCCTTGGCGAACCAGTCGACGTTGCCCTCGGCCTCCGGGAGGGACTTGCCGCCCTGGAGGTCGCCGACGAAGGAGACGATGCCGGAGCACTTCTCCGCGGCCAGCAGCAGCAGTTGGAACACCGACTTGCCGGCGCCGGTCGCCCCGGCGGTGATTCCTCGCAGCGCGCCCTGGTCGGGGTCCCACAGGCGGACCTTGGCGGGCTTGCCGTCGTGGCGGATGCCGATGTTGATGCGGCCCTTGGCGTCCATCGTCAGGTCGGCGACGGTCGCCTTGCGGACGTTGAGAAGCGGGTTCTTCTCGTAGATGCTGACGACGCCCTGCCGGACGCCGTCCGTCTCGATCACCAGGCAGGAAGGGTCGTTGACGCCCATCGCCGAGCACAGCTCGGGGTGCGGGAGACGGATGGTCTTGCCCGGCAGCGCCGCGACGAGCAGCACCAGCCGGTTGTCTTCCAGCCGGTGGTCGATCAGTTCGACTCCGGGGGCGGCGCCGCCGCTGCAGGTGACGCGGGAGGCCCACTTGCCCTCCAGCGTCGCTTCCTCCACCGAATCCGGCGCGCCCAGGGTGGGGCGGGCGATGAGCCGTTTGCGGCCGGGGCCGGATCCGGGGATCGGGAGGAGGAGGACGGAGCCGACGGGGAAGTCGAAGATGGCGGCCAGGCTGGTCTCGGAGATCTCCGGCACTGCCTTGCCCTGGCGGGCGACGATCGTCGCTTCGAAGTCGGGCAGGCCGGGCCGGTACCACTGGGGCTGGACGAGTTTCGTGTCCGCCGCGACGCCGGAGGCCGCCCACCTGGCGGCGGGACCGGTCAGCAGTTCCTGCTGGGCGAGGTTCTTCGCGACGACGGCCTGCGGGGGGACGATGGCCGGCGCCCCGGTGTCGGGAGCGACGATCAGGCCCCGGCTGCGGGTCATCGGCGCCCAGGCGCCCATCGTGGTGCCCCAGACCGCGGCGTCGAGCGGTTCCCACCACTCCACGCCCGGGGCCCAGAAGTCGCCGGCGGTGAAGAAGTTCACCGCGTACAGGCCGACGCCGGTCACGAGGGGCAGCGCCCGGCCCCATGTGCGGAGTACGTCGACGGTGCCGGTGACGTCGATCTTGTCTTTCATCCAGGTGCTGGTCTTCTCCCACAGCCACACGGCTCCGCCGACGGCGCTGACAGCGGCGACGGTGTGGGCGGGCCAGGCGGACTCGTACTGCGGGGCGATGGTGAGGCCGAGGGTGACGGCCCCGTAGGTGAGGCGTTCGGCCCGTACGCGCCGAGCGATCACGCGGGCGGATACGGGCGTCGGCGTTGCGCTCGGCGCCTCTCCCGGCGCCTGCTCGGCGGTGCTCACGGTGGTTCTCCTTCGTCACGGCGATGGGGCCGCATCCGGTGTGGATGCGGCCCCATCGGGAGGGTGCGGTACGGGGGGGGTGCGGGTGTTGGGGTTAGGGCGTCATTTCACGCGGTTGAAGCCGGGCTTGGGCTGGCGGGCGCGGCTGACCTTCACGTTCTCGTAGACCCCGCGGTACTCGCGTTCGTGGGCGTCGCTGAAGTTGCGTCCCTTGAATTCCATCGAGTCGGCGGCGTCCCGCAGGTCCCCGGATGCTCTCGCCACCCGCAAGTGGGCAGCGGAAGCCTCCATGATCATCGCGGTGAACTGTTCCTCGACGTCGGCAGCGGCGCAGAACTCGGCGGCGATGCGGGCCTTGGTCGCGTTGCTCTCCATGCGCCGCTGGAGCTTGTGCATGCCGGCGGCGAGCCGTGCGGCTTCCTTGACGATCCAGAAGATCCTCAGCCCCAGGGAGAGGAACCCGACGTCGTCGCCGTCGTGGACGGCGGGTGCGTTGCCTCGGGTGGGGACGAGTTCGGCGCCCCCTCCGCCGGTCGAGACGACCCGCCCGGCAACGGGCTTCTTCTCTGCGGCGTCCTCGGAGCCTTCGGTGGTCTCGGTCTCCTCTGCGCTGTCGGCGTCGGCGGTCTGTTCGGCTTGTGCCTCCTCGGCGGGGACCGGTGAGGCGGGTTCGATCGCGTCGTCGCCGGGGTCGGCGGCGGGAACGGGGATGCTCATGTTTCACCTACTCCCGGTTGTGGGCGTACGAGGACGGCGTCGAGAGGCCCGCGTCCTCGGTGGCCTGCTGAAGCGGCTGGTAGGCGTCGAACATGGCGTTCTCGGCCGCTTCGGATAGCTCCGCGGCGACCAGCGACGTCACCTTCATCTCGTCCGCCTTGCGCGCCACGACCTCCATCGCTTCGGCGAAGTGCTCCATCGCCGCCGATGTCAGCCGGCCGATGATGTTGTTGCGTCGCCGCAGGACGCTCGCGAGATCCTCGAACTCGTAGCGCAGCTTCCGGGCCGCCTTCGCCAGGTACACGCACATGTCGTGCGCCGAGAAGCCGTCCCGGGTCAGCTTCTCCAGAAGCTCCAGCGCCTCGGGCAGAGTGATTTCCGTTTCGTGCTCGGGCGCCATCTCCGGCGAGCCCGCGGCCGCGCTGACAGCGCGGGCGTAAGCGACCGCACGGCCGGGCACTGCTGGCGTCTTGGCCACCCGCGGCTCCTTCCTTTTCGGTTTCGTGCGCAGCGCGCCGGCTCCCACGTACTCGGGGGCGCTGCTGCCGGGACGCTCGGTGTGCGGGGTGGGGGCCGCGTCGAGAGCGGGCTGTCCGCGGCCGACGGCGGCTGGCTCCTTCGGCGTCTTCCGGCGGGACGGCTTGTCCTTCCCGTCCGCGCGGCCGAAGCCCTCGAACCGCCAGGGGTGGGAGGCGGAGCCCGCGGCCGCGAAGGGGCTGTCGTCGTCGAAGGCCCAGGCCCCGGCGAACGGGTCACCCGCCGCGCCGCGGTTGGTGTGCTCCTCCTCGTGCGCGGCGCGGCGCTTCTCCCACCGCTCCCGCGCCCGGGCGGAGGTCTTCTCCCACCGGCTGTGCGTCGAGGACTTGTCCTTGCTGTCCTTCTTATCGCCGGACTTCTTCTCCGAGCTGGTGGACTTCGCGCCGCCGTCCTTGCCCGGCTTGTCGTCCTTGGTGTCGTCGTCCCGGTCGTAGGACCAGAGGAACGGCGGGTCGAGGTTCTTCCTGCGCTGCTTCAGGCGGCGCTTGGCCGCCTTCCGCCGCTGGTCCCTCATCGCCTGCCGCAGCGTCGTACGGCCCTTCCCCTTGCCCTTGTTCTTCCGCCCGGCGTCATCGTCGGTGTTCTTCTGCGGCGTCAGGAGACCCTTCTCACCGGAGGTGCCCCGGGGTGCCTTGTCGCGGCCGTTCTTGTTCTTCTTGCCGCCGTTGTCCGACCCGGAGTTCCCTTTCCCCTTGCCGCGGCCGCCGCCCTTGCCGCGGCCGCCGCTGCGGTCGAGGGTGCTGCCGCGCTGCGATCCCCCGCCCAGCAGCGACCGCTGCGATTTGTCCTTCTTCGGCTTGTCGTTGCGGTGCCGGCCCTTCGACGGAGAACCGCCGCTGGAAGACCGGTGGGGAGACGTACCTCGGCCCTTGCCGCCCGAGCCGCGGCCACCGCCCCTGCCCCTTCCCCCGCCGCGGCCGCGGCCGGAACGGGACCCGGACGACGATCGCCAGCCCAGGGACTTGCTGCCGTACTCGTGCGACGACGGCACCTTCTTCCTGCCGCCCTTGCCCTTGCCGTCTCCCCTGGCGGCCGCCTCGTCGACGGCCCGCCGGTGCTCCCGGTTGGCGCGCCAGGCGGTCACCGCGGAGTGGATGCCGCGGAGAGCGGCGACGGAGATGGCCAGGATCGCGACCGCGGACAGCGCCCCCAGCCGGGGCGCGTGGTGTGATCCGTCGGCCGGCTCGGAGCGGAAGGTGTCGGGGACGTGTCCCGGCTCGGGGGCGACCGGGTACGGCTCGGGGGCCGGCAGACCCGGTTCCGGCATCGCCGTGAGGATGTCCAGCGGCCCGGTCTCATCGACGTCCCAGAGGTCGGGGGGATCGGCGGCGGGGGGCTCGGTGACGGCCGGGAGGGTGAGGGTCGGGGCGTCGGACGAGGACCCGGAGGAGGAGTCGGATGCCTCGGACGGGGGGTTGAATCCGACGCGGCCCAGGAGGCTGTGAACGTTGTTCGGGGTGCCGTCGGCTCCGTTGGAGGCGTCGTCGTCGGCCATGATTCCCTCCCTTTCAGTGTTGACAGACAGTCACCGCCACGGCAGCCTCGCGCGCGCGCGTCGCGCGCGCGCCTTGAGGCCCGCCGGGGACGCCTCGAGCGGCGGTGAGGATGAGGATGATGAGTTACTGCGTGTGACGCTGGTAGAAGTCGTGGAGATGGCTCGCGAGGGGCTTCAGCAGTTCGGGGCGCTGCTTCGTGAGCGTCCGGACGGCGTCCCACCAGAACCACGCGAACTGCTCGGGCCCCTGGGCGCGGGCCTCCTCCTGCTTGGCGTTCAGGTGCCTGGCCCGGTTCGCCCGCGAGCGCTGTTCCTGCTGCTGCGGGCTCAGACGGCGGCGGTTCAACGGCGGCCTCCCTTGGGGAAGTGGTCGTAGACCGTCCCGGTGGGCTGAATGCCACTGCCGGAGGCCATCTGCATGGGCGCCGGTTCGGGATCCAGGTAGGTGACCGGCTGCTCGTTCCCGTCGGTGACCTGCGCGGATACCCCGTTGAACGCGTCGGCGCTCTTGGCGAGGGACTTCTCCACGAAGCCGCCGGACGCATCGCGGCGGCTCTGCTTGCGCTGCGCCTTGTCCAGGGCCTTCTGCTCCCGCCTGCCCTCTACTTCCAGCACGTTCGTACGGAACACAGTGTTCGCGGCTTCCGCGGCGCCGACGGCCTTGCGGGAGAGCCGCGCCAGCTTCGTGTACTGCCGCTTTACCTGCCACGCGCGTACGCGGCGGTGGTACCAGCGGTCACCCGTGAGCGGCGCCTGGTTCAGCAGCCGCTGCTTGAGAACCTCGCCGATCTGCGCGTACTGCGTGTGCGCCAACTGGTGCTTGTCACGGCACTTGGCCGTGAACTCGCGCATCCCTTCTTCCGTCATCAAGTGTTCGATGTTCATGCGTTTCTCCAGGTGGGAGGGGGTGGGGGTTCGGCCTGGCCAGGCGACCGTGGCCACCCTCAGCCGCCGCGGTCCGGGCGGAGACGCGGGGCTGGGGATGACCACGGGCAACAGGAACAGGTGCGGGTCAGTCAGCAGCACGGTTGGCAGCGGGGCCGGCCAGCGCCATCTCGTGCTCGGTCGGCTCGCCGCGGCCGAGGAGGTTCGTGACGTCGAAGGCCTTCTCGAGGTCTATGACGCCTGCGGCGGCCGGGGCGCTGTTCTTCTCGTTCTCCTCCTGCCCGTTGGGGGGCGTACCGGAGGGCATGCCGTCCGAACCGATCGGGGGAAGGCTGCGCGCCTCCTTCATGACGCGCTTGGCGCGCCCTGTACCGATGCGGAAGTGCGACGCGACCTTTCCCTGACCGCCGATGCTGAACTTGCCGTTCGGCAGGAGAGCGCGGCGCAGCGCGGCGATGAGCTCCTCGTCGGAGGGACCCTCGTCGTCGCTGGATTCGGCGTCCGAACCGGTTGCCGTACCGGTGTTGACCTGCTCGGTCCGATTCGGTTCGGCCGGTTCGGTTCGACCGGTTCGGGTTTCCGAACCGGGCCGGTTCGCCGGTTCGGTTCGGCCGGTTCGATGAACCGGTTCGGCCGGTTCGCCGGACCGGTTCGGTTCGCTCTCCGCACCGGTTCGAGGTGCCGGTTCACTGGTTCGGTTCGGTTCGGTCGTACCGGTTCGCTGGACCGGTTCGGCCGTGCCGGTTCGAACCTCTGAGGCTTCGGTTCGGTTCGGCGGGCCGGTCCGGTCGGTCTGCCCGGTTCGGGGCTCGGTCAGAAGCATCGACCGGGCGGCCTTCTGGGCCTGCTGCGGGGTGGTGTACTCCCCGTTGGCGATGGTGATGGTGCGCACCCGCCGCTGGAAGGCTTCGATGACGTATTCGATGTCGTCGCGCTTCACCCGGGCCTGGGTGACCTGCGCGCGGCGGTTCGCGCGCTCCAGGCGGCCGGCGAAGAGCCACGCCGTCCACTTGCCGTGGTCGTCGTACGTCTTCTTGATCATCCGGAGTCGGTACATCCGGTATCCGGCGCGTTCGATCCGTACCAGGCGGGTTGCCTGGGCCGTCGAGATGCTCTCGTCGGCGGCCAAGGCCATACGGACCCGAACCCACTCGACGGGGTGGAGCATCCTGACGGCGTCGAGCTTGCGCTCGATCCACTCGCCGGCGGAGCGCTTCTGGTCCTCCCGCTTCGTGCGGCGTTCCTCCAGGGAGCCGAGCTCGAAGAGGATGCCTGCGATCAACGGCCAGGGTACGCGGGAGAGTTGCTGCCAGACGGTGTCGCCCTCGCTGCCGGAGAAGACAGCGGAGACGCCGATCAGGGCCCACATCAGCGCGCCGGAGAGTCCCGGTCCGTCACCGCGGCGGGCCCGACGGCGCGCACGCTTGCCGCAGACGAAGGCGGCGATGTCGAGCGCGAAGAACGGCAGCCAGTCCGCGGGGGACTGAAGTTGCATCATGTCCCGGCCGAACTTCCGCAGGCCGGTCGAGCTGAGGTAGGCGGCTGCGGATGCGACGGCGAGGGTGAGGATGTCCTCGGCCCGCTTGCCGACGCGGTCGGCGTGCTCGTCGTATGCGGCGCGCGCGGCGAGGAGGGCACGGCGCTTGTTGGCGCGGCGCAGGGCTCGGACGATCAGCAGGGAGCCTATGATCAGCACCAGCGTCCCGAGGACGAGATACCAGTTGTCCTTAGTCCACGCGCCCGGGTCCTTCCAGTGCATGGTGAGGTGTTCCTTTCATCGGGGCCGCTCGCGGGCGCGGGCGTTGAGCCCGGGGGCCGTCGGGTGAGAGAGGTCGCAAAGCGGGGCCGGCCTACGCCGCGGCGTAGGCCGGTTCCTGGATGCGTAGGCAGATGAATCGGTCGGTGACGGCGCGGTGTTGGTCCGTCGTGGTGGTGCCGTGCACGGAGCGGTAGCGGCCGCCGTGGTCGACGAGGACGTACACGCGACTCTCGTCGGGCCAGGGGCCGTGGACGTCGGTCTCGACGAGCTCGTGCTCGCGCTCCCCGTGGGCTGGGGCTTCGCGCCACAGTCCGGCGCGGACGGACGCGGCGCGCTCGGCGGCGCGTTTCGCGTCGACGACGGTGCGGAAGACGCCGGCGGGTTTGCCGCGGCGGAGCCGCACGTGGACCCGGCGGCCCGTGCCGGCGGTGTCCTGGGCGGGCGCGTCGGCAGCGTCCGGTGGGCGGTGCTCGGTGGAGATCGTCATCTCTGCTCCCGNCTGCTCCCGGCGGGGAATGGGCAGGTGATCGTTGCGCCAGGGGACTTCGGGCCGCGAGTGACGGTCGCGGCCCGAAGCCCGATGCGAGGTGTCCGGAGTCAGCCGGTCAGGCGGCGGCGCTGGTCTACTGCCTTCTCGGTGTTCTTCCGGGACTCCTCGGCCCGGCGTTCTAAGTCCTTCGTTGAGGGCTGCTTGGTTCCCATTGCGACTCCCGTGGAGTAGTTGGTGGAGGTCGTGGACTCGGTATCTGCCGGTGTCGAGCACCACTTCGGTGGTGATGCGCGCTGCGTAGAGCAGGGCGCGGGTGCCGGCGGTGAGTCCGTGCTGAGCGAGGGCCCGCTCCGCGTCGTGCTGTGCGAGGCGGGCCAGGCGTATGAGGTCGTCGGGCAAGGAGGTTGGCCTGCCGTCGGGGTGACACGGGCGGGGCCGCCGAGCCGGTGGGGCGGCCCCGCCCGTGTGGTGACGTGTCGTTCGGGGTGCTGTGCGAGGCGGTTACAGGTCCCAGTCGGTTCCTGTCTCCGCGTCGCGGTTCAGCTCGTGGTCCTCGTCGTCGCTCATGGCGGGCGCCATCCGCACCAGTGGCAGGTTCGGGAGGAGCGGGTGGCCGGTGCGGATGACGGTCCGGGCCGGGGCCGGTCGGTTGTGCGCGCCCGTGGCCCGGCGAAGGCCCTCGTCGCTCTGGCCGCCGTCCCGTCCGGGCTCTTCCTCGCCGGGGCTGGCGAGGTTCACGAAGCCGTCCTTCTTGGGCGGGTATTTCTTGAAGGGCTTGCGCTTCGGCAGCCCGGCGGGCGTCTTCTCGTCGTCCTCGCCGGTGATGTGCGGGCGGGTGGGAGTCGGCTCACTGCCGCGGCGGTGATCGGGCTCCTGGTCGTCCGGCCCGAACAGCCGTAACGACGCGGGACGTTGTGCCAGCATGGCTGCAGTCACAGAATCCTCCTCTGTGCAGAGATCGGCGGCCAGGGGGCCCAATCCCCTGGCCGCCGCGGTGTGTTGGTGGAGCGTGGTGTGCAGCTCGGTGTGCTGTACGGCTCCCGTCCACCGCCCGCCCCGTACGTACGGGCCGGGCGGCAGAAGGCAGCCGAGCAGAAACGCGAGCGGCGGCCCGAGCAGGTCGGGCCGCCGTGGCAGTTGCGTGTACGGGAGGGGCGAGCGGGTCGGCCCCCTCATCGGGTGGGGTGAGTCGGCGGGGTCAGGCGTAGGCGGCTGCGGGGCGTACGCCGGCGCGGAGTTCGCGGATGATCGAGCAGGGGCCGTGGATCGCGCAGTACGCGTCGTCGGTGTCGGGCAGGGGCGCGTGCTCGTACCTGCGCTTCTTCGCCATTTCGTTGACGATGCGCAGCATCTCGCCGTTGTTCGGCCGGCAGGCCGACTGGCCGTCGCGGTTCACGCCGTGCTTCTTGGCGCTTTCCATGTGCTGGCGGGCCTGTCGGGCCGCCCAACGGCGGGTGTCGGGGCCATCGTTCTCGTGGACGTGGCCGGAGTCGGTGAACGTGTCGAGGTGGCAAGCCGTGCAGTGGTAGGTCACCAGCTTGTGGGTGGGACGGTCGGCCAGCCATCCGCCTTCGAATTCGTAGACGATCACTTCGGCGCCAGGGGTCACCGGGTGATCGAAACGGGTCAGGATGCCGATGCCGTCATCGACAGCACCGTTGGCCTTGCGGTTCCAGTAGGTGGTCGGGATGAAGCCATCCCAGGCCACGCCCTGGGGCCATCCGCCGATCATGACGCCCTGCGTGTGGTCGAAGGTGGTGGCGGCGCCGGCGGCGTTGTCAGCCTGGTACTGGCGGACCTGCTCGATCGGGCCGAAGTAGGCCAGGCTGTGTTCCTCGGCTTCGAGGAGGATCAGGCCGTAGCCTTCGGGCCGCGTGTGCAGGTTGGTGTCGCTGAAGTTGAGGAATTCGACCATCGCATCGAACTTCGGTAAGTCGGGCGTGACGTAGTCGATGTGAGACAGCCTGTACCGTTCGGCGCTGATCACGTGGCAGGGGTTGGTCGGGCTCGTGTAGTGCCTGTTCATGGGCGTTGTCCGTTCTCTCGATCAGGACTGGTGGAACAGCACCGCGGCGCCCCGGGTGATGCCCGGTGCGCCGCGGTGCTGGAAGGTCGTAGGTCGCGGGCGAGTCGCATGGTCACGGCACGTACGAGCCAGCGGGGAGCGTGGCGACAACGGCTCCCGGGAACTCCCGACGGAGCTCGCGGGCGAAGTGAGGCGCCTCCAGTACCGTCAGGGGCTCCCCCGCGGTGGCGACCTCGCAGACTGGCGCTCCCCGTTCGTATGCGATGACGACGTAGCCGGGCTTCGGGTCCATGCTGTGCCCTCCGGTGCGTCAGGTCTCCGACCGAGCGGAGGCCGTGCCTTGGTGCGGTCAGTAGCCGGGTGTGGCGTGGGCGCCCTGCGGTGTCTCGCCGTCGGCTTCGGCCCACTCCGTGGCCTCCTTCTCAGCCTCGGCGGCAGTTTCGGTGTGGCAGAAGTAGTTGCGGTAGCCGTCGTTGGTGTCGACTCGGACGTGATAAGCCACGGTGCTCCTCTCGGGAGTCGAAAGTACGGCGGGTGCTCATCGGAAGGAGCGCCGGATGTTCCAGCGCACCGGCTGGGCGTCCAGCTCTTGCCCGATGACCACTTCGTCATCGCGTACGGCGGGCATGGGAGGTGAGTGCCTCGCGGCGTTCATGAGTGCCGTGAGGTCGGTCTTACCGTGTCCCACGCGTCCTACCACGAGCGGCATTTCGTCGAGGGTGAGCAGCGGCCGGGGCGCGGTGAAGTCGCGAACTGCGATTCGGATGCGGTCCTTGGACGGAAGGTACTCGCGGGCAAGCTTGATGCGGTGCGTGGCCAGGAGATCGAGCGCGGCCAGGAGTCGCGTCCGAGGCGTCATCGGGGTCGGGTTCTGCTGGGGCATCGGGGTCTCCAATCGGACAGAAGCGGCGCCCTGATGGTGCCCAGGGTGCCGCAGTCCGAGGTTTCGGGTTGGTCAGGCGGGTGCGATGCCGATGACGTCTATGACGGGCAGCGTGTCGGTGAGGCGCCGTACGACGCCGCGGACCTGTACGCGGGCTCCGGGGGTGAGGAGGAAGTCGGGAGTCTGACGGAGCCGGACGCTGTCGAGCGTGGCGACGGCGGTGGCGCCGTTGTCGGCGGTCAGGCCGAGGGTCATCCGCCGTGAGTTGCCGGTGCCGCGCGGGGTGGCGGTGGTGATGGTGGCGGTGGCGAAGCCCCAGGTGTCGTCCGTGACGTTCCCGAGGGACGTCGTGGTACGGCGGGTAGTGAAGGGGAACCCGCTGGCGGTTGCGGTCGTCATGGGAGTCTCCAATCGCTAAGCGGAGAAGGGGCAGTTGGTCGTACGGACGTGGAGCGGTTCGAGGGGCACCTTCGGCCCCTTCTCGGTGCTGGCAGCTCCTGCGGGAATCCGCTCGGCGTCGGCCCGCTGCACGGCCGGCAGTAGGTCGCTCCACCGCTGCTCGCGGCGGCGCGCCGGCCTCGTTGTGCGGGCGAACCGCTCGCGCTCGGCGCGGAGTTGTTCGCGGTGTCGGCAGACCGGGCAGCGCTCGCGGTGGGTCGAGTCCTGGCCGGTGTCGCCAGGGACGTTTCGCGACTGCGCGATCCGGACGACCGGCGCGCCGGTGGGCGGGATGGGCTTGTAGAACTGGCGTGCTGTGCGGCGGCTCTGGGGCTGCACCTTGTCGCGGTCGAAGCGCTCCATCGCCTTCAGCCACTGCGTCAGGGTGAGGTCGATGTGCACGAGG
Source organism: Streptomyces nanshensis (assembly GCF_001751255.1). Classification (GTDB taxonomy): domain Bacteria; phylum Actinomycetota; class Actinomycetes; order Streptomycetales; family Streptomycetaceae; genus Streptomyces; species Streptomyces nanshensis_A. The sequence continues at coordinate 7,035 of NZ_LJGW01000314.1, read as the reverse complement.
CGGTTACTGCCGAGGTGGCAAGGGCCTGCGCCGTCGTCACCGGCGGGCAGCGTGTCGTGCGGGACGAGCTTGTGCTTGCCCTGGTGGGTGGTGAGGGGGCACCAGGTTCCGCAGTCGGGGCATACGAGGCAGCGCGCGCCGGGTCGCAGATCGACATGGTGCGGTTGCGTGGACACGATCGTCGAGACGGCGAGCGGAGGCCGCATGCTGCGGCGCTTGGTACGTGTCTTCTTCGGTCGCTTCCGGGCGGTGGTGGTCATCGTGCTCTCCCTGCGTGCGTGCTCGGTCGGTACGCGTGCTGCGTGGTGCGTTCTCCATCTGTCAGGGGCCGGGTGTGCCGGCGTCCTGACGGCTGGACAGCGCATCGCGCGGCGACGCGACGTGCTACAGCTCGCTGACCTGGGGATTTAGATGGTGCTATCGACTCCGGTAAGGAGTCTCGGGCGTGGAAGCGGAAGCTTCCGTCCCGAACCCGGGCCGCCGCCGGAGCGGCTTGCGAACTGCGTGCTGGGTGCCGTTTCCGGCGCCCACTACCGGCACCCGCCCATGTGGGGCGGTTCCGGCAGAAGGCGTCGGAGCGTCAGCCCGCCATGAGCGCGAACTGCGGCTCGGGCTGCTGCTTGGTGAAGTCGTCAAGGTCGACCAGGACTTCGGCGGGGATCAGGACGATCCGCTTGTCGACCGTGGTGTGGACATCGTGGAAGGTGCAGTTCACCGGCCTGGAGCCGTAGAGGGCTTCGACGGTGCTGCGGTGGTGCTCGGCGATTTCCTCGCGGGCCGTTTCCACGAGCCAGATGGGGAGTTCGGAGCGCGAGTCGACGCAGGTGTTGTCGAGGTCGGCGGACTCAAGCGCTCGCATCCATACGTTCTGGGTGATGTCCTCCCCGCGGTGCCACTGGTCCGGCGGAAGGTGATTGTTCACGAGACGGTGCAGCCGGGGCTGGTAGCGGTCGTACGCCTCCACCAGCAGCGACATCTGATCGAGTTCGGTGGTCTGCATGTGCGTCTCCGTTCACGAAAGCCAGGGACTGCCGTATTGGCTTACCCAACATAACTGCTACAGTAGCAGCCATGTCAAGTCAGTTGGGTAAGCCGTCTAGGATGAAGAGGTGGGCGTACGATGACGCTCATGTCGAGTGATGAGTCCGAACCGCAGCCGACCCAGCGCGCAGACGAGCCCGTGCCACTGCCGCCGGCCCAGCGCGTTGTCGACTGGGTCGAGGAGCAAGTTCGCTTGGGACTCCTTTCCCCTCACGAAAAACTTCCGTCCACGCGTCAGCTCGCAGTGGAAATCGGCGTTGCCCCCAACACGGTCTCGCGGGCTCTCGGTGCCCTGCGCACCCGAGGTGTCATCTACTCGCACCAGGGGAGCGGAAGCTTCATCAGCGAGGGGGCCGCCGACGCTGTTGCCGATCGACTGGCTCAGGCCTTGAGGCGGCTGGACGAGGTGGAGCGGAACCTCGCGGACATGAGTTCGCGACTTGACCGCCTGGAGAGTAAGGGTGAGGGGGTCTCCGGATGAAGCTGGCACCCGCCCAGGCCACCCTGCGTACCTTCGCCGTCGCATGCTGTTCGACATGCCAATCAGCATGCGGAGTGGAGCAGTTGAGCGTGATGTCCGCCCGCAGCAATAGTGCTGACGTAGTGCAGCAATACGCAGGCTCATCGCTGCGCGACACCGATTGAGGTGGGTGTAATGATCACTGTGGAGCGATGGACTGGAGCCGAGGCGACGCTGCTGCTGTCGGTGAAGCGGGAGTCCCAACGCGGCTTCGCGGATAATCTCGGTCTCAGTTCCCGAACCGTTGCCCATTGGCGACAGAACCCCACCGCGGTTTGCCGCCCGGCGACAGCGCAAATCCTCGACTGCGCGCTGGCTCAGTGCAGCGACGAAGAGAAGAGCGCGTTCCGAGTCCGACTAGCGGCATTGCACGGCGAACCGCTGCCGCCAGCCGAAAGCGCAGAGTCGAAGACGGCTCCGTGCACGGTCGTTTCGCACAAGTTCTTGCCGGCCTACGTCGGCGAGTCGCTAGCTCCTATCTACGAGGTCGCTTCTCCTCGAGGCGAGGGACCGGGTGGGCTCGAACAGCGAGTGCTCCCCACTGAGCGATCCGGAGCGCAGGCAGCCACCACGCACCTCTACGGTTGCGGCGTCGTCGTTTTCCACCTTCAGGAGCAGCGGCACGTGGAGTCGCTCACGGACCTCGCGGTGTGGCGCTACCACTCGTACCCGAGGGACCGATCCTGGGCTGGGCAGCAACTAGCACAGATGTTGGGGCTCCACGCCGACGTCCAGAGTGACGAACTGGCTCCTGAATACGTGCTTTCCGCTTACGAGTTGCGGGAGAACTCGTGGAAAGGCGGAGGTCTGGAGACAGCTCTTCATCTGTTGACCACGCCATCGGTGCTGGTGAACCGACAGGACCCACAGAACGTGAGCCCACTCGCCCCAGGTGTCGAGGATGCCAAGTTCCAAGCGGGCTGGTGGCATCCCGAAGCTGTCAGTTTCGGAGGCGGCGTGTCTCAGGGCGTCGCGGGCTGGTCCGGTGTCGCCTACCACCCGCAACCGGACGAGCGTGCTCTGACGATGAGCGACATCGTCAACCTGGAGTTGGACGCACAAGCCCTGTGGGCGCTCACTTCGCACATCCTGCACGTGGTCGAAGATGGACGAGATCCCGTGATGCCCAAGGTCTACGGCTGGCGTTACCTCCGCAGCGCGTACGTGCGGCTGACGACTGCGCGACCAACCGAGTCAGCACAGCACCGCGCGATGCGCGAGGCGATCCTGTCGACCAGCGAACTCCCCAAGCTGCTGAGGTCCGCTCAAGAGGCCCTCCGCGACAGTAATCCGTAATAGCAATGGAAGGTGGCTTGGTGAACCCTCGCTCGGCGGCGCTACTCGTCATCGACGTGCAGCACGGTTTCGTTAATCGACACAGTCAGGGCGTAGTGCCAGCAATCGTAGATCTGGTCAAGAGGTGGCAGAGCATCGGGGCACCTGCTGTCTTCACACAATTCCGGAATGAACCGGGCTCCCCTTACGAAACCATCACTGGTTGGACGAAGCTGCGCACAGAAGCCGAGCAAGCGTTCGTAGGCGAGTTGTCTCCTTGTGTTGACGTAGCGGACGCGGTCATCGACAAGCAGCAGTCATCTGCGTTCACGCAGGAAGGTACTCAACTGATCCGGAGCCGGGGTTGGACCGACCTCGTGCTCTGTGGGATCGACACGGATGCCTGTGTGTACGACACCGCCATCGACGCGTACCAGTCGGGTGTACGGCCCTGGATCGTGACGGACGCCTGCGCGTCGACGGGAGGACCCACGTACCACGATGCGGCTCTACTGCTCGCTACTCGGAACATCGGCGCCGATCAGCTACTGACCAGCAAGCAGGTGCTCGATCAAATCGGCGTTCCGCAGGGAGGGCGACCATGACGAACCCGGAGAGCGATACGGACGTACTCATCGTGGGTGCCGGGCCGGGGGGAACTGCCGCCGCGTTGATGGCCGCGAGCCTTCAGCTCCGGACCGTACTGGTAGAAGCCGCGCACATCGGCGGCAAGTTGTGCACTATCGACGCAGTCGAAAACGTTGCCGGAAACTGGTCGAGCGGCACCCAGCTCGCAGCCGCTCTCGTTGCGGATCTTGAGTGGCTGCGAGGGCAACGTCGTTGCAGCTTGATCCAGGCACGAGCGGTGGCAGTCTCGGGATTCGATGACCGCGTCGAGGTCACACTTACTGACGGTACGGTGCTCACGGCTGGAGCGGCAGTGGTCGCTACCGGAGTGGGATCTCTCAGCGTTGTCGATACGGAATGGGCAACCGCGCCTGACGACTTCGATCCGCCATTTCTGTGGACGACCTCTCCGGAAGACCTCCGTGGTCGCACCTACGTTCTGGGAGCGGATCGTCCCCTTGGGACCTGGCTCCGCTCCCATGCGGCGAAACAATTCCACCTACATGTAATCGTACCTCCGGGGGATGCCTACAAGGCGGCCGAAGTCGCGGACGATGACCGCCTCCACATCCTCCCCGTCGAGCAGGTCGACATCACCCGAAGCGCTCACGGAGACCCCTGGCGCATTGAAGTCACGGGCAAAGACCACCAACGCGTGACCTATGCGACGCGCAACGTGCTGAACAACCTGGGGAGTAAGCCGGAAGCCCTCAACGGACTCCAGATAGACAGAGCCGGCTACTGCCCTACTGAGCGTCAGCACAAGCGCATCCGCGTCGCTGGCGATCTTCGGTCGGCTCGCTTCCAGCGCATCGCTACAGCCCAAGGCTCCGGAGCCGAGGCAGTGCTCTCACTGTTCTACGACAATCTCGAACACATCGGACAGCGAGAATGAGGGCTTACGCCGCGATTGCTGCGCCACTTCCGCGCCATTGCTCCGATGTTGCCTACCCGTAGGGGCCTTTCTGGATCTTCCATTCAGGGATCACCGAATTCAGGTCCGAGGGTAGAGGAGGGACGGAAGTGAACGACCCCACTTTGGTTGAAGATCGTTCCGGGCCTCTTCCCGCGAGCTCGTCCACATCTCACACCACGTCAGTTGTGCCTGGTAGAGCGGCGACACGTCGGGGTGAGGGTGGTCCCCATCGTTCCCTGTTGGGGAGTAGGGTTACTGCACCATTGATCGAAAAAGATGGTGGCCCCCAGTCCCTCGACCTTGAGCAAGTCGAGCTGGAGGCCACTGGCCAGAGGACCTGTGGGGGTCCGACGGCCCGCCGACCACCCCAACGAGACCTTCTGGTGATCGACATGACACAGGGTACCCGTACCCTCCGACAGACACACAGCACCCCGCCGTGGAAGTCGACGCGCCTGCGTCGCTCCGGCGGGGTGCGCTTGTGCTTGCTGCCCGGTTCGGGGCAGGCCCCTACCCCGGTTGAGGAGGAGGTGGGGATGACGTAAGTCGTCGGGGCGGCGCTTCGTTCAGCGCCGCCCGGGCCCCAGAGTCCCGGTGGTTCCCACGCCACCAGGCCCTTGAGGCCCCTCCGGTTCTCCGTGAGGTCTGCACTGTCCTCACGGAGGGGACTGGCCGCCCGGTTGCCGCCGGCACGGCCCGTTCTGATCTTCAGGTTCTCCCCAGAACCCAAGCCACACACGAAGTGGGGCTCTCACTCCGAAGGGAGCTGTTTTTTACTATGCCCTATGGGGCTGACATCTGTCAGCTCCGGCATGCCCGTATGGCGGCATCCGGAGCTGGTTTCGTGGCGCACGTCACAGCGCGTGCGTTCGACCGTCACGGGGCCGTGCCGTGCCTGCCCGCTGCCGCGGGCGCCGGCAGCGGGGGGTTCCGGTGACGGCACCATCAACTTCTCCCCCGCTGCGCCGCGTTCAGCGTCGTCGACGGCGCCTGCGCGCGGTGCCAGGGCCGGCCGGGCCGGTCGTGCCGCTGGAGTTGGGCAATCCGCTTCAATTGACGCGGACGATGCGCCGACGGCTGCTGGCTGCTGTACGGGCGCTGCTGGCCGATCCGTCGCTGACCGGATTGCCGGATGCGGCGCGGCTGGCGGCGGTGGTGCTGCTGGCGAAGTCCCGCTCGCCGAAGGGCTGGTGGGACGACGACGTCGCCTCAACGTGGGGCGCCGAGCTGGGCCGCTGGCTGGGCGTGACCGACTCGACGGTGCACCACTCCGTGCTGCCCGCGCTGCGGCGGCGGGATGCGCTGCACACGCGGGTCGTGACGGACGAGCGGGGTTATCCGACCGGGCTGGACTGCCTGGTGATGCCGCTGTGGCGTGCCCGTCGTACGGGCGGGCGGGGGCATCCGCTGTCGCTGACGCGGCAGGAGCTGGCAGTGCTGCTGCGCCTGTGCGAGGTGTTGTTCGGGCCGGGTTGGGCTCCGAAGGACAAGGAGCCGACGCCGCCGGGGCTGCTGGCTTCCCGTACGGGGAAGGGCGCGGCCACGGACCGGCTCGGTCTTCTGCTGCTGGTGCTCTCGGCGAGCCCGAAGGGGTGGCTGCGGCTGTGCCCGGGCACGGTGGACCGCGAGCGGGGGCGGCCGGCGGCGACGGTAGCGCGGCTGTTGGGCCGCTCGCCGTCGGGCGGGGCGAAGGTCCTCGCCCGGCTCGAGGAACAGGGTGTCGCGGAGGTCGTACGGCGCGAGCGCGAGAACGCGCAGGGCATGAAGCGGAAGTCCCGGGTGCGGCTTCTCCCTGTCGTCGACGCGCACCGTGAGCAGCAGCAGGCTGTCCGGGAGGCGCGTACGGGCGCCAGCCCCGTGTTTTCGCACCTTCCCGCATCTGCAGCCGGAGATCTTGCTCCGGGCGAGACGCAGAAAGCCGAGGTCACAGGCGCAGCAGAGGTCGAAGAGCCCGAGATTCCGGACCTCCCTGATACTGCAGAGCTCCACGCGGACCACGCTCCTGTGGCTGAGGACTCCGTTTGTGGTGCAGGTAGTGGTGGGTTTTCCGGCTCTGCCGTCTTGGAGTGCGGTGGTCGGCGGGGAGGCGCGCGTACGCGCGAGGACTCCCCCACCGTCACGGAACAGCCCACCAGTGACGGGGCTGCAGCCGCCGCGGCACCAGGGCCGGGCCCGCTTCGCGGGGAGAAGCCAAACCCCCTTCATCTCGTCAACTCTGCTGGTCAGGAAGGAAGTTCAGGCGTCCCTGGGGCGAGCGGAAACGATGGCGGGCTGGCGGGGAGGGTGCCGGCGCCGCCGGATGATCTTCAGGTGGTGTTGGGTCCGGTCCAGGAGCTGTGGGCCCGGCTGACCCGGCCCGGCGCGCGCGCTCATCTGGTCCGCAAGATCCGGGGGCATCTGCAGGTCGCGGCGGGCGTTGCCGGCCCAGACGCCGCGGAGTCGGTGGTGGCCGCACGGCTGGAGCGGCGGCTGTGCGCGCAGGGCGGACCGCACCGGGTGGAGGATCCGGTGGGATGGCTCCTGGCCCGCGGTCTCCCGCAGCGTGCCGAGTGCTTCGAGCGCCGCTGCGACGAGGGCGTGCGGCTGGACACCGGCGGCCCGTGCGAGACCTGCGAGGTCCTGGCCGGGGACCGCCGCGCCGACCGGGAGGCGGCCG
>NZ_LJGW01000039.1 GCF_001751255.1 Streptomyces nanshensis | reverse complement strand
CGACGTTCGGACCGGCCCAGAGTTCTGCGGTCCGTGAACGGGATTCAGAGCCCGCAGGGCGGGGGTACTGAGTGCCCAGCCCGCTCGGCTCCAGGCCGCATCTCGCACGGTCGGCAGGCGCCGGCCGGGGCCGGGCGGTGAAGGTCGTCCAGGAGCAGCTGCGTGAACTGTTCGCGGTTCCCAGGCAGGAGGCCGGTTTCCGGGCGGCAGTCGGACTCGTGGCCGCCGCCCGGTTGCACGGGTGGCTCAGGTTCGTTCAGCGGGGCGCCGGGGTCCGTTCTCCAGGCCCTGGCGGCGACGATGGCCCAGCGCCGGACCGTCAGGGCGAGGAGCAGGGCCGCACGGCAGCCACCGGGCCGCAGTTTCGCCACGACCATGGATCAGCCGGCGCCCTGGCGGCTGCCGCCTGCGATCAGCCGAAAGCGCCGTTGGCGGCGTCGGCCTGTGCCTGGTCGTATCCCCTGCTGTAGCCGTCCTGGCGCGCCGTGCGCTCCAGTTCGGCGAGGAGGACGAGGAGGCTATGGTTCGGGTCGTCGGAGAGGCGACCGGCCTCCGCCTGGATGTCGCCCTTGATGGTCTCGACGCTGCGCGTCACCGGATGCCCTTCTCTCCCGGCTCTGCCGTGGCGGAGTCCTGGCGGGTGCGGGGGAACAGGGAGCAGGCGAGCATCAGCACCCCCACCACGCCGACGAGAGCGAGGGCCAGCAGGAGGCGCGTGGGAATCTCGCCGTACTGGGGTGGGAAGGTCCCCCCGAGGATGACCGAGGGACTGACGGTGGCGGCAAGGCGGGTGGGACGGACACTGCGGTGCACGGCTGGACTCCTGTCGCGGGGTGGTGGGTTGTTGCTGTCGAGGAAGCGGGGCGCCGCGCCCTCGGTGACCGGGGGCGCGGCGGGGCGTCAGAGCTGAACCCGCTGGCCGTCCGCGTCGAAGACCTTCACCTGGTAGCGCGCGGGAACGTAGCCGGGGAAGTCGGCCCACTGCGCCGCATGCCGGACCGCGTCCTCGTTCATGAGCTGGCGGGCCACTGTCGGCACGTCGCACCCGGCGACGCCGCGCTTCGTGGTGACGACGTACGAGTAGGGGACCGGCTCGTCCAGGCGGACCTCGTACGTGGCGGCGGGGGCGATGGCGCTCATGCGACTCTCCTTCAGCGGGTGGATCTGTAGCGGCCGGGGCGGCGCTTGCATCACCGCTCCAACAATCTTTAATTTACCCTATCAGGAGTCATCGAGCAAGTTGTGAGCGATGACTGCTCGAAACAGGGTCGGCCGAGGAGGAACGGGACGCCCGCCCGCGCGCAGAGCTGGAGCACAGTACGGCGCGGGCGGGACCAGCCGGCNGGGCGGGACCAGCCGGCCCCGCCCGCGCCGTCACTCACCCTTCAGTACGGAGAGGATCTCGGAGTCGACATCGTCACCGACGTGGTTGCGCCCCTCGTACTCGGCATCCACGACCTCAGTCGGCAGGCATCCACCCCTCCCGTAGGAACCGATGTCGGGCCCCTCCTGCGCCTCGGCCGTCGTCTCCAGGACGCGCTCCAGCACTGCGCGAAGCAGCTCGGGGGGCGCGGAGTTCATGAGCCGGCGGATGGTCCGCTGGCGTTCCTGCTGCGTGCTGTCCATGGGGGGCTGACCTCCTCGGGTCGCGTACAGAACGGGTGGTGAGGTGGCGTGCGTCCAGACGGCCGTCAGATGACGCGCATGCCGAGCAGCCGGGGAGAGTCGTCGCGGACGCCGCACCACTCCTCGGCGCAGTCGCCGCAGAGGATGGGGCATTCGCACTCTTCGCGGCCCAGCACGTGCCAGCCCGCGTCGTGGGCCTCCTGGTGTCCCTCGTCCTCGTCGTCGAGGAAGGGCGAGATCCGACCGCAGAGGCACTCGACCCGCTCGCAGTCCACGACCGCGACGCCGAGCGGTGCTTCAGAGATCAAGGCGGTCATGGCTGCTCCCGGGTCAGGTGTGCGTAGCGGCCGGTCGGGCGCTTGCCTCGCCCTCTCCAGCAATCATTAATTTACCCAACACAGGGTAGATTGTCAAGACAGGCGAGGAGGTGAAGGGTGTGGCTCCCGCGCGGGGGCGTGCGACCCGAGATCCGGCGCCGATCAGCGCAGTCCGCGAGATTGACCAACGTCGCCTATTAAAGTAAATTAAAGGAAAGCGGGATGGTGTAGCGCCGTCCCGGCTGCCACATCCAGGCAAGGGAGAAACCGCGCGCATGACCACCCAGAACGCCGCCGTATACGTATCGGGGTCCGCCGCTGCCCGCGTCCTGGTCCGGGAGATCGAGGACCGTCGCTACTGGGCGCAATCGGGCTGCGCCACCCATGACGCCCGCAATGAAGGTGTACTCAACGGCCTGTACATGGCGCTCGACGCCCTTGGTGGCGCTCCTCACCCAACCCCCGAGGGCGGTCGCCAGTTCCACGCGGTCCTCACGGGCTGAGCGGAGGCATCCGTTGCGTCCCGGCCGCAGGGTGGGAGATGCCTGCGCTGCGACAAGATGACACGTAAGAATTGACGTTCTCTGCATAAGTGCGTAAATTAGTGAACTGAGGGCGATGCAAGCGCCCCGACGCCGCTACGACCGCTGTGCGCAGAAGGAGTTCCCATGGGTCGCCGATCCCCCCTCGCTCGCTCCGCCCCCGCCGCCCGCAAGGGCCGCGGTGCGCAGACCCGAGTTGTTGTCGAGGGCCTCACCCGACGCCCGATCGTGCTGGCTACCGACGCCGCCGTCGACCGGACCCGCGTCTCCAGCGGCTACCTGGCCACGACCGGCAACGCCGGGCTGCGAGCCCACGTCTACCCGGCCTACCGGGCCGACGCGGGCCGGACTGAGGTGGGTGAGCTGCGCGCGGTCGATCTGGGTCTTCGGGCGGTACTGCACGCGGCGCCCGGGGAGCCCATCGAGGTCCGAGTCGACAACCTGACGGCTTTGAAGTTCCTTCAGCGCTGGCAGAACGGCGACACGAGCCTGCCCCCTGGGTACGACGCCAGCCTGCGTTCCGGAGGTGAGTCACCGGCGCTGGTCAAGTTGCAGAGGCGGTGCCGGGACACGCCTGGTCTGACGTTCGTCCACGAGAAGGCGCACGAAGGGCACATCTTGAACGAGACGGCCGACTCACTGGCCAAGTTGGGCTTGCGCTGCCTGCGCGGCGGCGTGGACCGCGCCGACTTGGAAGGGCTGGCCACGCTCTATGCAAAGCGGGCTCTGACCGCTTTCCGCGCGGAAGCCGACTGACGCCGCAGGCTCACCAGCGGGGCGGCCCTGTACGGGGCCGCCCCGTACATCGGGCGCGAAAGCCGCTGCCACCGAGGGAGGTTCACGATGAGCGAGCAGGGACCTCGCTACCCGCGCACCCCGCACTTGCCCAACTCCCCCGGCGTCACGGCAGATGACCTGCGGGGCGACTGGGCGGATTTCGCTCCTCGGAGCGACGCCTTCGTCGCCACCCTCAAGATGGATGGCGAGAACACCACGCTGCACCGGCGCGGCATGTACGCGCGCTCTCCTGACGGCCGCAGCCGGCCGTGGCAGGACCGCATGCGTGCGCTGGCGGCCGGGGTCTGCCCGGACATTCCCGAGGGGTGGCTGGTGTGCGGGGAGAACCTCACGGTTCCGCATTCGATCCGCTACAGCCGTCCTGTCCCTCCGTTCGCGGTCTTCTCCATCTGGGAGGCCGATACGTGCCTCTCATGGGACGACACCCGCGAGTGGGCCGAACTCCTGGACCTGCCGACGGTGCCGGTCATCTACCGCGGCCACCGGCCAACCCTTGACGGCCTGCATCAGGCTTTCGAGGAGTACACCGACACCGAGCACGACGAGGGGTACGTGATCAGGGACGCCGGTTCGTTCGAGCGGGAGGACTTCGCTCACCGCGTCGCCAAGTGGGTGCGGTCCGGGCACGTACGCACCGACGACGCCTGGCCCGCACGGAGCGCGTGACACCGACGGCGTAACCAGCGACACGTAAAACTTGTGAATGGCACCGAAGATACGTAAAATAGATGCAGCGGTCTGGGGAGCGCCACTGGCCGCCCTGGCTTCCCCATCGGCCGTACCGGACGCGGGGGATGCCAGAAGCAGGGCGGGATACGCGACCCGCGCCGTACAGGCGCATCGACTCGCTTCCCGCCCTGCCCCATCCACGCTCCACTGACCGGAGGCCAGGGGAGAGGGCGGCCAGTGCAGCCGGGCAGGTTCGATCCCTGCCGTGGGCGCCCGCGAGACCAGTGACTCAAGGTACGCAACGCGCCGGTCGTGCTCGGCTGACGCCGGTCTGTCGGAGGTCCCGGATGGAGCCCGCATACATCGTCACCCTCCACCCCACCGGCCGGATCGAGCGCCAGCACATCGAGGACTTGACCTTCCCTCTCCGGCGCGCGACCGTTCCCCTCCCCAGCCTCCGGCACGACATGATCGCGCCCACCTGCATCCCGCTGGATTTCCTCGCCGAAATGCATTGGGCACGCGGGAGCACCGACGAGGCCGCAGAGCTCGCCAGGGAGCTCTGCGCCCTTTACCGCAGGTCAGCCGCCCCGGCCGGCCCCGTGCGCTTTTCCGGCCCGATCGAAGACTTCGAAGTGCCTTCCGCCGTGCATCCCCTGGTCGACAGCGCGTACGTTCGGCTGATGGGCAACCTCGCCACCGCGGCATACACGCTCGGCCTGGTGCTCACCGGGGACACGTACCACGAATCCTGAACCGGCCGACGCCGTCCGCGTCTTGAGCCCAGCACACGAGGAATGAGGAAACATGAACCCGCCCCGTCCGCTGCCGGAGCTGAGCGACGACGAGCTCACGGCATTCGTGGAAGACGACGCCGCCGCTGATGCCGACCGGACCCGGCCTTCCGGCTCCGCCAGCTGTCCGGGCTGCTCCGAGCTTGCCGCACTGCGCGTGCAGGTCGGCCGCTACCTTGCCAACGTCGCCGAGGGGCAGAACGTGACTGCGGACGACGACCTGGCCGGCTACCTCGCGGACGCAGGGATCGACCTCCGGCGAGAGATCGCCGAGCATCGCGCTCGACTCGGGCGCCGGGTGATCGGCGATCCGTGAGACCGCTGGGCGGAAGTGTGCGCCGCGAGCAGCCGCAAGCGCACAGGTTCTCGAAGGCTCAGGTGCGGTCACGTGGCGACCGGCGCAGGGTGGTGTGAGGTTCCCCCGGTAGGAGGTCAGGAAGCCAGGAGGCTGCGCCGCGCAACGAGCGCTCGCTTCAGCAGCTCGGCCTGGCCATTGTCGACGTCAAGATCGGCAAGGCCCTTCGCGCCGGACGTCGAAGCACTGAGCCGCAGGTCGCCCTGCTCCACTCCGGACGTCAGGTCCCGGACGGCCTCCTGAGGAAACGGCAGCCGGATGTTGAGCGCCACCTCGCTCAGTGAGATCTCGAAGGTGAGGATCTCGCCGACGAACACCCTGACGGTGTTGCCGCTGGCCATGATCTCCGCCAGCTCCTCGGTGGTCCGCTCGACATCCTTGAGCTCGTCGTTCATGTCGGTGTGCCGACCTCCAGGGTGAGACGGCTGTGATGGATTCGCCTGGCCTCCGAGACCAACAGCGGCCGTGGCACAGCCCGTGCAGTGCGAAGTGAGGGTGAGCCCGCGGGAGTTGCACCCGCTCTTCCCCCAACCGGGGCGTGCTGTCTACACCAGGACTCCAGACGGTGGCGACCCGTCCTTGGGCCCGGCCGGTGATCGGCCGCCCGGGCTCGTCATAGGCGGGACGGGGCCCACGCAAGGTCCTCCGTCCCACATGGACAAGACTACCGTCAAAGGTGCGTGGACTCAATGGAAACGGGTCAATGTGACCGTCTCCGGCCCGCCGATCCGACGGACCTTCCTGTGCCGCGGTACCCCAGCACGACCGCGGTACGGTCACCAGAACATGGGGGCCACGCTGCGCCCGGGCGCCATCACCTCGTCGTGGATTGCGGTGCAACTGCTGCACGTGGCGTCCGGCCGGTGGCTGGTCCTCGGGACGCCGAAGCCAAGGCGCAGACCGCACACGGTGAACCGCTCGGTCAGATAGGCCAGGTGTACTTCGGGCTGGCCCAGCTCTCTCGTGGACACGATGTCCTCCCATGTGGGTCGATGCGAACGGGCGGCGACCGCTGACCCGCTCCTGGAGCGTGAAGAGCGCAGTGGGAAGTCCACCCCGCTCACCCGGGACTTCGCGCGGAAAGCCCTGTTCGGCACGTTGGTCCGGGCGGAGTCGAATCTCCACTCATGCAGGTGCGCGCTTGCCGGCGGATGTGGCGTGTCGTGGCAAGACGGGCGGACGCGGCCGTCCGCCCGCCCAGGAGGTTACTCAGGGAGTTCGCGACGGGTGGTGACGTCGTAGGGGCTCAGGCTGAGCCAGTCGCAGCCCCCGTGGACGTGGAAGGAGCCGTCGTCCGCCCTGTCTGCCTGGTCGATGCCGAAGGTGGTGTCGATCTGGCGGGCGAGTGCGAGGAAATCGCCGACGGCGAGCTCAGCATCGAGGTAGACGCCCTTGATCGTGCCCCCCTCGTGGTCCTCACCCTTCATCATGATCCACACCTGAGGTGCGGTCTCGGCGTCCTCCCCGATGGTGTCGGCGGTGAGGGCGGTGAGGGTGGCGAGGTGCGTCACGGTTCCTCCAGGAGTGGGTTCGTAGCGTTCGGAGTGGCGCTTGCTTCGCTCTTCCAGCAAACACTAATTTACTCTATGAGGTGGCAAAAATCAAGAAGGTGTGATGTCAAGGTTCGGAGTCCAAGTGACGCCAGCGCGAGGCGGCCAAAGGCGGGGCGACCGTCCAGGCCGGCGTCCCGGGTCAGTTCGGCTGAACGATCCCGTGACCCAGGCTGGGCCCCGACGCCGGCGCGGCCTCGCTGCTCGCCGGACAGCGGGGTTTGCTCCCGGGCTCGACGGGGCCGTACTGCCGGCCGAGGACGCGTTCAACCCCGGATAAGGCTGTGTGTAGGCAGCCCCTCGGATCCGGCGAGCTTGGCTGGCGGCGTAGCCGGGTGGTCGCCGTGCCCAGGCGGCGGGTTGGCCGGGGCGGCATTCTGGGGCATGCGCCGAGGTGCCCGTCCGCGAGAAGGCCGGAACAGGGACCTTCAGGAGACGCCTCGATACGGGCGAACGCTCACCCAGCGCCGATCACCGCTCTTCCGAAGCGGGCCTTCCTGCCGCCGGGGTGGAGGGCGTCTGCGGGCGGTCACGCCGCGGGCGTTCGTCGCCGAGTTCGGCGAGCACTGCGCGGGCGAATGCCTTGACCCTGCCGGGCCTTCCTGCCGCCGGGGTGGAGGGCGTCTGCGGGCGGTCACGCCGCGGGCGTTCGTCGCCGAGTTCGGCGAGCACTGCGCGGGCGAATGCCTTGACCCTGCCGGGCCTTCCTGCCGCCGGGGTGGAGGGCGTCTGCGGGCGGTCACGCCGCGGGCGTTCGTCGCCGAGTTCGGCGAGCACTGCGCGGGCGAATGCCTTGACCCTGCCGGGCCTTCCTGCCGCCGGGGTGGAGGGCGTCTGCGGGCGGTCACGCCGCGGGCGTTCGTCGCCGAGTTCGGCGAGCACTGCGCGGGCGAATGCCTTGACCCTGCCGGGCCTTCCTGCCGCCGGGGTGGAGGGCGTCTGCGGGCGGTCACGCCGCGGGCGTTCGTCGCCGAGTTCGGCGAGCACTGCGCGGGCGAATGCCTTGACCCTGCCGGGCCTGCTCCTGGTCACGTCTTCTCCTGTGCGTTCTCTGTTGGTCCAGTCATGTTCGCGCCTCTTTTGCGCGGGCGCCGGGCGGTCACCTTTTCTCCAGATACGCGGTGACGCCCTCGGCAGTTCGCTCGACGCCGTGCCGCTGAGTGGAGGCGTCGAGGATGCGGCCGTGCACGGAGAACGTCAGCCGCAGGCGGCCGCGGCGGTGCTTCTTTAGCAGGACCTCTCCATGGACCTCCTTCCGCTCCGCGATGTGCCACCCTGCCCAGACGGCGTTCGTCAGAACGCGCACCTCGTTGGCGCTGCGGCCCCAGGGGTTCTCCTCGCTGGCGAGGTCCGGCAGCGGCCGGCCCTTGGCGACGGTGACGGGCACGTTCTGTGCGAACGGCGCGCGCCCGGCAGAACGGGGCGTCAGCATGTCGCCTTCGACGCCTCCCTCGCGGGCCTGGAACCAGCGGCAGGCGTAGCAGGTGCGGGTGATGTCGCGGCAGTCGGCGTGAACGGGGTCGCCACAGCGGCGGCACGTCACGCGCCGTTCGAAGGCGGAGTCCTGACCGCAGGAACCGCAGGCACGGGGGAAAGCCATCACGCACGCCCCGCGTGAGCTCGGGTGCCGCCCATGTCCTCGTCTGCGACGGGCTGCTCCGACTTGTCGGGCGCCCATGCGAGGTCTCCCGGGGGCTTCCACCCCAGCACGGCGCAGATGTCGTACTGGGAAGGGCAGGAGGACGCCACAAGGCGTCCGGCCCGCCAGGTCTGTCCGCGGCGCAGAAGCTCAGCGAGCGCCTCCAGCGCCTTGCAAGTCGCAGTCTCGTCCTGAGCGGGAGACTTCCCGCGCGGGCAGGAGCAGCAGTTCCCGCAGTCCTGGCAGAGCTGATGCGGGCAGTGGCCGCAGGACAGGCGCAGATGCGGCATGCAGCAATCTCGCTCGGCGTCCGTGGAAGAGGAAGGGGCGACCGCTTCACCGGCGGGGGAGTCGTACGCGGCGTGCAGCGCTTCGAGGGCGTTGTGAGCGCCGAGGGGCCGCGACCGGGTCACCTTCCCCCCGACGTTCTTCAGCAAAGCTCCGAGGTCTTCGCGGCGGAGCTCGACCGTCACCGTGTCGGTGGAGGCGCTCCTGACGGTCGCGGCGGTGGTGTTGCCGTTCATGGAACTGCTCCGTTTCAACAGGCGCTCGACGCGGATGCGGGGTCTTGCGGTCTCCGCGTTGACCGTTGGTCGTCCGGCCAGTACGGGCGGAGGGAAGGTGTGTGCCGGGCCCGAGGTCAGCCGCGGTTGAGGAGCGGTGTCGGTGATGCTTGCCTCACCCGGCATTGAAGAATTTACGTAAATAGGAGGTAACTGTCAAGTTAAAGTATGCGACGTGACTCTCGGGGTTGCTCAGCCGGGGTCGCGTGATGGCCGGTCGCGAGCCGGTGAAGCACAGAGGCTTGACAATCATACCCGCGAAAGGTAAATTAATGGGTGTTGCTGGATCAGCGCCCCGCGCGATCTGGCCTGCACCCCTCCTGCGGACCGGGTCCGGCGCCCGATCGCGCGCTGCTCGCCCGCCGCCGACCGGAGCTGGCCCGTTCCCGCCGGCAGGACCCCACATCCCGTCCAACCGAGAGGATCACCGTGAGTGCACCGTTCGAGTCCGAGCAGGCACGCCTGCTGGCTGAGCAGGTACAGCTGCTGATCGACCAGTTCACCACCGAGCAGCCGAAGGCGGATCAGAAGACCCTCGACTACCTGACGCTGATGCACACCGAGCTGCTGGAGTTCGCCGACAACCCCGGTGATCTCCGCCTGCGCGTCGAAGTCGAGAAGCACATGCGTAACTTCCTCGCCCTCGCCGGGCAGCCCGAGCGGTGACCCCAGACGCACTTCAGACTCTGCAACTGGCGGATCAGATCGGGGGTATGACGATGGACGAGGCGACCCGCGCTGCCGTGCACGCCTTTTACCGGCTCTACAAGACCACTCAGAGCCTGCTGAACACGGAGCACCAGCCCACCCACACTGAAGCGACGAGAAGCCTCTACGAGGCCGCTCGGGAGGCCAACGCGAAGATGCAGGCCGCTGGCCTCCTCCAGGTGAACGAGAGCGACTTCGAGGCTCTGGTGCGGCAGGTGTACCCCGACGTTCGGATCTGCGGCGCCTGACCGCACCACCACACCGCTGCGGCATCCCAAGCCGGCCGGGGGTGTGCTTCGCACTCCGCGGCCCGTCTGGCTGCCCCGACGTCCCCACACAGCATGGAGGAGATCAACGATGGCCGGTACCGAGGCGACGGCTGAAGAAGCGGCCGGGAACCTGTACGAGGCGCTCCTCAGCGAGGCCCGCAAGGAGGCCAACTACCCGTTTGACAACGACCTGATGGCCGAGATCGAGGACCTGACCCGGAAGTCGGGACTGGTCAGGATGGGGCAGGAGGCGCTGATCCCATCGCAGCTCGTCGCTCCGCTCGGCCAGGCACTTCGCACGCTCGACCCAGTCGGGTTCACCGCCCCTCGCGCCTAGAGCAAGAGCGTCCGCCCTTGCCCACGGGCCGAGAAAGCTAGCCGCCCACCCGCACCAGACCCACCAGGAGCTCGCCCGTGCTCGACATCGAAGCCGACCTTCCCCTCACACCCCAGGACGAGCGGGAGACCACGCGCCTGCTCGCCCTCGCCGAATCGATTCCCGTTGATCCGGCCGATCTCGACGAGGACGTGCACGACGCTGCTGCTCGCTACGCCAGCGACGAGTGCAACGACTCCGCCGCAGTCGACAACGACGAAGCTGCCGATGAGTGCTACGACGAGGCTGGCCACCAGGCCGCGAAGATCAACAACGGCGGCCTGAGTAGCCAGGTGCCCTACCTCGTAGCCCAGTACGGCGCCACCAGGACCGAAAAGATCATCCGCGATACCCGGCCGACTCCTGCACGCCCGACCACTCGCTGAGACCCGAGTTCGGCTTGGCGCAGACTCTGCAACTGGCCCGATGAGATGGCGGATATGACGAGGGACGAGGCGACCCGCGCTGCTGTGCAGGCGCACTACCGGCTCTACAAGACCACTCTGAGCTTGGCGACCATGACGCGCATGCCCACCCGTGCTGAAACGGGGTCCATCAGCGAGGTCGCTGAAGAAGCTACCGAGAAGAAGCGAGCGGCGGGGCTCCACGACATGCCCGCGAGTGAATTCGACGCGCTCGTACGCGAGCTGTACCCCGACTACCCGGTGGGCAACGACACCTGACCGGCGTCCGCCCGAGACGACAAGGAGTAAACCGAGTGAGCCTGGAGCATTCGTTCCTGGCCATCTACGGCATCGAACTCGCCGATGCGCACTGGCTGGACGTCTCCGACGCCTTGGAAGCGCTGCCCCGCGCCCGGGGCAAGGAGACCGATAGCCCCGACAGTGGCGAGGACGTGCAGCTGTACACCGTCAGCGGCGACGACTCCGAACGAGTCGTCATCGGCATCGCCTGCGAGGAACTGCCGCCCGGCGCCTGCCGCGCCCTGACGGACTTCACCGTCTCACCCGGAAGGGACGAATCCCTGCGACGCACGGCCGCGCACCTGGGTTACCGCGCCCTGGCGGAGCCGGGCTGGCTGCTCGTGCACGACTGGAGCTGACCCCGAACCGGAGCGGACCCCGCCCTGCGCGTCGTGGCTGCGCCGTGCCTCGTACCGCGGTGCTGCGTGCTGTCTTCGGCTCATCCGCGGCCGTTCCGCCCGGCCGCCGGCCGCCGGCCGCAAGCTCGCGAACTCGCGCGGCTGCGCCGCCGCTTCGTGCTCGGGCCCGCCCTGCGGCTGCCCTCGGGGCGTCGGGGGCGCTGCTCGCCTACGCCCGGCTGGTCCGTCGGGCTTGCCGTGGGCGCCGTCAGTGTGTTCCGCGCCCACGTACCCGCGCGGCCGTACGGCGGGCAGTTGATTGAGCAGCGCCATGTCGGCCAGTGGCTGCATNTGGCGAGCGCTCGGCGAGGGCGCTTCCGCGGTGCTGCTCCAGCGACGCCTCGTCGCGCGCGGGTGTATGCCTCCTCCAGTCAACTGGCCAGAATGCGCACAGGCGTTCGTATTTGGGCTGCTTCGGGCGCTCCGCGTCCAGGCGTCTGGCGGCGCGGGGGCCGTCCCCAGGCGGGGTTAAGTGCTTCGTCGGCGGGCGGTGCCCGTCGCCTGCGGGGCCTGGGCACGGTTCCTTCGCCGGTTGGGTGTCGGGAGTACGTGGGGTGCGGCGTCGTGTCGCTGCGCGCTGAGGTGCTGCCGGGAGTGAGTCCGGGTGGGCCCCGGCTTGCCGGTTCTGGGTGGGCGCGCGGTGCTCCGATCGTCTCGGGGGAGGGCCCGCGCCACCTTGCCGTGGCGCTGTTCGTGACGCGTGCGGAGGGCGGGGACCGTCTTTCCGGATTCTGTCCACAGGCGGCTCTTCCTACCTTCTCGCAACCCACGTCCGTACGGGACATGCCAAGCGGACGGATCACGAGAGGGATCACTATGAAGACGCTCCTGTGCCGCACCGGCACGCGCATCGCCACCACCACAGCAGTATCGGTCCTGGCTCTCTGCGCCGCCGTCGGCAACGCCTCCACTGCCCAGGCCGCTGACGCCTCGCGTCACCTGAGCGACGGCAGTGGCTACGTGCAGTATCAGGACCGCGGGAACGCACTCACAGTCAAGGACACCAAGCGGGACGGGAGGGCGGTGCGCGTCAATCTCTGGACCGACTACGGCTACATGCACACGGTCAACATGAAGCTGGGTGCCGGCAATTCCGAGACCTACTACTTGGACCTCCGCGAGGACCGCCACGTGGAGTTCGTGGCGATCACCTGGGACCACAACGGCGACCAGGGCGGTGGCCCTGGCCTGGGGAACGCGCAGTTCGCCACGCGCAGCTGATCGCGCGCGGACTCCTTCGAGCTGGTCTCTGCAGGCCCAAAGTGCTGCGGAGGCTTCCGGCTGAGGGAGCGGCCGTGTCTCGTCATGCTGGCTGCCGTACCAGGGCCGATTGGCGGGGTGCCGGGAGCTTGTTGCCGGCGTCGGCCGTGGCCGCCGGTGATCGCGCGATGCGGCGATCCAGGTTAGGTCAGAACGAGAGGTCGACCATTTGCCCAGTTCCCGTAGAAGTCCCCTGGCACCATGTGCCAGGGGACTTCTACGCGTAGCTGGGACTGGCCCGTGCCGACGACAGCGATTCGAGGCCGGTCGGGCGGCCCATCGCCCCGCCGCCGCGTGACATCGCTCCGCGCTCGCCGCCGTGGGCGTTCCGTCGGCCCGTTCCGCTTCGTCCGTGCGGTCGCGCATTCGTTCGTGCTCCCGCTCGTCCTGTGGCGCTGTCGTCCGCCGGGTCTTGCCTGCTGTGCTCGTCAGGTCGGTGTGGCCCGTGGGGACGTTCAGGCTTCGGGGTGCTGTCGGTGGACGTATGCGGCGGCTGAGGGGTAGTTCGGCGCGAGCCCGACCGCCCTCCATTCGTAGCCGTCGAATTCCTCGATGACGCGCCACTCATCGGGGCGAACGTGGGAGCCCGCCGGGGCCCCGCTGTCCAGAAAGAGCATCCGTCGTTTGCCGGTCATCCGCTCTCGCCGCAGCTGCTGAACACGAGCCAGGTACTCCAGGGACTCATCCACGCGATCATCTTCGCATCGAGGCGGTCCGGGGTTGCTGGGGAGGGTCTTCGGGGGCGCACTGCTTCAGCCGACCCCGCCTGCCGCTCAACTCCGGGACGAACGTCAGGGCATTGGCACCTCGCCGGTAAGGAGGTAGTCAATGCCCCGGATGGTGTGCCACACCTCAAGCTCAGCGGGGCTGAGGCTGTAGCTTTCGGCGCGCTCCTGGAGGTTCTCCCAGTCCATGCCGACCGCCGCGAGGAGACCGCACCGCTGCTCCCGCAGCTGCTCGGGTGTCCTGCGAATGACTGTGGGCAAGTTCGTTGCCATCGCTCTCCTCCTTTTCCCGGACGAGGTCAGTCAAGCAGGAGGAACTGACACCCCGACCCCTTCTCGCGCACTGCTCGCCCGCCGCTCGGGAGGCCAATATGGCGGTGCAGGGCTGGTTCACCCGGTGGGCCCAGCGCGCTCGGGCGCCTCACCGTGCGCCGCCGGTGGGCGGCGACTTCGAGGAGCGTCCGTCTGTCATCCGGCAGTCTGCGACTCGGCCTTCATCCGCTCCATCCATCGGCTGATCCGGGGCTTGCCCGCGTCGCCTGCGAGTGCCTGTGCCATCACGAGTTGAGCGTCCATCAAGAGCAGAGCCTGCGCCAGCTGCCGGGGGTCGTGAGAGGCCATGTGTTCCACGCACCGGCTGTCCTCGTGGGCGACCTCGGTCTCCAACTCGGCCCCGGGGGGGTCGGCTCGCAGCGTCCGGCGGGGCGTGAAGAAGGGCTCATCGCACACGGGACAGAGGCCTGAGCCCATGATGTTCAGCGACCCAGGCAGGCTCGGCAGATCCTCGTCGGCGGATCCAGGTGTCTCCGTCATCCCTGGAGAGTAGCGAAGACCGCCCTCTTCCTTCATCCGACCGTTCACTGTCCTCTGCGCTGATGCTGATGCCGCGTCGACGACAAGTGCGTCCAGGACAGCCCCGCCATCATGGGCACGGTCGCCGGGATCGTCTGCGCACGCCCGCGGCTGCTTCGCCGCCGTCGTGTCCCCCGCCGTGCTTCGGCCTCGTCCGCCGGGCAGAGACGCTCGCTGCATGGCTTCGTGCGTGCAGCCAAGGTGCCGAAGCGGTGGCGCACCTCGGCGCTGCTGTCCTCGAGGCCGCGCAGCTCGCCATCCGGGAGCCGGCCACCGGGTCCTGCCGTCTGCCTGCCCCGGCCCATGACTCCCGCCGCCGCGGCCGTCACGGCCGAGGCTGCTTGTCGTCCACGCGGCTCGCCGGTCGCTGCCGCTCCCGCGGTGCTTGGGCTCGCGGGCCGCGCATCGTCCGGCCAACTCGCCGTTCGCCGCCGGGGGGCCGCAGCTCCCGTTGCCCGTTTCGCCGGCGTCGAGCTGTCCGGCTGGTTGTCCGCGGCCCCGCCCGCCGGGTTCGAAGGGCCTGCTGCCGAGTTGGTGGGCCTCATCCGCACCGGCTGGCGCCGGTGGCCTTGTCGGTGCCGCCCGACCCCGTCGACAGCGGTCACCTGCGGCGGCTGGGACGCGGCATTCGGCGGTGTTGGGCCTCGTAGCTCTCTGGCGCGCATGGCCCGTCCGCGCGCCCCTTGTGCGGGGCACCGGAGTAGCGGGGGATCTACTTCTTGCGCGGTTCGTACCTCACAATGACGATCATGAAGCCGGGCCAGGAGATGAGTCGCTGCCAGGACATGTCACGGCCCATGGTGAGGATGGCGCGGAGCTGGCTGATGGGGCGCAGCCCCGACAGCCCGTGCAGGTTGCGGAGTGCATGCCGGAGGGCGGTCAGCGGACGGGTGTGCGGCTTGGACTGCGGCGCCGGTGCGGCGAGCTCGGCGGTGTAGCGGCGGCAGGTGCCACTGTCGGCCTGGTGGTGCATGTAGGCGTATTCGATCAGATGGTCCGGACAGTCCCCCGCCAGGATGTAGCCGCCACAGGACTGGCGGGTGCAGGTGCAGGCGGCGCTGCCGGCGATGGTGCTCACTGCGTGGAAGACGGGGATGTCCATGAGGTTCCTCCAGGTGCTGATTCTGAGGCGTCAACCGGATGCAACATAAGTTAATTTACATATTGAAGGTAAAAAAGTCAAGAGGTGCATGATTTGGCACGTGTCGAAGGTGACGCCTCCGGCTGTCGGGGAGCACGGCACTTGTGCGAGGGGACTCCCCTGAGCTGCTGACTCGCGACCGACGTTGCACCACTTGTGCGGAGGATTCGCACACTGCTTGTTCGCCCGGACCGCGCGCCGCCGAACTTGAGGTCCGGCGCGAGTCGCCTGCCGGTCTCTCCTCGGGAAGGCCTGCACGCCCTTGAGGAAGCGCCTGTGGTGATCGAGGATCGAGATGTAGCTGTAGCCGGTGGGCCCGGTCGGTCAGTTGTCGCTGTCCAACACCTGAGTGGTGATGTAGTACCGGGACTTGTTCCACCGGCCGGTGTTCGGGTCCTTGAAGCGATGGACCTGCCGGACGTCCTTGCCCGCGTGTTCCGGGCACCACTGGTGTTCGGTCGTGCCGCGGGGGAGACCGCTGGCGTTCTTCTCCACCCACGCCTGCGCCTCCGCCTCGTCGGAGCGCACTGCGAAGACGAAATGGTCGCCGGTGACGACGTAGACCTTCGCTGGGTACGGGGCCAGCACCACGGTCTTGCCGCGGCGGCTGGTGACGGTGAGCGCGTGGCCCTCGTCGGCGGCGTCGAAGACGGTGTCGGCGATGTCAGTGCGCGGGTCGTCCCAGTGAACGACGAAAGCGTCGTCCTGAGTGGAGTTGTCCTGGGTGAGTTCTCGGGCGGTCATGGTGGTCCCTTGACGTCGGAGGGGCAGGTGGGCGTGGGCGCGGAGCACGCGAACTCCGCAAGATACATCAATTTACATGAAAAAGATACAACTGTCAAGTGTGATAGGTCTCAGGTGGAGCCTCGCTGCTCGGGCGTGGCGACTCGTCGTCCCCGACGTGCGACGCTCGGGTCCGACTGGCGCCGCTGCCGGGCGGCATGCTTCGCGGCTCGCGTCGTCGCCGTCGGGGAATCCGCAGGCGTATCCGTGAGGCGGGAGGGGATGGATCGTAGAGCGCCGGTGTGAGTGAGCGCGGCAGTTGTCGTGTGGGGTTGTTCTGAGCTGCGGGTTCGCTCCTCGCGTTGCACAGCTTCTGGCGGAGGATTCGCAGGCTACTTGGCGGCCGGCGCGCCCACCGCCGGTGATGGCCACCCCTGACCCGCGCATCTACCCGTAGCAGTCGCTGCACGACAACTGCTCTGCGAACACGACAACTACCGTGCGAATCCGCAGCTGACCGGTGCGGTGGCCGGGCGCCCACGCCCCCGCCTTTAAGTTGACAACTGGCGCCTGAGACTGTAAATTAGTGTGTGTTGGTGGGGGCGTACGGCTCCACCAGGCCGGACGGTGATGGAGCGGCCGATCCGCGTTGTCCGGCAGCCCGTAGCTCAAATGGCAGAGCGGTCCCCCCGGCAGGGGGCAGGTAGGGGTTCGAGTCCCCTCGGGCCGACGAAGTGCTGGTCTACACCCCTGTGTAGGGGTGCGGGCGGGCACGCGAAGCGGATCTTGGCTGGTTGATCACCGGCCGGGGTCGAAGGAGGGGTCGCTCCCCTCTGGAGCGTGGTGTATGTAGCACGCCCCCGGGTTGGGGGAGGAGCGGGAATCATGGCCCGCGCGCTCACGCCGCTGTCCGGCTCCGCTCCGTGCCCCGCGGGGCGGGTCCGGACGGTACGGACGGCACGGTCAGCCCACCACCGCGGTGTTGCTGCCCGGTCCCGGAACACCCTCTGACGTCTGCGGAGGCTGAGGCCCGGCTCCCGCCCCTTCGGGCGGGGATCCCGGAGTCGGACGTCATGGCCCCGGGCCCGGACACCGCGACTGGGCAGGCCGCCGCGCTGCTCCTTTGCTCCCGATTCAGCCCGGAGCTGGGAGCAGCCGCCGTCGTGGCTGTCGCGCCGCCTGTGCGGCGCCCAGAGGCGATGGCCCCCCGGGGGCGCGATCGCCGAACCCCGCCTGTTCCCGGCGGCCACCGCGGCCCCGGGAACAGGCGGCCGGCACCGAGCCGAAAGGGAGGCACAAGGCCGCTGTGCATCGCCGGATGATGACCCGTGAAGGCCTGCGCCGCCACAACTGCTGCCCGGGCCACAACCCCCGCTCCTACGACCACGGACGCGAACGCGCCCGCGAGGAGCGCGAGTGGCTCCAGGACGTCGCGGAGCTCGCGCCGCAACTGCGCGGACCCGCCTACCTGCCCCGGCCCGCGACTCCCGCCGCCGCGGCCGTCATGGCCGAGGCGTGGCCGCCCGCGCCGCTCGAGCTCGCACCCGACGTCACGACCGGAGGGTGACTCGTGCCGATCTATCTGCCGGAGCCGGTGCCGGTGCGTCCCGCCGACGGGAAGGGCTACAACCGGCTTTCCCTGAACACGCACTTCGAAGCCGGCGGCGCGCAGTGCGCGCTCGGCCCGTGCACCCGTGGCGAAGACTGCCGCCACTGCTCCCTGCTCCAGCAGCGTGAAGAACTCCCCATCACCGCGCCCCGCGTGCTGGTGCGCGACAGACCGACTGGATTGCTCCCGGCGACGGCCACGAGTTCGTCACGACTCCGGTCACCTGGCTGTGGATCACCGACTGCCCCGAAAACCCCGACTTCCGCGACCCCGAAAACCAGTGGACCTACGAGCGTCTCGCGCGCCTGAGCGGCTGGGACCTCGGCCGCACCTACCGGGACGGACACGGCCCGGGATGCTGGCTCCACCGCGCCTCGCTCGCACCTGCCCCGACCACCGTCCGGTAAGGAGCACCCCCGAGATGTACGGAAACGGATACGACGACACGGTGGCCGTGGACGTCAGCGCCCTGCACGTCGAAGGCGAAGACTTCGAGCAGCTGCCCCGCGACCGCTTGCTGCGCCTGCACGAGGACACCCTCGGCATGACGGCCGGCTTCGTGCGCACCTTCTACGGCCCCTACACCAAGGGCCTCTACCCCGGCACGCTGCGCGACCTGGAACCGGTCCCGGACGCAGAAGCAGCCGCCCTCATCGCCGCCGGAACGCACGTCCACGACGCCCGCCGCGCCGAGGGCTGGAGCGGCGACTTCCCCGTCACCGTGCACGGTCTGCGCGTCGGACAGCTGCGCGCCGTCCTCGCTCAGGTCGACCTCCCCGACGACGCGCTCGTAGCCATCGGCGCCGCGGACTTCCCCGACGAGGGCATCGGTTCACCGGCCAGCACGCGCGTGGAGGTCGGCTACTACCGTCCCGACCCCGCCAGAGGCCTCTCCGGCGCGGCCTACGGCGGTGAAATCGACTACGCCATGGACGGTTCCATCCCGGCCCATATGCCCGCCCTGGTCCTCAACCCCACCCACTGAACCAAGCTGACCGCCGCGTGATCCCGACCGTCTGAGAGAAACGACATGACCTGCTGCCCCACCGCGCGACGCAACGGCCGCTCGTGACCGGCCCGCTGCGCCCGTGGCGCCCGGAGGACTTCGACGAAGAGTGCGAGACGTGCGCCGCGCCCGCCGGCCAGCTCTGCCGACCGTGGTGCGACACCGGCTACACGACCGTCGACGCTCACCGTGACGCCGAGCTTCGCGGGCAAACCACGAGAGACCCAGGACCGCGCTGACACCTCTCCGGGTTCATGGGCGGATACCGGCCGGGCGCGCCGCCGCGGGCTGTGCTGCCGACGTCCGAGCACTGGGCCCGCACCGTGACCACAGCGCCCGCGTTCTGCTGGACGCCGGAGCGAAGGCCGGCTCGTTGAGCCGCGGCCCGGCTTGCCCAGCCTTGGCGACTACGGCCGCCGCACCGCCGTGGTGTCCCCTCCCACCGGCCCGGGCGCACCTCGCTCCGGGCCGGTGGGCCGGGATCTGTCGCCGGCCGTTCGCCAGCAGCAGCGACGTGATGGTCCTGGTCGGACGCTGCTCGCCGAGGGGCCCGGCGGGTGCCCCTGCCATGAGCGACATGGGGTGAGCGCGGATGGTGGCGCGATCACGCCCTCAGGCTCCTTCGGGGAATCGAGTGTCCCTTCAACCAGGTACGCCGCCCGCCTCGGGCCGCGCGCTGAGAGCGTCGGCTGCGGGCGGGCGCCGGGGTCGTCCACTGACGGCGCACCCGGGTGATGGAGTTGTGGCCGCGGGACGGCCGCCGGGAGCGACGGCGTGCCCGCGTCTACTGTTGCCGTGCACTCCTGCACTCGCCGCGGGCGAGTCGCAGGACCACGGATTCATGTACGGGCGTGTCTTCCCTCGTTCATGGCCCGCTGCCACTGGGCCAGCATCACATCGATGGCCAGGGCCTCTTCCCGCACCGGCACGTGCACGTCGCCGCC
>NZ_LJGW01000020.1 GCF_001751255.1 Streptomyces nanshensis | reverse complement strand
CACTCGGCGACGTACCCGTCCCCTGATGCCCCTCGGTCTCCGCACCCTCCAACAACTGCGCGTAGTCGTTGTACATCACGCCCGCGAAAACCNCCGCACCCTCCAACAACTGCGCGTAGTCGTTGTACATCACGCCCGCGAAAACCCCGGTCCGGCTCCCACGCAGAGCGCCCGGATCGACACCGGTCCGCTCCAACGCCTCCCACGACGCCTCCAGCAACAACCGCTGCTGGGAGTCCGTGGCGAGGGCCTCACGCGGCGACATCCCGAAGAACTCAGGATCGAACTCCGCAGCCTCACGCAGAAAACCACCGGACCGTACATACGAAGTACCCGGGTGATCCGGATCCGGATGGAACAGCGAGTCCAGATCCCACCCACGATCGGTCGGGAAATCGGAGATCGCATCCGTCCCCTCCGCCACCAGCCGCCACAGATCCTCCGGCGAGGAGACCCCGCCCGGATACCGGCACGACATCCCCACGATCACCACCGGATCGTCCGCCACCGGCGGCAGCACACGCGAAGGTACGAGCGCCGCCGTGTCCGTGTCGTTGCCGACCAGTTCCTCCCGCAGGTGTGTCGCGAGCACAGCAGCCGTGGGGTAGTCGAAGACCAGCGTCGCGGGCAGCCGCAGACCGGTCGTGGCGGTCAGCCGGTTGCGGAGTTCGACGGCCGTCAACGAGTCGAAACCCAGGTCCTGGAACGCCCGCGTGGCATCGACCTCCGCACCACTGCCGAAGCCCAGCACCCCCGCGACCTCACCACGCACCACGTCCAACACCGCATCGTGCTGCTCGTCCACGTCCAAGTCACTCAACCGCTGCACCAGCGAAGCCACCGTCTCCGCTCCGGCCACGGAGCGGCGTGTCCGGGTACGGATCAACCCCCGCAGCAGCGGCGGGACTTCGCCGCGAGCACGCAGTACGGGCAGGTCGAGCCTTACGGGCACGAGCAGCGGTTCATCGGCCGCGAGCGCGGCATCGAACAGCTCCAGACCCTCGCCCGTACCCAGAGGGGGCATACCCCCGCGGGCCAGACGCTCGGCATCGGCCTCGTCAAGCATCCCCTCCTGCGCCCACGCACCCCACGCCAACGACACAGCAGGCAGGCCGAGTTCACGGCGGTGCAGCGCCAAAGCGTCCAGGAACACGTTCGCCGCCGCGTAATTGCCCTGACCCGCATTACCGAACACACCGGCCGCCGACGAGAACACCACAAACGCCGACAGATCCCGGTCACGGGTCAACTCATGCAGGTTCCACGCCGCATCCACCTTCGGACGCAGTACGGCATCGACGCGCTCCGGCGTCAGCGAACCGATGACACCGTCATCGAGCACGCCCGCAGCGTGCACGACAGCGCCCACCGGTTGCCCGGCAAGCAGAGAAGCCAACGCCTCCCGGTCCGCCACATCACATGCGGCGACCTCGGCACGTGCGCCCAACTCGGTGAGTTCGGCCACCAGTTCATCCGCGCCCTCGGCCCCCTGACCGCGGCGCGAGACCAGCAGCAGATCCCGCACACCATGCTCCGAGACCAGATGCCGCGCCACCAGCGCACCCAGACCACCCGTACCACCAGTGACCAGCACAGAGCCCTCGACCCCGCCCCAGGAGACCCCGTCACCCTCGGCGGACGTGGCCCGCGCCAGACGCGGAGCACTCATCTCACCGCCGCACAGCATCAGTTGAGGCTCATCCACAGCGAGCGCCTGGGGAAGCGCAGCCACCGACGCATCGGAATCGTCCACATCCAGCAGACCGAACCGGCCCGGATGCTCCGACTGCGCCGAACGCACCAACCCCCACACCGCAGCAGCCGCCGGATCCACACCCGACACCGCACCACGCGTCACAAACACCAGACGCGAACCCGCGAACTCCTCAGCACCCAGGAACAGTTGAGCCAACTCCAGAACACGAACGCTCAACCCATGCGCAGCCTCCGCCACACCACCATCGGCCCCACCCGAAACCGGAACCAGCACCACACCCGGCACCGACGACACATCGACCGCCGCCAGACCCGTCACGTCCGCAAGCTCCGCCCAAGTCCCCGCACCCGACACACAGGCAGCCAGCCCGAACGGATCCGCACCCACGACCGCGACGGTCGGCAGGTCGGTGTTCTCCCCCGACGGGATAGGAACCGGTGTCCACGACATCCCGAACAGGGCGTCCCGGGGCGCCGAATAAGCGCCGGCGAGCTGCTCGGTCTGAACCGGCCGCGTGATCAGCGATTCGATCGCGGCGACCGGCGCGCCCAGGGTGTCGGTCAGCGCCACTGCTATGGCGTCGTCGGACCCCGGTATCAGGCGCACACGTATCGCGGAGGCTCCGGTCGCGTACAGCGTGACGCCTTCCCAGGAGAACGGCACGGCAGCTTGGTCGCCGTCCTGGAGCAGCAGCGCGTGCAGGGCTCCGTCGAGGAGCGCCGGGTGGAGACCGAACCCGCCTGTCCGGGTCTCTTCCGGCAGGGTCACCTCGGCGAACAGTTCACCGTCCTTGCCGCGCCAGGCAGCCGTCAACCCCTGGAAGACCGGCCCGTAGCGGAAGCCCGCCTCTGCGAACCGCTCGTAGCAGTCGGCGAGTTCGACAGGTTGCGCGTCGGCCGGCGGCCAGACGGAAGTGTCGAACTCCGTCGCCTCCGTACCGGTGCCGAGCGTGCCGCTCGCGTGCTCCGTCCAAGGGAGGTCATCCGTGCCGGATGCCCGTCCGTGAATCGACACCGTCCGACGTCCGGCGCTGTCAGCCGTACCGACGCGAAGCTGGATCTGCACGCCGCCCTGCTCGGGGACGACGAGGGGTGCGGCCATGGTCAGGTCCTCGACGCGGTCGCAGCCGACCTCGTCGCCGGCCCGCATCGCCAGCTCGACCAGTGCCGCACCGGGCACCAGGATCTGCCCCATGACGACGTGATCCGCCAGCCACGGATGCGTCCGCAGCGACAGACGGCTGGTGAACAACACCCCGTCGCCCTCGGCCAGTTCGACGGCGGCACCGAGCAACGGGTGCTCGGCGGCGCTCAGCCCGAGCCCGGCAGCATCGCCGCCTCGCGTGGAGACGGCGGGCCAGAACCTGCGGTGCTGGAAGGGGTAGGTGGGCAGATCCATCCGTCGGGCGCCCGTACCGTCGAACAGTCGGCTCCAGGCCACCTCATGACCGACGACATGCAGTTGGGCCACAGCGGTCAACACTGCGGCTTCTTCACCACGGTCCTTGCGCAGGAGAGGCACCGTGGTGGCGTCGGGCGCGATCGCAGCAGCCATGGCGGACAGCACGCCGTCCGGACCCAACTCCACGTACGCCGACACGTCTTGCTGAGCGAGCCATTCGACGCTGTCGCCGAAGCGCACCGTCTCCCGGACGTGCTCCACCCAATACTCGGGCGTCGACACATCGCCCCACGCCGCCACCGGAATACCGGGCGCCTCGAAGGTCAGGTTCTCGATGGCGGTGCGGAAGTCCTCCAGCATCGGCTCCATGAGCGGGGAGTGGAACGCATGCGAGACGCGCAGCCTGCGCGTGCGATGACCCGACGCCTCGAAGTGGGCGGAGATCGCCTCGACTTCACTCTCCACGCCCCCGACCACCACCGAGGTCGGCCCGTTGACCGCCGCCAGCGACACCCCGTCCGTCAGCAACGGAACAACCTCAGCCTCGGCCGCCTCCACCGCGACCATCGCCCCACCCTCCGGCAGGGCCTCCATCAACCGCGCCCGCGCAGACACCAGCCGACAGGCATCCTCCAGGGAGAAGACTCCGGCCACGTGTGCGGCCGCGATCTCACCGATCGAATGACCCGCAAGGTAGTCGGGTTCTATGCCCCAGGAAGCAGCGAGGCGGAAGAGGGCGACTTCGACCGCGAACAGTGCGGGCTGCGCCCAGCCCGTACGGTTCAGCAGCTCCTCATCCCCGCCCCACATGACCTCCCGCAACCCCGGATCCAGGTGCGCCAGCACCGCATCGAGGGCTTCGGCGAAGACAGGGAAGCGGTCGTACAACTCCCGGCCCATACCCAGGCGTTGACTGCCCTGACCGGAGAAGACCACCGCCAGTTCCCCCGGGTCGGACGACGCGACGCCCCGCGCAGCCTCCGTAACGCCCTCGTCCGAGGCCAGCAGCACCGCACGATGCTCGAACACCGACCGCGACACCACTGACGAGAAACCGACGTCCAGCGCAGGCCCCGCGGCAGCACACTCCCCCAGCCGCTCGATCTGCCCGTCCAAAGCCCCCGCCGACTTCGCCGAAGCCAAGACCGGCACCGCACCGGAGGGGGCGGAACTGATCCCCTCCGGCTCTGCGCCACGCTCCGGCGTCGATTCGCGGTCTTGAGCCGTTTCGTCGGGCTGTTCGAGGATGAGGTGGGCGTTGGTGCCGCTCACGCCGAACGAGGACACCGCAGCCCGACGCACACGATCACTCTGCGGCCACTCCTTCTGCTCAGTGAGCAGCTCGACCGCGCCGGCCTCCCAGTCCACATGCGACGACGGCTCATC
>NZ_LJGW01000281.1 GCF_001751255.1 Streptomyces nanshensis | reverse complement strand
GCCTGCGGTCCGCGAGCCGCGCCAGCCGGCGGCGGTAGGCGCCGTCGTCGCGTACGGCGAGGGCGGTGCCGGTCGCCGACGACGCGGCGGACATCGCCGCGGCCACGACGACGGCCGTGCCGGGATCGGCCGACCCGCCTCCGTACGGCACCAGGGAGAGCGCCAGCCACAGCAGCGACCCGTTGAGGAAGAAGACCAGCGTGCCCAGCACCAGCGCCGGAACCAGCAGCAGCGCCCGCACCAGCACCGGCCACACCACCGCGCCCAGCAGCCCGAAGACCGCCGCTCCTATGGCGGCCGTCGAGGCGATGAACGTGGCGCTGTCGCCGTCGGACGACTGGAGCCGTACGTCGGGCAGCAGCCCCGCGAGCACCAGCAGCGTCAGGGTGCTCACCAGCCACACGGCCAGCACCCGCAGCACGGCAGCGCCGAGGGACCGCCACTGCCGGGGCGTCTCGCCCGGCAGCGCCGGAGGAAAGAAATGCAGCCGCATGCCGCCGCCTCCCGAGTCTCCCGCCCCCGCTCGTACGTCCCCAGGCACGAGAACCCTCCCGATGCGCGGGATATTCTCCGATTCTCCATGGTGTGCCCGGCTCGCGGCACAGCGCCCGGTCTCGCCCCGTGCGACCCCGCGCGCCCGATCACGTGCCGGGCGCACGGGCCGCGGGTGCGCAGTCACACGCGCATAGGCTCGAGGGGACGCGGGCAGTACGGGCGCAGGTCACGCGCGGGCGGGACGCGGTCCCGATGCGGTCGGACACAGGCCGGACGCGGGTCGTCCGGCGTCAGGGAGGAGCACAGGTGCCGGTGGAAGTCACGTGGTGGGGCCACGCCACGGCCACGGTCCGGGACTCCGGCGTGACGGTTCTCACCGACCCGCTGCTGGTGCGGCGCATGGCACATCTGCGCCGCCGGCGCGGTGCGCTGCCGCCGCCGTCCGCCGCCCTCGCCGACGTCGTGCTCGTCTCCCATCTGCACGCCGACCATCTGCATCTCGGCTCGCTGTCGCTGCTGGAGCCGGGCACCCGTGTGGTGCTGCCGCGCGGTGCGCTGCGTGCGGTGCCGGGGCTGCGGCGGCTGGCGTCGCTGCTGCGGTTCGACGAGGTGGACGCCGGGGAGTGCGTCGCCGTACGGGATGTGACGGTACGCGCGGTGCCCGCCGCACACGACGGACGCCGCCTGCCGTACGGACCGCACCGCGCGCCCGCGCTCGGCTACGTCGTCCAGGGCGCCGCCCGTACGTACTTCGCCGGCGACACCGGCCTCTTCGACGGCATGGCCGAGGCCGTCGGCCCCCTCGACGCGGCGCTGCTGCCCGTCGGCGGCTGGGGCCCGTGGCTGGGCGAGGGGCATCTCGACGCGGAGCGCGCCGCGCGGGCCCTGGCCCGGCTGCGTCCGCGCACGGCGGTGCCGGTGCACTACGGGACGTTCTGGCCGATCGGCATGGATGCGGTACGGCCGCACGAATTCCACGCGCCCGGCGACGAGTTCGTACGCAAGGCCGGGGCGCTGGCGCCGGAGGTCACGGTGCACCGGCTGGCGCACGGCGAGAGCATGAGGCTGGAGGCGGCCTGATGCTCTCCCCCTGCATAGCCGCGGGCGCGGGCGCGGATCTGGTGGCGGTCGCGGGGCTGCCGCCGGAGTCCACACAGCAGGCGGTGACCTATCCGTCCCTCTTCCTGCTGGTGGTGCTGGGGTCGCTGGTGCCGGTGGTGCCGACGGGCGCCCTGGTGAGCGGCGCCGCGGTGGTGGCGCTGCACCAGAGCGTCCCGGGGCTGGCGCTCGCGGCGGTCTTCCTCATCGGGGCGGCCGCGGCGTTCCTCGGTGACGTCACGCTGTACTGGCTCGGCAGGCGCGGCGTCGACTCCCGCAGCGGGTCGCGCTGGCTGGAGCGGCTGCGCGAGCACGCGCCTCCGGAACGCCTCGGCCAGGCGCAGGACCGGCTGCGCGACCACGAGGTGCCGGTGCTGATCGTCTCCCGGCTCCTGCCGGCCGGACGGATACCGGTCATGCTGGCCTGCCTGCTCGCGCGCATGCCCACGCGCGAGTTCGTACGGGGCAATCTGCCCGCCTGTCTGGCCTGGGCGGTGACCTACCAGCTCATCGGGCTGCTCAGCGGTTCCGTCTTCCCCGAGCCGTGGGAGGGGGTCGCGGCGGCGGTCGTCCTGACGGTCGTCATCAGCGCCGTACCGGTGATCTGGCGGCGGCTGCGGGCGGGTTGACGCTCCGCGTCCGGGGCCGGGCGCGGTTCCGGGGTCCGGGTCCGGGTCCGCTCAGGTCTCCGGTACGGACCGCTCCCGTTACGGGCCCG
This sequence comes from Streptomyces nanshensis, assembly GCF_001751255.1. GTDB lineage: Bacteria > Actinomycetota > Actinomycetes > Streptomycetales > Streptomycetaceae > Streptomyces > Streptomyces nanshensis_A. Next base: position 2,264 of record NZ_LJGW01000281.1, on the reverse strand, counting down.
ACTCCCGCCCCGGTTCCGGTTCCAGTACGCGCGACGCCCCCACCGGCAGGTCCCACAGGTCGGCACGGTCCCGTCCCGCCGCCGCCCACGCCTCCCGTACGCGCTCCAGGGGCGCGAGCGGCGGCTCGGCCGAGAGCAGGAACGTCCCGTAGTGCATGGGCGCCATGGCCCGCGCGCCCACGTCTCCGCATGCGCGCACCGCCTCCTCCGGCGAGGTGTGCACCGGCTTGAGCATCCAGCGCGGCTCGTACGCGCCGACCGGCAGCAGCGCCAGATCGATGCCGGGGCAGCGGCGGCCGATCTCCGCGAACCAGTGCCCGTAACCGGTGTCGCCCGCGAAGTAGAGCCGCCCGCGGGCCTGTTCGCCGCGATGCGTCAGCACCCAGCCGCCCCACAGGGAGCGGCAGGTGTCCGCCAGCGACCGGCGGGACCAGTGGTGCGCGGGGACGAACTCGAAGCGCACGCGTCCGCCCTCGCCGTCGGCGGCGGGCAGCTCCGCCGCCTCCCACCAGTCCAGCTCCGTGACGCTGGTGAAGCCCCGTCTGCGGCACCAGCGGCGCAGCCCGGCGGGCACGAACAGAGGGGTGTCGCGCGGGAGTCGGCGCAGGGTGGGCGCGTCGAGATGGTCGTAGTGGTTGTGCGAGATGACGACGGCGTCGACCGGCGGCAGGTGCGACCAGTCGACGCCGGGCGGTGTCACACGAGGCGGCGTACCGAGGATGCGCCGGGACCAGACCGGGTCGGTCAGCACCGTCAGACCGCCGACGCGCACGATCCAACTCGCGTGCCCCGCCCAGGTGACGGCGATCGTGCCGGGCGGCGCCTCGGGCAGCGGGCCCGGTGCGCAGGGCAGCCTGGCGATGTCGTCCAGGGTCTCCGGCGCGGGCCGCATCGCCCCCTCCCGTACGACGCGCAGCAGATCCCGTACGTCGGGAAGCGGCGCGGTGAGCCGGTGGACGAAGCTCCGCGGCCAGAAGCGCTTGGCGCCCACGGGGCAGACCGTGGGACCCGGCGGCTCCGCGCTCGGCGGCGCGGACGGTGAGGACAGCGGGGGCGACGAGGAGGGCGAGGGATGCGCGGTGTCCGTCCCCGCGGGGTCCGTTCCCGCTGGGGCCGCGCCCTCCGCGGCACCGGGCGCCGCACCGGGCGCCGCGGCGGCCGTCCGGTGCGTCCCGGTGGTCGTCCGATCGGTCAGCGTCCTGTCCGGTTCCACAGTCACTCCCGGAGGGCCGTCAGGTCGGCGAGGGCCGATTTCACCGCATCCAGTACCCGGCCGGAACCGGGCGATGCCGAGGGTCCGGGCGGTTCGGCGCCGCCCGTCACCAGCCCGCTGGAGAGCCGTACGCGCAGCGCCGCCGGGTCGTCCCCGAGGCGGTGCCCGCCGCACACATGCGGCCCGAACGACCGCACCAGNCCCGCCGATCCGCGGATGCCCCGCACTTCGAGGCGCGGACGCACCGGCTCGAAGTCGGCGTAGACGTGGTGGCCCACGCGCGGCGGACGGCACAGCGCCCCGGCCTCGGTGACGACGTGATGGAGCCCGCCGAGCAGCGCCCCGTACGCGCTCGCCGCCGTCGCGCGGCGGGTGCGCAGCGGCTCGGGTTCGGTGAGGGCGTCGGCCGCGGCGGAGTCCTCGCGGGGACTCAGCCCGGTGCGCAGCACCGCCAGCACCTCGCGTACGGCGTCGGCCAGTCCGCGCCCGCGGCCGCTGTCCGGGAAGCGGGCGATCCCGGCGGCGGGGCCGTTCGGCAGCAGGGTGCGGGCGAGGTCGGCGAGCACGACGACGGCGTCGCTCTCCCGGCCGCCCTGGATCATCTCGGCGGGGCTGACGATCACCGTGCTGTGCGGGGTGTGCGGCGTCTCGCGCCAGGTCTCGTCGCTGACGATCAGCAGCCGCTCGTCACCGGCCGCCTCGATCACCTCGTGCAGCAGCTCCGGGGGCACGGCCGTACCGGTGCAGTCGTCGGCCACGGAGAGCACCAGCACCCGCGGCTCGCGTCCCTCCGCGCGCTCGCGCCGCACCGTCTCGCGCAGCGCGACCGGATCCGGTACGCCTCCGCACTCGGCCGGCACGGCGACGGTGGTCAGCGGACGGCCCAGCAGCCGGGCCGCGTGCCCGTACCAGCTCTCGGCCGGGCGCGGGGTGAGGACGGTGCCGCGGCCGGAGGCGGCGAGGACGGCGAAGAGCAGCAGCGCGGCGCCGGGGGCGGCGACGACCTGTCCGGGGTGGGTGATCATGCCGCGGCGCCGCCAGTAGCCGCATG
>NZ_LJGW01000307.1 GCF_001751255.1 Streptomyces nanshensis | reverse complement strand
CGGAGCCGCGCGGCGAGGGCGCTGCCGGCTCCGGTTCCGGTGGCCGCGGCGGCGGCGGTGGCGGTGGCGGTGCCTGTGCCGGTGCCGGTGCCGGTGCCGGTGGCAGCGCGTCCCGTACGTCCCTCCGTACGTACCTGCCCGCCGTCCGTACGTCCCTCCGCTTCCTCCTCCGCCGCGTTCCGCGCCCGCTCGGCCGCCTCCGCCGCCTGCTCCCGCAGCCTGCCGAGGCGCTCCTGCTCCCTGGGCGTCAGCCCGGCGATGCCGCACAGGGCGGCGAAGGTGTCGGCCGGGATGACCTCCTGGCCGTTGAGGTAACGGGAGACGGGGGACTTGGTGAGGTGGAGCGCCTCGGCCAGTCCGCGCTGGTTCAGCTCCGTCCTGTCCCGGTAGACGGTGCGCAACTGCTCCGTGAACTCCCGTACGGGGCCCTGGAGTTGCTCCGGCAGCGGCTTCAGCGGGCGTCTGCCTGTCTCGGGCATGTCCCTGTCTCCCTCATCCACGTCCCTCTTCGCAGGTCGGCGGCTTGTGCGCCTCCCGGCGTCCCTCGTCGCACGCGGCCCGTGGCGGCGCGCGGTGCGGGACCGAAGAATCGACCCGGCTCGCGTTTCCGGGTACTTCGGCGACCGGTACCGGCCGCTCCGCCCCGGGAACGCCCGCATGTTCTCACGCGGCGGACGCGCACGGTGCCCGAACCGGACTCCGCGTGACCACGGGAGCACCGCGAGCCCTCCGGACGCACCACACCCCCGGATGTGCCGGACGACCGGCGCCCCCGGGCGGCGACAACCGACGACGACTTCAAGAGAGAGCACACGAGACCATGAAGAGAAGGTTCCAACTCGCCCTCGCCGGCGCCCTGATCACCGCCGTGGGCAGCACACTGACCCTGTGGTCCGCGGACGCGCAGGCTTCCGTGAACCGCTACACGATCCAGGCCGACTCGCCGAAACCGGCGGCCTGCAACAACCAGGGCACTGTCCCGGCGGGCACCTGGCTGCAGAACAAGGTGTGCGGCTACTTCGTCGGTACGGCGATGGCCGGCACCGCCTTCGACGTCCACGAGACCGCGCAGAGCGACTACCACTACGGGCACAACTACGGCGGCAACAACATCTGCGCCTGGGTGCCGCCGGGCGCCCTCAGCGCCGAGCCGACCGGAACGGCCGACGAGTCGTGCAGCGCCGAGACGAAGGAACGGATCGGCCACCGCCGTGCGTTCGGCTCCGACTTCAACGCGGCCGCCCACGCGGCGGAGGACGGCAGCGCCGTCACCGTCGACCCGGCCTGCTCCGGCGGCGCGTACTACAACTACTTCAACTCCAGCGACTACAACGGCGGTTCGCTGCGCGACGCGGCGGGGCAGCCCGCGGCCGAGGTGCAGTACCGGTACACGACGACCGGCTCCGACCCGGCCGTCGTCGTCCGCGACTCCAACCTGGGCTGGGTCTTCATGGACCGCGACTGCGTCACCGACTGGCGCGGCCTGACGTTCCACAACGACGACGACTGAGCGGCCGGACACCGGCCGGGTCCCGGTCCGACCCCGACCCCGACCCCGACCCCGATCCCGGGCCGGACCGGGGCCGGACCGGGACCCGGAACGCGAACGGGGGTGCGGGCGGCGGCTCCGCCCGCGCCCCCGGGCCCAACGGCCCGCCCGCGCGGCCTACTTCACCGCGCCCGCCGTCAGCCCGGCCACGATGCGGCGCTGGAAGAAGAGCACGAGGATCACCAGCGGCACGGTCACGATGATGCCCGCGGCCATCTGGCTGCCGTGCGGCGCCACGAACTGCGAGGCGCCCGTGAACTTCGAGACGGCCACGGGAGCCGTCTGCATCGACTCCTTGTTGACCATCGACACCGCGATGAGGAACTCGTTCCACGCCATGACGAAGGTGAGGATCGCCGTCGTGAACAGCCCGGGCGCGGCCAGCGGAAGGATCACCTTGCGGAACGCCTGTCCCCGCGTACAGCCGTCGACGCGCGCCGACTCCTCTAGCTGCGTGGGCATCTGACGGAAGAAGGACGTCAGGTTCCACACCGCGAGCGGCAGCGCGAAGGACATGCTGGGCACGATCATCGCCTGGTACGTGTTGATCCACCCGATGCCCACGAACAGCTTCAGCAGCGGAATCGTGATCGAGACGACCGGGAACATCGACGTGGCGATGATGCCCGTCAGCACCAGCCGCTTGAAGCGGAAGTCGAGCCGGGCCAGCGCGTAGGCGGTGGTGACGCCGACGATCAGCGCCAGCACCGTCGTCGTCCCCGCGACGACGAAGCTGTTGCCCAGCGACCGTACGAATCCCAGCGAAGGGTCCAGCACGTTCGCGTAGTTGGTGAGCGAGACCGGCGAGGGCCAGAGCGAGACGTCGAAGATGTCCGCGGGGCGGCGCAGGCTGGAGACGAGCATCCAGTAGAAGGGCGCCAGACACCAGGCGGCCACCGCCACGACGCCCGCGGTGCGCAGCGTCGTACGCCATGCGCTGCCCGGCACCCTGGCGCGTGCGCCCGGGCCGCCGGACGGCGCTCCGCTTCCGGTGGCGGCGCCGGTCCCGGGCGGGGTCGGCTCCTCGGTCGCCGCGGTCGTCGTCGTGCCGGTCATGCGGTGGCCTCCTTCTGCAGGTTCCGGCCGCTGCCGGTCCCCTGGCGTGGGCGCTTGCCGGTGCCCTTCCCCCGGGTGCCGCGGGCGCTCTGGTCACGGGCGCCGAGCAGGTCCGCGCCCAGCAGTTTGATGAACGCGAAGGCGATGAGGAAGACGTAGAGGAAGAGCACCACCGAGTAGGCGGACGCCGGTCCGAAGCGGACGTTGGACGCCTCGTCCTGGGCGAGCATCGACAGCGTCTCCACGGACTGCTTGCCGGCGCCGATGAGGATGTAGGGCAGGTCGAACATCCGCAGCGCGTCCAGCAGCCGGAAGAGCACGGCGACCAGCAGCGCGGGCTTGACCAGGGGGAGCGTGATGCTCCACAGGCGGCGTACCGGCCCGGCCCCGTCGACGCGGGCCGCCTCGTAGACCTCGGAGGAGATGATCTGCAGCCCGGCGAGCACGAGGATGCCGACGAACGGCGCCGTCTTCCACACCTCGGCGATGATGACCGCGACCTGCGCCTGGAAGCCCTCCGTGGTCCACAACACCTTCGTGTTAAGTACGGAGTTGGCGATGCCCTCGCTGTCGAAGATCCAGCGCCACAGCAGCGCCGAGATCGCGGTGGGTATCGCCCAGGGGACGAGGATGCTGGCCCGTATCCAGGCCCGTCCGCGGAGGCCCTGGTGCATGATCAGCGCCATGGCGAAGCCGATGACGGTCTCCAGGATCACCGAGGTGACGGTCAGGAACGAGGTGTTCCAGAAGGCGTTCCAGAAGCGGTCGCCGGCGCCGGAGAAGATCGACGTGAAGTTGTCCAGGCCGACGAAGGGGTCCCCCTTCTCGATGAACCCGGTCTTCGGGTCGATGTCCGGGACGCTGAAGAGCGAGGAGTACACCGCCGAGAGCACCGGATAGGCGATGACGAGCCCGAGCACGAGCAGCGTCGGGGAGACAAGGAAGGCGGCCATGCGCCCCTCACCGTGCAGTTGCGAGCGCGCGGCGGGCCCGCTGGTGCGGCGCCATGGTGTCAGCGACATGGGTCGGGTCTTCCTTTCTCGGCCGGCGGCGTCGTGTGCGGGGAGGTCCGCGTGCCTGTGCCGAACCTTCCGGGAGGCTGGTCGTACGGGGTGGAGCGGGTCGTACGGGACAGAGGGAGGTCAGAGAGGTCAGGGAGCGAGGGCGCGAAGCTGCCGCTGGAGGCCCCGCAGCGCGGCCTGCGCGGTCTTCTTGCCGGTGAGCGCGTTGTACGCCTCGTTCTGGATGGCCTTCGTGGCGTCGCCGTACTGCACGACGCGGGGCCTCGGTTCGGCGCCGAGGATGGACTTCTTCAGCACCGGCAGATAGGGGAACTTCTTCACATAGCCGGGCTCGTCGTAGAGGTTCTCGAAGACCGGCGCGAGGGACGCCTTCTCCAGCTTGAGGCGGGCGCTCTGCTCGTTCGTCATGAAGCGCATGAAGTCCAGCGCGGTCGCCTTGTTGCGGGCGGAGGAGGACAGCGCGAGGTTGTGCCCGCCGAGCGAGGAGGCGCCGGGGCCCTTCTCACCGGGTATCGGCGCGACGCCGAACTTACCTGCGACCTGGTTGTTCTTGGCCTTCTTGTCGGAGATCGCGTACTGGTAGGGCCAGTTGCGGTAGAAGAGCAGATCGCCCTTCTCGAAGGCGCGCCTGCCCTGCTCCTCCATGAACGTGATCCCGCTCTTGGGGATCGTCCCGTCCTTGAGGCTCTCGACCATGTGGTCCATGCCGCGCCGGGCCTCGGGGGTGTCCAGGTGCGGTATGCCCTTGGCGTCGGTGACCTCGCCGCCGGCGGAGTTGACGGCCTCCGAGAAGTTCACGGTCAGGCCCTCGTACTTCTCGAACTGGCCGCCGTAGCAGGACATCGAGGGCTTCTGCCCCTTCAGGACCTTGTCGCAGATCTCGCGCATCTCGTCCCAGGTCTTCGGCGGGGACTCGACGCCCGCCTTCTCCAGCAGGTCCTTGCGGTAGTAGAGCATCGCGCCGTCCGAGGCGTACGGCATCGCGAACCACTTGCCGCGGTAGGCCGCCGTGGCGTTGATCGGGCCGAGGGTCCGCTTGAACGGGAAGGAGTCGGCGGGTAGTTGGTCGATCCACCGGTGCGAGGCGAACTCGGAGGTCCACACGACGTCGAGGTTGAGCACGCTGTAGGTGTCGGTCTTGAGCTGCGCGTTCTGGATCATCATCTGCCGCTGCTGGTCGGCGTCCTCGGGCAGTTCGATGAAGGTGGCCTTCTCGTCGGGGTGCCGGTCGTTCCACCGCTTGATCAGCGTCGGCACGACGCCGGAGGTGTCGCTCGTGGCGAAGGTGATCGGCCCGCGCTCCTCGGCGTCGGTCGCGCTCTCCACCGACGACGGCCCGAGACCGCAGCCGCCGACGAGCGTGAGTGCGGCGGTGACGGCGGTGCATGGCAGCAGTCGTCGCGGAATGGCGCGCACGTGATCTCCTCTGGACTGTGGCCTGCTGTGGCCGTGTGTGGTTCGCTGTGGTCGCCGTGACGGGCGCCGCGAGCACCCGTCACGCTTCCGGCCCGGGGCATGGCGGGCCGAGGGTCCGCCGGCCTCGAAAGGCGCGCTCGCTCGAACCGAGGTCGTGAGGAACAGCGAGGTTAAATCGAGTGAGCAGGAGGATGTTGCCCCTGCCGCGTCCCTGTCAAGACCTCCGGCAGCAACAGTGACTCCCGTACCGCGTACGGGCGTTCCGACCGGCTCGAAAACCCGTTGACACCGTGACGGGCCGGGGCGATGCTCGGCTAGATCGAGTTACCTGGAGGGTTCATGCCGCCGTCGCCCTCGCGCGTCACCCAGGCCGACGTCGCCCGTCATGCCGGGGTCTCACGTACGACGGTCTCCTTCGTCCTCTCGGGCCGCGAGGACATGCGGATCTCCATCGAGGCACGCCGCCGGATACTGGGCGCCGCCGAGGAGTTGGGCTACCGGCCCAACCTGACGGCGCAGAGCCTGCGTACGCGCAAGACCCACACCCTCGGGCTGGTCTCGGACACCGTTGCCGGTACGCCGCATGCGGGCGGGATGATCCAGGGCGCGCTGGAGGCCGCGCTGGAACGGGACCATCTGCTCTACTTCGCGGAGTCCGGCGGCGATCCGGCCGCGGAGCGGAAGCTGCTCCAGGGCATGCTCGACCGGCAGGTGGACGGACTGGTGCACGCGGCGATGTCCACCGGGCGCCGGCGGCCCTCGGAACAGATGCGCTCGCGTCCGTGCGTCCTGCTCAACTGCCTGGACGACAGCGGGGAGTTCACCTGCGTCGTACCGGACGAGGAGGAGGCGGGCCGGCAGGCCGTACGGCTGCTGCTGGAGGCCGGCCACCGGGAAGGCGTCCACGTCGTGGGCGGCCGGCATCTCACGGACGGGACGCCCGAGGGCGTGTACGCGGGGCGTGAGCGGATGCGCGGCGTCGAGGCGGTGATGGCTCAGGCGGGCCTGCGGCTCGGCGGTGTCTCCGAGTGCGACTGGTCGGCACCCGAGCACGGATACGCCGCCGTACGCGGGCTGTTGGACTCACCGCGGCGGCCCACGGCCTTCGTCTGCTGCAACGACCGGCTGGCGTTCGGCGTCTACCAGGCGGCCTGCGACAGCGGCCTCGCGGTGCCGCGCGATCTGTCGGTGGTCTCCTTCGACGACTCCGAACTGGCCTCGTGGCTGCGCCCGTCGCTCACCTCGATCGCGCTCCCGCACCGCGAACTGGGCCGGAGTGCGGTCTCGTTACTGTTGTCCCCGGAGGGGCCGCAGCCCGCGGTCCACCGCGTTCCCATGCCCGTCCGACGGCGCGGCTCGATCGCCGCACCGCACCGCTGAGACGGCGGGGCACGGCCGCAACGGCGCGGTCCACGGGCCCCGTTCGCGCCCGGCGCACCCGGCGCACCCGGCCTCCCGGGTCCGTCCCGTTCCCGCTTCCGGTCCCGGTTCGGCCTGACCGACTCCCGTGCCCGTATCAGACGCCCGGCCGGTCCCTCGTCCACGACCTCGTTCAAGACCCCGTCCACGACCTCGTTCACGACAGAGATCACGACCTCGGTCAGACCTGGACCGGCCCTCAACGGGGCGCCGTACGGGCGCCGTTCACCGTGCTCCGCGGCGCCCGGCCGCAGGCAGGAGCACGCCGGGATCCCCGGGACGCACACCGAATCGCGCGTGCCCGGACAACAACCGAATAGCGAGCAGGGCTACTGAGTACGAATCCCCCGAACCCGGGAGGCGGGACGAGCAGGACCGCGTCTCCCGTACGACATGACCGAACCCGCACCGCACTGCGAGGAAACGACGTGACCGACACCACTGCACCGCACCGCCAGGACGGCCCCGACTGGTGGCGCCAGGCCGCCGTCTACCAGATCTACCCCCGCAGCTTCGCCGACTCCGACGGCGACGGGCTCGGCGACATCCCGGGCATCACCTCACGGCTGCCCTACCTCGCCGAACTCGGCGTCGACGCCGTCTGGTTGAGCCCCTTCTATCCGTCCGCGCTGGCCGACGGCGGCTACGACGTGGCCGACTACCGCAACGTCGACCCCCGGCTGGGCACCCTCGACGACTTCGACGCGATGGTCGCCGAGGCCCACCGCTTCGGCATCAAGGTCATCATCGACATCGTCCCCAACCACACCTCCGAGGACCACGAATGGTTCCAGCAGGCGCTGCGCGCCGAGCCGGGATCGCCCGAGCGCAACCGCTACATCTTCCGCCAGGGCAAGGGCGAGGACGGCGAACTGCCGCCCGCCGACTGGGAGTCCGCCTTCGGCGGCCCCGCCTGGAGCCGGCTGGAGGACGGCTGGTGGTATCTCCACCTCTTCGCCCCCGAACAGCCGGACCTCAACTGGGAGAACCCGGAGGTACGCGCCGACTTCGTCAAGACCCTGCGCTTCTGGTCGGACCGCGGCGTCGACGGCTACCGCATCGACGTCGCCAACGCCCTGATGAAGGACGTCGCCGATCCGCTGCGCGACATGGGCCCACGCTCGTACGACGAGCAGATGGCCGAACTCGCGGACGGCGCCCACCCGTTCTGGGACCGCGACGAGGTGCACGAGATATACCGGGAGTGGCGCGAGGTCTTCAACGAGTACGACCCGCCGCGCGTCGGCGTCGCCGAGGCATGGGTCAAGCGCCACCGCCTGGTGCTCTACGCCCGTCCCGAGGGACTGGGCCAGGCCTTCAACTTCGAGTATCTGACGACGGGTTGGGACGCACAGGAACTGCGCTCCGTCATCGACGAGTCTCTGCGCACGGCCCAGGAGGCGGGCGCCTCCGCGACCTGGGTGCTCTCCAACCACGACGTCGTACGGCACGCCTCGCGCTTCGCGCTTCCCGAGGGCGCCGACAGCAACGAGTGGCTGCTCAGCGGCGGCACCCGGCCGCAGGCCGACGCCGAACGGGGCCTGCGCCGCGCCCGCGCCGCCACGATGCTGGAGCTGGCGCTGCCGGGGTCGGCGTACATGTACCAGGGCGAGGAACTGGGCCTGCCCGAGGTCGCCTCCCTGACGGTGGACGACCTCCAGGACCCGACGTGGGAACGCAGTTCGCATACCCGCAAGGGCCGCGACGGCTGCCGCGTACCGCTTCCCTGGACGCGTACGGGCCCGTCCTTCGGCTTCGGCGGCGAGGACGGCGCCGCCCCGTGGCTGCCGCAGCCGAAGAACTTCGGGGAGCTGTCGGCGGAGGCGCAGGAGGGCCGGGAGGGCTCCACGCTGGAGCTGTACCGGGAGGCGCTGCGACTGCGGCACAAGCTCGTCGGCACCGACGAGACGCTGGAGTGGATCAGCGACGACGCGTCGGAGAGCGAGGGGCTGCTGCACTTCGTACGCCCCGACGGCTGGCACTGCCTGACCAACTTCAGCACGGAGACCAAGCCGCTGCCGACGGGCGAAGTGCTGCTGAGCAGCGGCCCGTTGACCGGGGACGGGCTCCCCGGCGAGACGACGGTGTGGCTGCGGGACGGAGGGGCGGAGGGGTGACGAGGAGGGGGTGAGGGGTGTGAGGGGCGACGGATGACAGACGACGGATAGCAGGTGACGGCTGACGGATAGCAGGTGGCAGGTAACGGCTGACGGCTGACGGCTGACGGCTGACGGCTGACAGATTTCACTTTTTGTCATCCGTTATCTGATACCTGCCGACTGCCAGTTGACGTCCGTCGTCCGTCGTCCGACACCGGACATCCGTCATCCCCACCCCGCCCGAACACGGACCGGCACGGCGGCAGCCCGGAAGCGGCCCAACCGCCGTGCCGTTCCGCGGTGTTCGGCACCCCGCCAGCGACCCCCGCCCGCACTCACTCCGTATCGACGAAGAAGCTGTCGTGCTTGACCTGGAAGTCGCGGAGTTCCCGACCTCCGCGTCGCGTCATCTCGGCGACCTGCTCGAAGTACTCCTCGCGCGGCGCCCCGGGCGAGAACAGCATCAGCATGGACACCGGATCGTCCGAGTCGTTCTTGAAGGCGTGCAGTCCGCCCACCGGCACGTACAGGAAGTCGCCCTCCCGGCCCGTGATCCAGCGCTCCCCGTCGAAGAGCCGCAGCTCCCCCGACAGCACGTAGAACGACTCCGAGATCGACCGGTGGAAGTGCGTGCTCGGACCGGGCGACCTCGGGCCCAACTCCACCTTGTAGAGCCCGAATTCACCGTCCGTGCCGGCGCTGGTGGCGAGGTAGTGCGTGCGGTTCCCCCCGCCGGAGGAGATGTCGGGCTCCGTATCGGCGGGCCTGAAGACCGCGTTGGTCTCGCCGTCCTCACCGAAGTACCGGGGCTCGGGATATGACATCCGGCTCTCCTTCCACTCCGCCCGTTCCGCCTGTTCGGCCCGTGCGCGGGGGTCTCCCGTTCCGGCGATTGTGTCCACGCCAACACCCGTACGGCATCGGCCAAGGGGCCGTGTGGCCGTACCCGTTGGCCGTACCCCTCCCGTCCCGGCTCCGTACGCCCCGGGACCTCGTCCGGCAGTCCCGGCCACGCGAGACCATCGATTCGCTACTAGTCAGAATCTTGACTAGTAGCGAATCACGTCTACTCTCGATGTGTGACCACCGAAGCGACCGACGAAGAACCGCCCGCGGCCTGGCTTCGCGGAGTGATCGAACTGGCCGCCGCAGCCGTACTCGCGGAGGGCGACCGGCACGGATACGCCGTGGCGCAGCGCCTCAACGAGGCCGGTTTCGGACGTCTGCGGGGCGGCGTGCTCTACCCGGTGCTGGCGCGGCTGGAGTCGGAGGGCGTCCTCAGTTCGACGTGGGCGGCGGGCGAGGGCGGACCGGGCCGCAAGGTCTACACGCTCACCGCGGACGGCGAGCGCTGGCTCGCGTCCCAGAACGCCCGCTGGGGCCGATTCGCCGCGCGCATGGACCAGTTGCTGAGCAGCACCGTCGAGGAAGGCCGGACCCGATGAACGACACCGCGGACACGGACGCACACGACACACAGTGGGGCGACAGGCTGACGCTCTTCCTGACCTACCGCGGCGTCGACGCCGCGACGGCCCGGAACTGCGCGCGGGAGGCGCTCGCCCACTGCGCCGAGTCGGGAGAGCGCCCGGAGGAGACCTTCGGCGACGCGAAGGAGTACGCGGAGCAACTCGCCGCGGCCCATCTGCCCGCCGCCGCCCGCGCCCGCGCCGACCACCCCGGGCACCTCGCCCCGGAGGACTACCGCGAGGCGCCGTGGCTCGTCCCCGGCGGTCTCCTGCTGGTGTGCGGCGGCGTGCTGTGGTTCCAGGACGGTCTCTGGACGACCCCGACCGCGGCGGGCACGGCCCAAGTCGCCCTGCTCGTCGTCACGTTCGTCCTCGCGGCCTGGGCTCAGGCGTTCCGGGCCGAGGGACGTACGCGGGCGGCGGGCGGCGCGCTCGTCGCGGCGCTGGCAGGGGCGGTGCTGGTGGCGGTGGCGATGGAGGTCCTGCCGCACGACGGGCTGATGCGGATACCCGCTCCGCTGCTCCTCCCCGCCGGCGCCGGGCTGCTCTGGCTCGGCGGACGCGTCGGCACACACCGCGCGGCGTCGGCAGCAGCGACGACGGCAGCGTCAACTCCGCCCGGCACGGCGGGAGTACGGGCGGACGAGGGACGCGAGCACGACGCGGAGGCCTGGCTGCGCCGCCTCGAAGGACTGCTGCGCGGACGTCACAAGGTCTCCCGCGCGGACGCGCGGCGCCTGACCGCCGAGGCCCGCGAGCATCTGGCCGGCACGGGCACGCTGCCGGAGGAGGAGTTCGGCGGCGCCGAGGAGTACGCACTGCGCCTCGTCGAGGAGGGCGCCGCCCGGCGCCGCTCCCGCGAGTCGCTGAGCTGGAACGGCACGGCACTGCTCTTCGTCCTCGTCGTGATCTCCCTGGTGGACCGGGACGGTGCGGACTTCGGCTGGTGGCAGTGGTGCCTGACGGCCGCGGCGGTGGCCATGGCCTGCTGGCTGATTCTCCGCTTCCGCGCCAGGTGGCCGTCACGCAAGGGGAGTTGAGCCCTGGCGGAAGACGGTCCCCGCGCGCTTTTCCTGCCTCTGTTGCCGATTGCTGCCGGCCCGCTGCCCGCTCAGCCTGTTGCCGATCGGGGCTTCCCGCCCGGCATGGGTCCTTGCGACGTCGCCACCGGCCGTGAGGGCTGTGATCCGGTCCCACGGACGTCCGCGTCGAGGTCGACGACGGAGTAGCGAGTGAGGCGGTGAAGAAGCTTGCCGGCACGGATCCAGGGGATGCGGGGATCGTCGTAGGCGACGCTTGCGACGTCAACGGGGTACGGCTGAGGCACGGGCCGGTACAACGCTCCGGAGACGCCTGCCGGTTCGAGATCACGGACACGCAGGACGGTGTGCTCGCGCCGCATCCGTGGGCACTTCTCGACGGCTTCGCGGGCGCAGGGCGCACACACGGGCGGGTTCTCGGTGACGATGCTCTCGCTCCCCAGGCGGGCGATCGTAACCGGGTCTTCTGTGTGGAGCCACAGGACACCGTCCGCGCTGCTGTCCGACGGACCACCGCAGACCTGGCACAGCAGTTGTTCCATGGCGAGACGCTGCCGCAGGGCATGAACCTTGCCGAACTCCGGCTTGCCCTTGCCCGGTTGGGAAGGAAGGCGAGTCCACAGCACTCCGCGCGGATCACGGTCGTACGAACGCTCCCGTACATACGCGAGACGGCCGCGCCTGGCCGTGACCCGGGGACGTTCGGAGCGTTCGCCGCTCCATCGCGTGATGTAGGGGACCCGTACCCCGCAGTGGACCCGCCCGGGGCGACGGGACGTCGACGACGGGGTCAGCACACGCGCCTCCCTGGCTCGGTGATCCGCCGATGCGTTCCGGTCCGGACCGTGTCAGTGCACCGACCAAACCGCGAACCTGCTCGACGAACCAGAAACGACCCGGCCACCGCATATCCGTATGCGCGCGTCGCATAGGCGTAGCGGAACGGAGAAGGGTTACCTGTACCAACGGTCGGGGGGTATCGGTGAACTGGTCGACGCAAGCCGTCCGAGAGGCTTCACGTACGGGCGATTACGGACGTGTGATCAGGCTTGCCCGCCAGGCAGCGGGCGTCTCGCAGAAACAGCTCGGTGAAGCCTGCGGCATCAGTCAATCCGCTGTCTCCCGGATGGAGGGGCACGGCGCCGCCTCCTATGACATGAATCAACTGGCGAGAACAGCAACCCACTTGCAGATCCCTCTGCGGCAGGTCGGTCTCGCCGAACACGCTGCGGTTCGAGCCGCACCCGTGGACAGGATGGAAGTGGAACGGCGCAGCTTTCTTGCCGGGGCGGCGGTCGCCGCCACCGGACCCGCGCTGGCAGCATTCGACTTTCGGCACGCATCGGCTGCTGAGAACGATCGATCTGCCACGCTTCGGCTTGCGACAAGTGCCTACCGGCGTATGGACGGTTCGACTCCGTCCCGCCAGCTTGCGGAACCGGTGCTTGCTCACCTCCGATTGGCCAGGACACTCGCCGGCGAAGCGGAGGACAGCGCAACCAGAGCTCGGCTGGCAGCGGTCGGCAGTGAAGTCGCCGGCCTGGCCGGGTGGCTCTCCTGGGACATGGGCGATCACGGCTCGGCCCGAACCTGGTACGGGACGGCCGTCAAAGCAGCCCGTAGTTCACGTGACCGGCTCCTGACCGCGTACCAGTCGGGCAGTCTTGCGCAGTTCGAGGCACACGCCGGCAACGCCGCGCAGGCACTGTCCCTGACACGTTCGGCCCGCCGTCAACTCGGCCGGGAACGCCCGGCCATCGCCGCCGCATGGCTGTCCACGGTGGAGGCGCTCGCACATGCGGCCGCCGGGGACCGCGCATCGACGGACCAGGCTTTGAAGGACGCCATGGAGGGTGCGACCCGCATCACCGTCGAAGAACCGCCGCCCTGGCCCTGGGTCTTCACCTTCAGCCCCGGCAAGGTCGCCGCCGCTCGACTTGCCTGCGGCTCCCGGCTCGGCCTGCCGCAGTGGGTGTTCGAAGCGCAGGACGAAGCGGGACCGGTGCTGGCGTCCGGGCACGCGAAGCAACGAGCCGTGTACGTCCTCGATATGGCTGCGGCCCATCTCGCATCCGGACGGATCGACGGGGCGTTCGCCCTGGCGACACAGGCACTGGAGACAGGCGTCCACTACCGCTCAGGACGCATCGTGGAGAAAGCACGCTCGTTGCGTCGCGACTATGTCACGGCCTCTCCGCCCGGTGTCGTACGGGACTTCGACGACCGGCTCCACGGCGTTCACCTATGACACACGGAGGGACACGTATGCGACTGGGCATCACGGGGCACCGCGGACTCCCCCGGGAATCCGAGAGGTTGATTCGCACAGCGTTGAACTTCACGGTGCAGCAGTACAGTCCGGAGACGCTGATGGGGATCTCGTGCATTGCCGACGGGCCTGACGCATGGTTCGCCGAATCGGTGCTCGATCACGGTGGGCACATCGAGGTCGTCGTTCCGGCCTCCGGCTATCGAGACGGCCTTCCCGCCTGGCATCACGCGACGTACGACCGGCTGCTGCGACAGGCACGAGAGGTGCACTCGACAGGCTTGAGCGCGTCCGATGCACACGCGCACATGGCGGGCAGCGAGATTCTCGTCGGCCTGGCGGACCGCCTGGTCGCCGTCTGGGACGGCAAGCCGGCTCGCGGTCACGGCGGGACGGCCGACGTGGTGGAGTACGCGAACCGGAACGGTGTGCCTGTGGACGTGGTGTGGCCTGACGGGGCGGCACGGGACGGGTGACCGTACGGGCCGAATCCCCCGCCCCCGCACCCGAACCCCCACCCCCGTACGCACCGCCCATCCGGACGTGGAACCCCGCGTACGGGGGCATGATCCCGGTCATGGAGCGTCCCGCGGAACTGCTGCGCCACGGTGTCCTCGAACTGCGGCGCTGGCGCTGCCGCGACGCCGACGTGCACTACCGGGTCGTCACGGAGTCGCTGACCCATCTGCTGCCCTGGATGCCGTGGGCCGCGGAGCGCCACAGCCCCGACGCGTCGCTGGAGTTCGTCACGCGGTGCGAACGCGAGTGGGCCGAGCGCCAGGCGTACAACTACGCGGTGTCCGTGGACGGTTCGACGGTGGGCAGTTGCAGCCTGATGCGCCGCATAGGCCCCGGCGGGCTGGAGATCGGCTACTGGATCCACCCGTCGTGGACGCGCCGCGGGCTCGCGACGTCGGCCGCCGCCGCTCTGCTGCGCGCGGCGTTCGCCCTGCCCGGCGTGGAGGTGGTGGAGATCCACCACGACGAGGCCAACGAGGCCAGCGGCGGTGTGCCCAGACGGCTGGGGTTCACCGAGGTCGAGCGGCGTCCGGCCGTCGAAGGGCCGTCCGCGCCGGGCGAATCGGGGATCGAGGTGGTCTGGCGCGCGGACCGCGACGGCCCGTGGCTCGCGGCGGACCCGGCCAACGGTTCGACTCCGGCCGCCAGTTGAGGTCCGGCCACCGGTTCCGGCCCGGCTACCAGTTCTGGACGGAGTTGAGCAGGATCCGCTCGATCTCCTCCTCGCCCACGGGACGCGGACAGGTCGACAGCAGCCGCTGCTGCTTCATCGTCCCGGGCACCAGGTCCGGTACGTCGCTCTCGCCGTAGCCGACGCCGCCGATGCCGTTCGGGATGCCGATGTCCCGCATCAGCCGGGTCAGCACCCGCGGCAGCCGCTCGGCGGGCTCGGACTCCTCCGACGCCGTGCCGGGCGCCAGGAGCTCCGCCGCCCGCAGATGCCGTTCCGGTGCGGCGGAGAAGCTGAAGCGGAAGGCTTCCGGTGCCGTCAGGGACACCGACTGACCGTGCGGAACCATCGGTTCGTCCTGCGGATAGCCGGACGGACGGTATTCCTTCACCATGCCCGCGATCGGATAGCCGTTGGCATGCGGAATGTGCACTCCGGCATTGCCGAAGCCCATGCCCGCGAAGGTCGCCGCCATCATCATGTCCGTACGGGCCTCGACGTCCCCCGCGCCGCCGCCCGTACCACCATCGCCCGTACCGCCGCCGTCCCCGCCGCTGTGCACCGCACGCCGGAAGGACCTCGCGATCAGGGCCATCGCCTTCTCGCACCACAGGTCCGAGACCGGGTTCGAGCCGCAGTACGTCACGCGCTCCTCGGGCGCGCGGCGCGCGGAGTCCGCGTACCAGCGGGCCGTGTACGACTCCAGCGCATGGCAGACGATGTCCATCCCGGCGGAGGCCGTGACCTCGGGCGGCAGCGTCATCGTCAGCAGCGGATCGACCACGGCGAGCGCGGGGCGCAGCCGCCAGTGGCTGATGCCGGTCTTGACCTTCATCGACAGGACGTCCAGTACGCACATGGCCGTGCTCTCGGCGCCGGTACCCGCGGTGGTGGGGACGGCGACGAGCGGCTTGAGCGGACGCGGCGGCACGGCGGCCCGTCCGATCGGCTTGTTCACGTAGTCCATCAACTCGCCGCCGCACGACAGCAGCAGGTTGACCGCCTTCGCGGTGTCGATGGACGATCCGCCGCCGACCGCGACGAACGCGTCCCAGGGACCTTCGGCACGCGCATGCTCGACGGCCGCGGCGAAGCTGGCGTCGCTCGGCTCGACGTGCACACCGTCGTGGACGGCGGCGTCGATGCCGTACCGGGCCAGGTTCTCGGCGACGCGCTGCGGGATGCCGAGGGCGGCGACACCGGGGTCGGTGAGGACCAGTACGCGCCGGACGCCGAACTGCGAGAGGTCGAAGCCGATCTCGTCCGCGGCCCCCGCACCGAATTTCAGCGGCGGCGCACCCCAGGTGAACACGGTCTCCTCGACCGGTCCGGTCTCCTCGTCACTGCTCATCGGAAGCCCTCCACGCTCGCGGTCGGCCCTGTCCCGTACGGTTCCGGTTCCCGGTTCCGGTTCCCGGTTCCCCGCACGGGCGCCCGTACCCCTCGTACCTCGTGCCTACCAGCGCCTCTGCGCATTCCGTTCACGAGCGGGGACGGGGCCGCGTCACAGGGACGCCGTCTCGTCCCCGGACGGCTCCTGGCCGCTCTCCCCGGGCGGCAGCCCGGCCCGCGCGCGCAGCATGTCCGCACGCGAGTGGATCAGCAGCGCGACGGCCTTGATGACGGCGGCGACGCTCACGCCCACGGCAGTGGTCAACCCGCCGACGGCGGTGATGACTTGGGCCGTGTCGGACGGCCCGAACCGGTCGTGCGCCACGCTCTCCAGCACTCCGCGCACCGCCGCGAAGGCCACCCCGTACCCGGCCACCGCCAGGACCAACAGCCCCAGGACGGCCCAGAGTTGAGCCCTCCGCACGCCCCGCTGGGCGCCGTACAGGGCGTAGTGCCAGAGGGTGTACTGCGCCTGAAGGTCCTTACGGGCGTCCTCGGCGCGGTTCAGCGAGTCGTCCAGCCGCTGCACCAGATGCTCGGGGCGGCTTCCGCTTCTGCTGTGCGTGGCGGCGTACCCCAACTCCTTGGCGTCCTCGCCCGCTTCGCGAAGATGCCGCCGCAGCCGCTCCGAAGCTCCCACTCCACCCCTCCGGATCCTGCTCTCCCCCACGTCTCCCGCGGTGCCGCGCGCCGTGTGCGACCGGGGACGTCCGTACGGTCGCTCCTGCCCACTGTGCCCGCGGCAACTCCTCACCGTACGACCGCCGTTGACGCCCCTCGCGCCAGCTCCGGGGGACCGACTGACCGGCGGACCGACTGACGCCCGGCTGTTGACTCGATGACGCCCCCTTTGACTTGAAGTCCCCTTCACATCGGACGGTTGCGGGCCAAGCCCGCGCTGCCCGCTTCCGAAGGAGAGCCCCCGATGACCCGTCATCCCGCGTACGCGCACACGGACCCGGACGAGCACGCGGCCGCCGCGCGCTGGGTCCGTACCCACGCCCACCCGCTCGCCGCCCTCGACCCCGGCGCCCCGCCGGATGACCTGCGGCCGTTCGCCGAGAGCGTCCGCGACGCCGCGGTCGTCGCCCTCGCCCACTCCATGCGTCACTCCCGCGAACTCTCCACCGTCTCCCACCGCGTACTGCGGCTCCTGGTCGATGAGTACGGCTTCCGCTCGCTCGCGCTGGAGGGCGACGATCCGGTACGACGCGGACTCGCGGCATACGTCCGCGACGGCACGGGCGGCGACCCGCGCGAACTCCTCGCCCGGTGCCGCCCGTTCTGGCGGACGGAGGAGATCCTCGACGTCGTCACATGGATGCGCGCCTACAACGAGCGGCACCCCGCCGACCCGGTCCGGTTCGCCGAATCACCCGTTCCCGAGCCGGAGTTCACGGGTCCGGAGAGCCTTCCCGACATCGAGCGGCATCTCGCGGAGTCCACCGCCTGGTGGCACGAGCACACCGGCGACCGGATCGTCTACTGGGGCGGCCTCGCGCATATGGGCGTCGACGCTCACCGCCACAACGCGGGCAGCCGCCTGCGCGAGCGGCTGGGTAGCGCGTACGCCGCGATCGGCCTGACCTTCCACCGCGGCACCGCCCTCCACCGTTATCCGGAACCGCCCGCCGACTTCGCCGAGTCCGTCCTGGGAGCGGGGGACCTCGACGCCTTCACGCTCGACCTTCGTACGGGGAACGCACCGGACCCGGCGGTACGCGCCTGGCTCGCCGGCCCCGTCCGAACCCGCCTGATCGGCCCCGTCTACGACCCCGCACACGACGCCGCCCACCACATGACGGCCGACGCCCTGACGGACCTGCTGAACGGCGTCATCCACATCCGCGAGGTGACGAACGCCCGCCCGCTGGCCTCGTCTTCGAACGCGGGCCCGGAAGCGGAACCGAGACCGGCCCCAGACCGGGAGCGAACGCCGAGCTGACGGGGTGGCGTCCCGTACACCGCGGATCGCTCCGCCGGGGGGCTCCGGGCAACCGGGTCGTGATGGCGACCCGTCGACGAACCCGGCCGGCACACCGCCGACCGTGAGTCGTTTTCTCAACGAACCCCTCGCGCGGCTGAGTGCGCCGGGGATGCTGGGTGACTGTACCGGCTGGGGTGGATGGGGGTGGATCAGGCAGGGCTGCTCATCGAGTCGTCGTAGGTCGAAGCGGTACACGGGCGTCGTCGGCGTCCGCTGCGGAACTGTGTACCGGCCCGGTTCGAGGATGTCACTCCGGTACGTATCTTTCGTTGGTCGCGCAGTGAGCGTCACTTCCCGGGGCTGGTACTGGGCGGCGACGACCGGGGCGGCCGTCGGCTTCGAGTCGTGGCCGGAGCGGGACCAGTTGCTGCTCATGGACTTCGAGCCGGGCGTGTGGGAATCGGCTCGCAGCCGTTCTGGCGGCTGACCGAACTTCCCGTCACCCTAGGGTGGCTGGGTCAACAAGTGTTGAGCGAATGGAAGAGCCCTGTGCCGCATCTGGATACACCTGCTGTCCGCACCCCTCACGAGGTGCTGACTTGCTACTACCAGGCCATGCTCGACAAATCCGCAGACGATCTCGCCGATCTCTACGCCACGGACGCGGTGCACGAATTCCCGTTCACCTCTCCCGGTTTCCCCCCGCGCTACGAGGGGCGTGAGGCCGTGCGCGCCGGATACCGGGCAGCCTGGGGCGCCAGCCCCGCCCATGTGCAGGAGGTCAGGAGGATCGCGACCTACGAGACCGCCGATCCGGAAGTGATCATCACCGAGCATGTCGTGGTGGGAACGCTGACAACCAAGGGCACCACGTTCACCGTCCCCGGACTCCTGATACTCCACGTCCGCAACGGACTGATCACGCGAGTCCGCGATTACATGGACGGCTTGGGAGTCCCCAGCGCCGGAGCCTGAAGACCGCACCAGTACAGCGACAGCCCGGCTTGAGCCGGGACAGCGCAAAGCCCCGTCCGGCTCCGCCCCTCGGGATCTGTATCAAGGAACCGAATGCCCGCGTCTCCCCCCATCCAGTCCACTCAGGTCAGCACGGCGCAGGCGACCAGCGACCTTACGCAGCAACACCCCTGCTGTTTCTGACTCTTGCAGCTTCGGACATAACTCTCATTTCCCCCATTCGTGTCACGCCCACCGTCAACAGCCGCCCACGCGCCAGCACTTCACGCCGAAGCAACAGGTGACATTCGGCCGCCGATCCTGGCCCACACATGGCCCACCCAAGCTGATCAGCCCCGGCAAACACGCGAACCGCCATGAGACGGACCGCAAGCAGAGGGCGCGTCTCCGACCCGGAGACGCGCCCTCTGACCTGCTGCTTCTCTCACCTCTGCGGAGGCGGTGGGATTCGAACCCACGGTGAGGGGTTACCTCACGACGGTTTTCAAGACCGTTCCCTTCGGCCGCTCGGGCACACCTCCCCGCGTCGCAACCGGTGCCCGGGCGCGACGCGGGGGTCAGCCTAGCGAATGGGTCGTCGGGTCACTGATCGCCCTTGCGGGAGCCGAGGGTCACGTCGGTCGTGGACTCCTTGCCGCCTCGCTTGTAGGTGATCTTGACCTTCTCGCCCGGCTTGTGCGTCCAGATCGTGCCGATCAGGGTGGGGCCGCTGTCGATCGTCGTGTCGTCGAGCTTCGTGATGACGTCGCCCGGCTTCAGGCCGGCCTTGTCCGCCGGGCCGTCCTTCGTGATGGCCGGCTGACTGCCCTCGCCCCGGTCGGCGATGACCGCGCCGCCGTCCTGCTGGTCCATCGTGACCGTCGCGCCGATGACCGGGTAGACGGGCGTACCGGTCTTGATGAGCTGTGTGGCCACGCGCTTGGCCTGGTTGACCGGGATGGCGAAGCCCAGGCCGATGCTGCCGGACTGGCCGCCCTGTCCCAGGCCGCCGTCGCCGCCGCCGGCCGACTGGATCGCCGAGTTGACGCCGATGACCGCGCCCTGCGCGTTCAGCAGCGGGCCGCCGGAGTTGCCGGGGTTGATGGAGGCGTCGGTCTGGAGGGCGTTCATGTACGAGGCGTTGCTGCCCTGGCCGTCGCTGGAGGCGACCGGGCGGTTCTTCGCGCTGACGATGCCCGTGGTCACGGTGCCCGAGAGGCCGAAGGGGGCGCCGATGGCGATCGTCGCGTCGCCGACCTGGACGTCGTTGGACTTGCCGAGGGGGAGCGGCGAGAGCTTGCGGTCGTCGGCGTTCTTGAGCTTGATGACCGCGACGTCGTAGCCCTGTGCCTTGCCGACGACTTCGGCCTCGTACTTCTTGCCGTCCGAGAACGTCGCGGAGAGGCCGCCGTCCGAACCGGACGCCACCACATGGTTGTTGGTGAGGATGTGGCCCTGCTTGTCGAAGACGAAGCCCGTGCCGGTGCCTTCCTCGCCGCCGCCCTTGGTCTCGATCGTGACGACGCTCGGAAGGGTCTTGCCCGCTATACCCGCCACGGACTTGGGCGAGCGGTTGAGCGCGCCGGAGTCCGAGCCGGAGCTGATGGTCGTGGACGAGCCGTCCTCCTGGTCGGCGGCCCAGAAGCCGATGCCGCCGCCGATGCCCCCGGCGACCAGCGCGCCGACGAGGATGGCCGCCAGCAGACCGCCCGGCACCCGCTTGCCGCCGGGCGGCGGCCCCGGCG
>NZ_LJGW01000301.1 GCF_001751255.1 Streptomyces nanshensis | reverse complement strand
CGCCGGCATCGCCGTCCCGGCCGCCACGGCGCCGTGCCGCGGCCGACCACCAGGCGAGACCGGCCAGAAGCAGCAGACCCACGCCGCCCGCGACCACCGCGAGCACCGTCGGACCGCTCCATCCTGCACCGTCCCGCACGGCACCGTCCGGGCCGCCGCCCTTGCCCGCGGCGTGCGGATCCGCCGGATCGCGGTCCGCCGCGGGCGCGTTGTGCTGCGGCCCTGCCTTGGCCTCTCCCTTGACGTCGACGCGGAGCGTCACGCCGATGTCGGGATTCTCCGCGATGCGGGCGGCGTCCGCCCCGAGTGTGACCGCGATGTAGTAGTCGCCGTCGGTGTGCACGGGCACCACGTGCGTCCGGCTCTCGAACCGGTTGGTCCAGGAGACCGGCACCGTACCGCCGGAGACCTTGCCCGGTTCGCCGTCGTAGGAGGCGCTGCCGGTCAGTTCGCCGTCACCGCCGACCGGCTGCCGGTACGGCGTGAAGGTGCCGGTACGGATCGAGGAGTACCGCCTGCTGGTCCCGTCCACTGTCGGCTCGTTGCTGAACTCCACGTCGTAGCGGAGCTGTTGGCCCCAGCCGACCGGCACCCGGTACCAGAGCGTCTGCGACGGCAGCACCTTGTCGCGCCACACGCCCCTGCCGATCCTGGCGGCGTCGTTGAAGCCCGTGCCGCCGTCGGCCTTCCGGCCGCGGCCCTGCGGAAGCGTCGCGTCGGCGCCGCCCGCGCCGAGGTCGGGCTCCGAGCGGGCGGGCGTGGTGCCCTTCGTCAGCGGCTTCTCGGACGTGTACGTCAGCTCCAGCGGCCAGCGTGCCGACGCGGCACGGGAGTTCGCGCTCCCGCCGTCATCTCCGTCGGCTCCGCCGTCGCCGTCCCGCTCCACCGTCAGCAGATAGCGGCCCGGCCCCCGGTCGCACTGCCCGGACGACCCCCCGCTGCCGGGGATCCGGCTGACGGACGAGACCAGCGGGACCGCGCCCTCCTCCTGGCCGAAGTGCTCGGTGTCGGACGCACAGCCGATGCCGGACGCCCCCGGAGGGATCAACTCCGTACGCAGACCGTCGAGTCGGCCGACCGCCGATCCCGGCTCGGGCACGGCGGTCGCGGCGAAGTCCGCCGTGCGCCCGCCGTCCATGCGCACCGCGTACCAGCGCTTCTCGCCCGGCCCGATGGTGTCGAGATACTGCCCGGAGGCACTGCCGAGCGCCGCGGCCGCTCCGGAGTCGGAACCGCCGCGGATCTTCCTGCCCTTGAGCCGGTAGCCGTCGACGGACAGCCGTCCCGCGCGCTGCAACTGGCGCGCGAGCGCGTCCGCGTCCGGAGCGTCGTAGTAGGCGCCGCCGCCGGCCCGTGCCACGCACTCCAGTTGCTCGCGGGCCTTGCCGCGCACCTTGAAGCCGATCGCGTCGATCCGCAGTCCGACGCCCTTCTTGCCCAGTTCGCGGGCGACTTGGCAGGGCGGGGGATCGCCGCAGTTGTCCTCGCCGTCCGAGATCAGCACGATCGTGCGGCGGCCGGTCGCTCCGGCCGGCGCCGCCGGAAGGTCGTCGGCGGCCTTGCGCAGCGAGTGTCCGATGGGGGTGTCGCCCTTGGGACGCACCTTCGCCACGGCGTCCTTGATCCCCGCCCGGTCCAGCGGACGTACGGGCTGCGCGAGCCGGGTGTCCGTACAGCCCCGCTGCTTCTGCGAACCGTAGAGCCGGAGCCCCGTCGGATAGCCGTCGGGGAGGGAGTCCACGACGGTGCCGACGGCCTTGCGCGCGGACTCGATCCGGGTGCTGCCGGAGCCGTCCGCGTCCGCCATCGATCCGGAGGAGTCGAGCAGCATCACCAACGCACCGTTGTCGTCTGCAACGGATGCAACGTCGTCGGAGGCGGATGCCGCGGGCGCCCCCGTCGCCGGTACGGACAGCAGCGCGACCGCACACGCTCCCGCAACCGCCGCCGTGCTGATGCCTCTTCCTCGCCGTGCCCTCATGCGTCCCCCGTCCTCGCGCACGAAGATGTGCCGCGGTCTCCTTTGCCCGAGACACTAGAGTTTGCTTAAGCACACGACAAGGGGGTGGCTGTCACAGTACGGCAACGCCCGCCGTACGCGCGCACGCACAGCGGGTACGCGCATATCCGCGCGTGCACGCCCGTACCCGCGGACGCGAAGAGGCCCCGACCGCCTGGGCGATCAGGGCCTCGCTACGCGAACGTTCGTGGTGTCACACGCCCGAACCTGCGGGCACGGAGTCGGTCGCCTCCGTCCACAGATCCTGCTCGGCGCGATCCGCCTGGATCTGGCGGTACACGAGGAGCCCGCCGATGGCGGCCAGTGCGACCAGGAGAAGCTTCTTCACCGCGCTACCTCGTCCTTCTCAGAGACGTTGGGACCAATCTGGCGCCCGATGATACCCAACGCCCCCCTGCCACCGCGGAGTCCGCCCCGGTCGGCGACGATCACCGTACGGGCGTCGCGCCGGCACCGTCCGAGCAGCGCGGACGGCGTCCCGACGAACCCCGCACGGCGCGCTCATCTCGGCCCGCGCGCCGGGCGGCGCGGCCCCGCAGCCACGCGTCTACTCCCACACGTCTATTCCCACACATCGGCCTTCCCGCCCCGCCATTCGATCAGCACCGGATCGTCGAGGCGTACCTGGTCGGGGTCGAGGCCCGCACGGCGGAGGATCACGACCAGATCGGCGACTCCATGGGCCAGTCCGAGCTCGTCCCCATCGACTCTGTCAGCGGTGATTCGGCGCCCGCCCGAAGGAGAGGGCGGATGCACGACGATCGACGCAGCCATAACCAAAAGAGTGCGCCGCCTCGACGGATGCCGCATCTTGAGACGGCAACTCACAGTATCGTCACCGGCACACAGCGCGACACGGCCCAATGTGCGGGCCGCGACACCACGTTGAGCCCGCCCCCGTACACGCCCTGTACGAGCCGTACGAGCCGTACGAGCCGTACGAGCCGGACCGGTCCGAGCAGAAACCGGAACCGGACGGAACCGCGACCCGGACCCGAGCCGAGAGGATCCCGTGCCCGAATTCCCCGGCCGCACCCTGCGCATCGGCACCCGTGCCTCGCCCATGGCGCTCGTCCAGGCGGAACGCGCCGCGACGCTCCTGCGCGGCCTCGTCCCGGGGCTGGCCACCCGCACCGTACCGACGACCACGTCCGGCGACACCTGGCCCGGACCGCTCGCGGACGCCGGTGGAAAGGCCCTCTTCGTCAAGGAGGTCGACCGGCGGCTCCAACTCGGCGAGGTCGACGTCGCAGTGCACTGCCTCAAGGACGTCCCCGGCGACCGCCCCCTCCCCGAGGGCCTGGTCACCGCCGCGACCCTGCCCCGCGACGACGTCCACGACGTGCTCCTCGCCCCGGACGCCTCACCGGTGACCACCCTGGACGACCTCCCCGCCGGCGCCGCCGTCGCCACCGGCGCCGTACGCCGCCGGGCCCAACTCCTCGCGCTGCGGCCCGACTTGCGCGTCGTGGACGTACGAGGTGCGGTCGCCACGCGCCTGGAGAAGCTGGACGGTCTGCGCCCCGTCCTCGACGCGGACGCGATGGTGCTGGCCAGGGCGGGGCTCATGCGGCTCGGGCTCACCGGGCGCATCCGCCGGGTGTTCCCGCTCGACGAGGTGCTGCCGGCCGTCGGCGCCGGCGTCCTGACCGTGCAGTGCCGGGCGGACGACGAGGCCGTCATCGCCCTGCTGCACCGCGCCGACGACCCGCGTACACACGCCGAGGCGACAGCGGAACGCGCGATGCTCCACGGCCTGCGCGGCCACTGCGGCTCCCCCGTCGCGGGCCACTGCACCACCGACGAGAACGGCCAACTCACGCTGCGCGCCGCGGTGTTCACCCCGGACGGCACCCGCACCGCCCGCGCCAGCCTGCACGCCACCAGCCGAAACGACGCCGCCGCCCTGGGCACCCGCGTCTGCGAGGCCCTCCTCACCCAGGGCGCCCGCACGATCATCGACGCGCCCTGAGACGACGACCCGCGGGGCGGTCACGCCGTCGACCGCACACAAAAAGGCCTGTTACTCACGTGAGTAACAGGCCTTTCGCTGGTGGGGCTAACAGGACTTGAACCTGTGGCCTCATCCTTATCAGGGATGCGCTCTAACCATCTGAGCTATAGCCCCGCGCTGCACCGAAAGATTAGCGCACTTCCATCCGCGCCCCCAAATCCGTTGTCAGGGGCGGATCCCGCTGTTCCCCGTGCTCACTCGTCCTCGGCGAGGGTGACCTCGACGCCGCCGACGAAGCCCGCGGAGAGGTTGTAGATGAAGGCCCCCAGCGTCGCGAGCGCCGTCGCCAGCACCACGTCGATGACGGCGATCACCGTCGTGAACAGCAGCACCTTCGGCAGCGACAGGAACGACTCGATCTCGAAGCCGCCGCTCGCGTCGCCGGACTGTGTGGCCTGGCTGATCGTGCCGGATATGGCGGAGAAGACGCCCATCGCGTTCATGACCATCCACAGCACCGCCACGGCGACGATCGTGCAGACGCCCAGCGCTATCGACAGCAGGAAGCTGACCTTCATCACCGACCACGGGTCTGCCTTGGCCACCCGCAGCCTCGCCTTGCGGGTCCGCGGGACCGCACGGGCGCTCGTACGCGGGCGGCGCACCGCGTTCCCCGCGGCGACGCCGAAGCCGCCGCCCGCGGTGGACGTCTCCGTGGTGGTGCCCGAGCCCGCGCCCGTACTCGTGCCCGACGGGCCGGTCGGCCCCGTCGGCCCTGTCCCAGGACCGGAGCCGGAACCCGAGCCCGCGCCCGAGTTCGGGTCCGAGCCCGAGTTCGCGCCGCCGCCCATGCCCGCCGTCGGCGGGGTCACCGGCGGAGCCGGATACGCCTGCGGCGGACGGTGCGGCTGGGGCTGTGCCTGCGGCAACGGCTGGGCTTCCTGCGGCTGTTGTTGCCGCGGCTCGGCCCCCTGCTGCGCATGAGGCTGCGGCTGGGCACCACTCACGCCCTACTCCTCGTCGTCCGACTCGTCCGGCTCGCTCGATTCGCCCGGCTCACCCGGCAGGTCCGCCGCATCCGCTGACGGCACCCCGCCGGGCTCGACGACCGCTTCGACCTCCTCGGCCTCACGGCCGGCCTCGGCGTTACGTGCGACACCGACGACCGCATCCCGCTTGCCCAGGTTGATCAGTTGGACGCCCATCGTGTCACGGCCCGTCTCCCTGACCTCACTCACGCGTGTACGAATCACACCGCCACCGAGCGTGATCGCGAGGATCTCGTCGTTGGCCTCGACGACCAGTGCGCCCACGAGGGAACCGCGGTCCTCCACGATCTTCGCGGCCTTGATGCCCAGGCCGCCCCTGCCCTGTACGCGGTACTCGTCGACGTCGGTGCGCTTCGCGTAACCGCCGTCCGTGGCGGTGAAGACGAACGTACCCGCCCGCACGACGTTCATCGAGAGGAGTTCGTCACCTTCACGGAAACTCATGCCTTTCACACCGGATGTGGCACGGCCCATCGGGCGCAGTGCGTCGTCCGTCGCCGTGAAGCGGATGGACTGCGCCTTGCGGCTCACGAGCAGCAGATCGTCGTCGGGGGAGACCAGTTCGGCGCCGATCAGCTCGTCGTCGCGGCCGTCTTCCATCTGGCGCAGGTTGATCGCGATGACGCCGCCGGAGCGCGGGGAGTCGTAGTCCTTGAGCGGAGTCTTCTTCACCAGGCCGGACTTGGTGGCCAGCACCAGATACGGCGTCGCCTCGTAGTCGCGGATCGCGATCATCTTCGCGATCCGCTCGTCCGGCTGGAAGGCGAGCAGGTTCGCGACGTGCTGGCCGCGCGCCTCCCGCCCCGCGTCCGGGAGTTCGTACGCCTTCGCGCGGTAGACGCGGCCCTTGTTGGTGAAGAACAGCAGCCAGTGGTGCGTCGTGGAGACGAAGAAGTGGTCGACGATGTCGTCCTCTTTGAGCTTCGTGCCCCGTACGCCCTTGCCGCCGCGCTTCTGTGCGCGGTAGTCGTCCGTCTTCGTCCGCTTCACATAGCCGCCACGGGTGATCGTGACGACGATGTCCTCCTCGGCGATCAGGTCCTCGATGGACATGTCGCCCTCGAAGGGGATCAGCGTCGTACGGCGGTCGTCGCCGAACTTCTCGACCAGCGCGGTCAGTTCCTCGCCGATGATCTGCCGCTGGCGTTCCGGCGAGGCCAGGATCGCCTTGTACTCGTCGATCTTCGCCTGGAGTTCGTCGTGCTCGGCGGTGATCTTCTGCCGCTCCAGGGCCGCCAGGCGCCGAAGCTGCATCTCCAGGATCGCGTTGGCCTGGATCTCGTCGATCTCCAGCAGGCCCATCAGTCCGCCGCGTGCGTCCTCGACGGTCTGGCTGCGCCGGATCAGCGCGATGACCTCGTCGATCGCGTCGAGCGCCTTCAGCAGACCGCGCAGGATGTGCGCCCGCTCCTCGGCCTTGCGCAGCCGGAACCGCGTACGCCGTACGACGACGTCGATCTGGTGCGCCACCCAGTGCCGGATGAAGGCGTCCAGCGACAGCGTGCGCGGTACGCCCTCCACCAGCGCCAGCATGTTGGCGCCGAAGTTGGTCTGGAGATCGGTGTGCTTGTAGAGGTTGTTGAGCACGACCTTGGCGACGGCGTCCCGCTTGAGGACGATCACCAGCCGCTGGCCCGTACGCGAGGACGTCTCGTCCCGTACGTCCGCGATGCCGCCGACCCGGCCGTCCTTCACCAACTCGGCGATCTTCAGGGCCAGATTATCCGGGTTCACCTGGTACGGAAGCTCGGTGACGACCAGGCACTGACGGCCCTGGAGCTCCTCGACCTCGACCACCGCGCGCATCGGGATCGAGCCGCGGCCCGTGCGGTAGGCCTCCTCGATGCCCTTGCGGCCCACGATCAGCGCGCCCGTCGGGAAGTCCGGGCCCTTGATGCGCTCCATCAGCGCTTCCAGCAACTCCTCGCTGGAGGCGTCCGGGTGCTCCAGATACCACTGCGCACCGGCCGCCACCTCGCGGAGGTTGTGCGGCGGGATGTTGGTGGCCATGCCGACGGCGATGCCCGCGCTGCCGTTGATCAGCAGATTGGGGAAGCGGGCCGGCAGGACCGTCGGCTCCTGGTTGCGGCCGTCGTAGTTGTCCTGGAAGTCGACCGTCTGCTCGTCGATGTCCCGGAGCATCTCCATGGCCAGCGGCGCCATCTTGCACTCGGTGTAGCGCATGGCCGCCGCCGGGTCGTTGCCCGGCGAACCGAAGTTGCCGTTGGAGTCCACCAGCGGCATGCGCATCGACCAGGTCTGGGCGAGGCGCACCAGGGCGTCGTAGATCGAGGTGTCGCCGTGCGGGTGGTACGTGCCCATGACGTCGCCGACGACGCGGGCGCACTTGTAGAAGCCCTTCTCCGGGCGGTAGCCGCCGTCGTACATCGCGTACAGCACGCGCCGGTGCACCGGCTTGAGGCCGTCGCGGATGTCCGGCAGCGCACGCGAGACGATCACGCTCATCGCGTAGTCGAGATACGAACGCTGCATCTCGGTCTCGAGGCTCACCGGATCGACGCGCGAGGCCGCGCCCTCGATCTGCACCGGCGCCGGGTCGCCGGCGACGGCCGGCTCGGCGCCCTCGTCGCTGCCGGGGCTGTCAGGGGTGGGGGTGATCTCGTCGGCCATTGCTCAGCTCAAGTCCTTCGGTGTGTGTGCGGTGCGCCGGACTCCGCGGCGG
Source organism: Streptomyces nanshensis (assembly GCF_001751255.1). Lineage (GTDB taxonomy): Bacteria > Actinomycetota > Actinomycetes > Streptomycetales > Streptomycetaceae > Streptomyces > Streptomyces nanshensis_A. The sequence continues at coordinate 2,867 of NZ_LJGW01000301.1, read as the reverse complement.
TGTACGGGCGTCGGGCGCAACGGGGGCCGGCGTACGCGGGTGCCGGGCTCAGATGTCGAGGAAGCGGACGTCCTTGGCGTTGCGCTGGATGAACGAGCGCCGGGCCTCGACGTCTTCGCCCATGAGGATGGAGAAGAGGTCGTCGGCCGCCGCCGCGTCGTCCAGCGTGACCTGGCGCAGCACCCGGTGGTCGGCGTCCATGGTCGTGATGCGCAGCTCCTCGGCGTTCATCTCGCCCAGACCCTTGAACCGCTGGATCGAGTCGTCCTTGATCCGCTTGCCCTGCTCGCGGCCGAGCTGGATGAGGCTGTCGCGCTCGCGGTCGGAGTAGGCGTACTGGTGCTCGTCGCGGCCCCACTTGACCTTGTACAAGGGCGGCTGCGACAGGAAGACGTGCCCCGCCTCCACCAGCGGACGCATGAAGCGGAAGAGCAGCGTCAACAGCAGGGTGTTGATGTGCTGGCCGTCGACGTCGGCGTCGGCCATGAGAATGATCTTCTGGTAGCGGAGCCTCGCGATGTCGAAGTCCTCGTGGATGCCCGTGCCGAAGGCCGAGATCAGCGCCTGCACCTCGGCGTTCTGCAGCACCTTGTCGATCCGCGCCTTCTCGACGTTGAGGATCTTGCCGCGGATCGGGAGGATCGCCTGGAACTCCGGGTTACGGCCGGACTTGGCCGAGCCGCCCGCCGAGTCGCCCTCCACGATGAAGATCTCGCACTTGGCCGGGTCGTTGGACTGGCAGTCGCTCAGCTTGCCCGGCAGCGACGCCGTCTCCAACAGGCCCTTGCGGCGCGTGAGATCGCGGGCCTTCCGTGCGGCCACCCGGGCCGTCGCGGCCTGAATGCCCTTACGGATGATGTCCGCGGCCTCGTTCGGGTTGCGGTCCAGCCAGTCGGTGAGGTGCTCGTGCGTGACCTTCTGTACGAAGGTCTTCGCCTCGGTGTTACCCAGCTTGGTCTTGGTCTGGCCCTCGAACTGCGGCTCGCCGAGCTTGACGGAGATGATCGCCGTCAGGCCCTCCCTGATGTCCTCGCCGGTGAGGTTGTCGTCCTTCTCGCGCAGCAGCCGCTTGTCGCGTGCGTAGCGGTTGATCAGACCTGTCAGCGCCGCGCGGAAGCCCTCCTCGTGGGTGCCGCCCTCGTGGGTGTGGATCGTGTTCGCGAACGAATACACACCCTCGCTGTACTGGTTGTTCCACTGCATGGCGATCTCGACCGAGAGCAGCCGCTCCTTGTCCTCGGCCGCCATGTCGATCACCGTGGGGTGCACCAACTCGCCCTTGCGGGAGTTGAGATAGCGGACGAAGTCGGCGATGCCGCCCTCGTAGTGGTAGCGGACGGAGAGCTGGTTGCCGTCCTCGTCGACGTGCTCCGCGCGCTCGTCGATCAGCTCGATGGTCAGGCCCTTGTTGAGGAAGGCCATCTCCTGGAAGCGGCGCGCGAGCGTCTCGAACGAGTACTCCGTGCTCTCGAAGACATCCGGGTCCGCCCAGAAGGTCACCGTCGTACCGGTCTCGCCCGTCTCCTCGTTGCGCTGCAACGGCGCGGTGGGCACACCCAGCTTGTAGTCCTGCGTCCAGCGGTGGCCGTCGGTCCGGATCTCCACCGCCAGGCGCTGCGACAGCGCGTTGACGACGGAGACGCCCACGCCGTGCAGACCGCCCGAGACCGCGTAGCCGCCGCCGCCGAACTTGCCGCCCGCGTGCAGCACCGTGAGGACGACCTCGACCGCCGGCTTCTGCTCGGACGCCACGATGCCCACGGGGATGCCGCGGCCGTTGTCGTGGACCCGCACGCCGCCGTCGTCCAGCAGCGTCACGGTGATCGTGTCCGCGTGCCCGGCCATGGCCTCGTCGACGGAGTTGTCCACGACCTCCTGCACGAGGTGATGCAGACCACGCTCGCCGGTCGAGCCGATGTACATGCCGGGACGCTTGCGCACCGCCTCGAGCCCTTCGAGGACGGTGATCGCGCTCGCGTCGTACGAGGGTTCCTCGTCCGCGGTGACCGGCGAGACCGGCGGACCCACCGCGGGAACCTCGGCACCGGCGCCGTCGACCGGCCCGGCCTCGGTCCCGGTGTCCGCTCCAGCACCGCCCTCGGTGTCGGTGAAGTTCTGCTCGTACTCGTTGAGATCGCCGGAATCGGCCACGAAGCGCCCTTTCTGGCACAGCACAGGCCGACTCCGGGGTGGTGGAGCGGCTGCGTCGTTCGACATGTTCCGCAACGGGGCGGGTTCGCCACCAGTGTACCGGTGGCGACAGTGTGAATGGGGGTTTGCGAGTGCCTGAGTACGCATGTGCCGTCCTGAACTGGCGTCCGCCGACTCCCTATATGCACACCGGGGGGCCAGAACGCTCACAGGGGCACTCAGCGCTTCCACCTGTCAACGCCCGATCACAGTGAGCGCCGTCACGGATCACCCGTAGGTGTCACCAGGGCCCTTGCTACCCGGTGCACGCAGCGGGCCACTGCGGGTGCTCGGCGCCTGCGGTCCGCGCACCTTCAGCAGCGCCACCGTGCCCTCGCCCAGGTCCTCGTTCAGCCGGGCCACCAACTTCGGTGCCAGCAGCCGCAGTTGCGTCGCCCACGCCGTGGAGTCGCAGCGCACCGTGAGCACCCGCTCCTGCTCGTCGTAGTGCTGCGGCTCGCAGTGCTGTGCCACCTCCGGGCCGACGAGCTGCGGCCAGCGCCCCATCACACCGCCCACCGCGGCCGGGACCTCCCAGCCCCGTTCCGTGATCAGACCGCGAACGGCGGCGCCCAGCGGCAGCGGATCGCGCCCGTCGCGTCCCGCGCCGGAACGGGGCGCGCGCCCGCGCCGTACGTCCTTGCGCTGCTGGGCCGCCGCACCGCGCGAGCGCGCCT
>NZ_LJGW01000283.1 GCF_001751255.1 Streptomyces nanshensis | reverse complement strand
CGGCCCGGCAGCCGTCGGGTCTGTCGGCGTCCGTCACATCACTTCCCTGCTGATCGGCTTGGGATTGGGCTTGATCATCGACCGCCTCGGGCGGCCCGGCTGATACAGGAACAGCGCGATCACGCCTGCCAGCAGCGAGGTCCCGCCGGCGAGCGAGAACGCGCCGGTGTAGCCCCACGACCCGACCACGAGCGAGCCCAGCCCGGCGCCCGCGAGACCGGAGAGCAGCTTGGAGCTGTAGACCATGCCGTAGTTGGTGGCGTTGTTGTTCTCACCGAAGTAGTCGGCGGTCAGCGCGGCGAACAGCGGGAAGATCGCACCGCCGCCGAAGCCGGAGATCATCGAGCACAGCAGGAACAGCGGCATCGACCCCGCCTGCCCGGACAGCAGCACGCCGAACTGCGCCAGGCCGAGCACGACGCAGACGAAGATCAGGCACTGCTTGCGTCCGTACCGGTCCGACAGCCAGCCGATCACGCCGCGGCCGGTGCCGTTGACGATGGCCTTCAGCGACATGGCGGTCGCGACGATGCCGCCCGCGAAGCCCATGTCGTCGCCGAAGGGCACCTGGAAGGCGATGCCGAAGATGTTCACGCCCGACGTGCACAGCAGACAGAACCACATGATCGGCACCCGGCCGGTCCGCAGAGCCTCCCTCGGGGTGTACTGCTTGACCGACGGCGGGTTCTTCGCCAGGGCCCGCCGGGCGCGCGGGTCGTCGGGCGCCTTGAGCGGATCGACGTCCGCGGGCCACCAGTTCTTCGGCGGGTCCTTGAAGAAGAAGCCGGCGACGGCCACGACGAGCGCCAGGAAGACGCCGATGCTCACCAGGACCCAGCGGAAGTTGTGCAGGTCCATGAAGCCGGTGAAGATGAAGACGAAGGGCACCGAGCCGTAGGCGAAACCGCCGTTGACGAAGCCGGTCTTGCCGCCCTTGCGCTCCGGATACCACTTGCCGACCATGTTGACGCACGTCGCGTAGACGGCGCCCGCTCCGATGCCGCTGAAGAAGCCGAAGCCGAGATACGCCCAGATCGGGTTCTCCGCGTACGCGAGCGAGAGATAGCCCAGGAACGTGCCGACGGCGCCCCACATCATGGCCAGGCGCGCCGGGAACCGCCCCGACTCGCGAAGGTGCCCGACGGGCATGGCCACGGCCGCCTGGAAGAAGACCCAGACGCCCATGATCCAGAAGATGTGCAGGCTGTTCCAGCCGTGGGCGTTGTGGAGAGTGTCCTCGGCGGAGGCGAACGCGTACTCGGCGGAGCTGATGCCCATCATGCCGACCCACGGCAGGATGACCATCCAGATGCGGCGGCGCCCCATGATGTCGATGTCGGACTCGCCTATGCGGTAGGTCCGTCCGTTGCGGTCGGTCACTTCCCGGTATGGAAGGGCCGACGGTGCTTCCGTTGTGGTCATGTGCTGCACCCCTTGCGTAGAGAGAGTCTGGCCAGCGCCCCCTGTCCGGATCCCTTGCTCTGGTGCTGCGTTCGCCCTTCCACTCGTCCCGAGTGTGCGGATGTGCGGATGTGCGGATGTGCGGGGTGGGGCGTCCGGCGTCCGCGGTTCCGCCGGAGCCCTGCCGCGGGCCTCCCGCCGTACGGACGGACGAGGTGCGTCCGTTCCGTGCCGGGGGAGGTCCCGCGGCGTCCGCGGCTCTTGCTTCCGTGTTCCTCGGCGGGTCACGCGCGCGGCTCGTGCGGCGTGCCCCGCGGCACTACCGCAGCAGACCCGCCGCGCGCGCCCAGCGGTACTTGGCGCCCAGTACGGCGACGGGCTTCTCCGTCGTGTACGGGTAGGCGACGACGCCGCGTTCGAAGAGGTACTGGCTCGCCTCCTCGACCTCGGTGTCGCCCGCGAGCGACGCCACCACGGGCTTCTCGACGCCCTTCTCCCTCGCCTCGGCCACGACCCTGGCCGTCAGCTCCGCGAACACCATGGGCGGAGTGACGATCGTGTGCCAATAGCCGAGCACGAGGGAATGGATCCGCGGGTCCTCCAGGCCGAGCCGGATCGTGGCCTCGTATGTGGAGGGCGGCTCGCCCCCGGTGATGTCCACCGGGTTGCCCGCGGCGCCGAACGGCGGGATGAAGGCGCGGAACGCCTCGTCCAGGTCCGGCGGAATCTCCATCAGCGACAGCCCGTTGTCGACGATGGCGTCCGAGAGCAGTACGCCCGAACCGCCCGCGCCGGTGATGATCACGGTGTTGTCGCCCTGCGGCACGGGCAGCACGGGCAGCGCCCGCGCGTACTCCAGCATCTCGTTCAGACCCGGCGCCCGGATGACGCCGGCCTGCCGCAGCACGTCGTCGTAGACCGCGTCGTCGCCCGCGAGCGCGCCCGTGTGCGAACCGGCGGCTTTCGCGCCCGCGCTGGTGCGGCCCGCCTTCAGTACGACGACGGGTTTCTTCGGCACGGTCTCGCGTGCCGCCTCGACGAACGCCCGCCCGTCCTTGAGGTCTTCGAGGTGCATGGCGATGCACTTCGTGTTCGGGTCGTCCGCGAAGTAGGTGAGCAGATCGTCCTCGTCCAGGTCCGACTTGTTGCCGAGCCCGACGATCGCCGAGACACCGGTGCTGGTGCTGCGGGCGAAGCCGAGGATGGCCATGCCGATGCCGCCCGACTGGGAGGTGAGCGCCACACCGCCCTTGACGTCGTACGGCGTGCAGAACGTGGCGCACAGGTCGTGCCACGTCGAGTAGTAGCCGTAGATGTTCGGGCCCAGCAGCCGTACGCCGTGCTTCTCGCCGATGGCGACGATCTTCTCCTGGAGTTCCGTCTCGCCCGTCTCCGCGAAGCCGGACGGGATGAGCACGGCGTTGGGGATGCCCTTCGCGCCGACGGCCTCCAGGGTGTCCGGCACGAACTTCGCGGGCACCGCGAAGACCGCCACGTCCACCTCTCCGGGGATGTCGGCGACCGACTTGTACGCCTTGCGCCCCAGGATCTCGTCGGCCTTCGGATTGACCGGGTGGATCTCTCCGGGGAAGCCGCCGTCCACGAGGTTGCGCATGACCGAATTGCCGATCTTGCCCTGCTCGTTGGAGGCGCCGATCACCGCGACCGACGACGGCTGCATCAGCCGCTTCATCGACGCGCGGATCTCCTGCGGCGAGTACCGCCGCCGCTCCGCGGGCCGCCCCTCGGTGAGCAGCACCCGGATGTCCGCGGCCATCGCACCGTCCGGCGCGGCGAAGACCGGGTTCAGGTCGACCTCCGCCAACTCCGGGAAGTCGTGCGCGAGTTGCGAGACCGCCCTGATGACCCGTACCAGCGCCTCGCGGTCGACCGGCTCACCGCCGCGTACGCCCCCCAGCACCTCGGACGCCCCGATGCCGTCCAGCATCGACTCCGCGTCCTGACGGGAGGCCGGCGCGAGACGGAAGGTGACGTCCTTGAGCACCTCCACCAGCACACCGCCCAAACCGAAGGCGACGACCTTGCCGAAGGTGGGGTCGGTGACCGTGCCGACCAGGACCTCCTGGCCGGGCTTCGCCATCTGCTGCACCTGTACGCCCAGTACGTGCGCGTCCGCGTCGTACGCGCGGGCGTTGCCGACGATCTCCCGGTAGGCGCTGCGTACTTCGGCCGGCGAGGACACCCCGACGCGGACGCCGCCCGCGTCGGTCTTGTGCAGGATGTCCGGCGAGACGATCTTCATGACGACCGGGAAGCCCAGCCGGTCGGCGAGCTGCACCGCCTCGTCGGCGGACTCCGCCAGCCCCTCGTCCGGTACGGGAATGCCGTAGGCGTCGGCGACGCGCTTGCCCTCGGGGGCGGTCAGCGACGTACGGCCCTCGGCACGTGCGGCGTCCAGTACCGCACGTACCGCTGCCTTGTCCGGCGCGGCGAGGCCGTCGTGGTTCTCCTGCGCCATCGGTCAGATCACTCCGTTCGTCTTGAGCAGCGCCAGTTCTTCCTCGCCCAGGCCGAGTTCGCCGACGTAGACCTCCTCGTTGTGCTCGCCCAGAAGCGGCGAGGAGGAGATCTCGACGGGGGAGTCGGAGAGCTTCATCGGGGACCCGACGGTGGTGAAGGAACCGCGCTCGGGGTGGTCGACCTCGACGATCATCCCGTTGGCGGCCAGGGACTGGTCCTCGACGATCTCCTTCGTCGAAAGGATCGGCCCGCAGGGGATGTTGTGGGCGTTGAGCGCGCCCAGCACCTCCCACTTGGGCAGCGTCGAGGACCACTCCTCGATCAGTTGGAACATCTTGTCCAGCTTCGGCAGCCGCACCTCCGGCGTGCTCCAGTCCGGGTCGTCGGCGAGTTCGGGCCGGCCGATCAGCTTCGTCAACGGCTCCCAGCCCACGGGCTGCACGATCACGTACACGTAGTCGTTGGGGCCGCCCGGCGCGCACTTGACCGCCCAGCCGGGCTGGCCGCCACCGGAGGCGTTGCCCGAACGCGGCACCTCGTCGCCGAAGTCCTCGTTCGGGTACTCGCCGAGCGGGCCGTGCGCGAGCCGCTGCTGGTCGCGCAGCTTCACCCGGCACAGATTGAGCACCGCGTGCTGCATGGCCACGTTCACGCGCTGGCCGCGGCCGGTGCGTTCGCGCTGTAGCAGTGCGGCGAGGATCGCGGCGACGGTGTGCACGCCGGTGCCCGAGTCGCCGATCTGCGCCCCGGTCGCCAGCGGCGGCCCGTCCTCGAAGCCGGTCGTCGACATCGAGCCGCCCATGGCCTGCGCGACGACCTCGTACGCCTTGAAGCTGGTGTACGGGCCTTCGCCGAAGCCCTTGATGGAGGCGTAGATCAGCTTCGGGTTGATCTGCTTGATGCGGTCCCAGGAGAAGCCCATCCGGTCCACCGCGCCGGGGCCGAAGTTCTCCACCAGGACGTCGCTGCGCCGGATCAGCTCCGTCAGCAGCTCCTTGCCGCGTTCGGACTTGGTGTTGAGGGTGATGCTCCGCTTGTTGCAGTTGAGCATCGTGAAGTAGAGCGAGTCGACGTCGGGCAGGTCACGGAGCTGCTTGCGCGTGATGTCGCCCGAGGTCGCCTCCAGCTTGATCACGTCCGCTCCGAGCCAGGCGAGGAGTTGGGTCGCGGAGGGGCCGGACTGCACGTGCGTCATGTCGAGCACGCGGATTCCGTCGAGTGCCTTCTCCGTGGTCGCGCCGGTCGCAGGACGGGAGTCCGTCACGTCGGTCACCGCGGTCACCTCACTTGTACATCGTCTGATTCATGGTTCCGGGCGCGTAGGCGTCCGGATCGATCCACACGTTGACCAGGGACGGCTTGCCGGAGGCGCGGGCGCGCTCCAGCGCGGGCCTGATCTCGGACGGCTCGCGCACGGCCTCGCCGTGGCCGCCGAGCATCCGCGCGAACTCCTCGTACGGGACGTCGCCGAGGGTGTTGCCGACCCGCTCGCGCTCCTCGCCGTACTTGGCCTTCTGGCCGTAACGGATCTGGTTCATCGAGGAGTTGTTGCCGACGATGCCGACGAAGGGCAGGTCGTAGCGGACGAGCGTCTCGAAGTCCCAGCCCGTCAGTGAGAACGCGCCGTCGCCGAAGAGCGCGACGACCTCCTTGTCCGGACGGGCCCGCTTGGCGGCCAGCACGAACGGCACGCCGACGCCGAGCGTCCCCAGCGGCCCCGGGTCCATCCAGTTGCCGGGCGCCTTGGGCTGTACGACCTGTCCGGAGAAGGTGACGATGTCGCCGCCGTCGCCGATGTAGAGCGAGTCCTCGGTGAGGAAGTCGTTGATCTCGCTGACCAGTCGGTACGGATGGATGGGCGAGGCGTCCGAACGAAGCTGCGGCAGCCGCTTGTCCAGCGCCGTCTGCTCGGCGGTGCGCAGTTCCTCCAGCCATGCCGTGCGCTTGTCGCCGCCGCCGTTGAGCCGGCCCGACGCCGCCTGTGTGACGGCCGAGAGCACGAGGTCGGCGGAGCCGACGATCCCGAGGTCGATGTCCCGGTTCTTGCCGACGGTGCGGTAGTCGAGGTCGATCTGCACGACCGTCGCGTCGGGGGAGAGGCGCTTGCCGTAGCCCATGCGGAAGTCGAAGGGCGTGCCGACGATGACGATGAGGTCGGCGTTGGAGAAGGCGTAGCGCCGCGAGAGCTGGAAGTGGTGCGGGTCGCCGGGCGGCAGGGTGCCGCGGCCCGCGCCGTTCATGTACGCCGGTACGTTCAGCGTGCGTACGAGTTCGGTCGCCGCCTCCGTCGCCCGGCACGTCCAGGTCTGCGAGCCGAGCAGGATCGCCGGCCGCTCCGCCGCCACCAGCAGGTCCGCCAGCCGCTGCACGTCGTCCGGGTCGCCGGCCTGGCGGGTGGACGCACGGTAGTTGCCCGGCTGGGGCACCCGCGCCTTCTCCGCCGGGACCTTCGCGTCGAGGACGTCCCGGGGGATCTCCAGGAACGAGGGTCCGGGCGCCCCGTGGTAGCACTCGCGGAAGGCCATCGAGACCATGTCCGCGGCGCGCGCCGTGTCCGGCACGGTCGAGGCGAACTTGGTGATGGGGGTCATCATGTCCACGTGCGGCAGGTCCTGCAGCGACCCCATCTTGTGCTGTGTGTGGGCGCCTTGGCCGCCGATGAGCAGCATGGGCGACTCGGCACGGAAGGCGTTGGCCACGCCGGTGACGGCGTCGGTGGTGCCCGGCCCGGCCGTCACGACGGCGCAGCCGGGTTTGCCGGTGAGCCGCGCGTAGCCGTCGGCCGCGTGCGCGGCCACCTGTTCGTGGCGGACGTCCACCACGTCGATCCCCTCGTCGACGCACCCGTCGTAGATGTCGATGATGTGGCCGCCGCAGAGCGTGTAGATGACCTCCACGCCCTCCGCCTTCAGCGCCTTGGCGACCAGGTGTCCGCCGGATATCAAGTCCTGGCTCTCACGGCTGTCCTGGCTGTCGTCGGGCATGGCTTACGAGTCCCTTCGTCGGGTGTCGGCTCAGCTCGGAGCAGATTGCATACAGTCGACGAATACTGTATGAACCTTGTTATCCCGCATCGGGAGAGCGATGTCCAGGGGGCGTGCACCGATCGTTTCGAAGATCGACCAGGGAGCACATGTGGACCTTTTCGAGCACCAGGCGAGGGAACTCTTCGAGCGCCACGGCGTGTTGGTACCGGAGGCACACGTCGCCCGGACGGGAGGCGAAGCCCGCGAAGCGGCCGTACGGCTCGGCGCCGACGAGCACGGCGTCGTGGTCAAGGCACAGGTCAAGACCGGCGGCAGGGGCAAGGCGGGCGGTGTGAAGCGCGCGGCCGACGCCGCCTCCGCGGAGCTCACCGCACGCCAGATCCTCGGCATGGACGTCAAGGGCCACACCGTGCACACGGTGATGCTGGCCCGGCCCGTCGCGGTGGAGCAGGAGTACTACGTCTCGTTCGTACTCGACCGCGCCCAGGGGCAGTTCGTCGCCATCGCCTCCGCGGAGGGCGGCATGGACATCGAGGAGGTGGCCGCGGCCAGGCCCGAGGCCGTCGCCCGCGTCCCCGTCGATCCGGCGGACGGCGTGACGGAGGAGAAGGCGGCCGAGATCGCCGCGGCGGGCTCGCTGCCCGAGGGCGCCGCGCCGGTGCTGCGCAAGCTGTGGCAGGTCCTGTGCTCCGAGGACGCGCTGCTCGTCGAGGTCAACCCCCTGGTCCGTACGGCCGGCGGCGAACTCGTCGCGCTCGACGGCAAGGTGACGCTCGACGACAACGCCCGCTTCCGGCAGGCGCGTTGGGGCGAGGAACGCGAACAGGACGAGGGAGGCGGGCAGAGCGACGGGGACGCCCTGGAGGCGCTGGCGGCCGAGAAGGGCCTCAACTACGTGAAGCTGGACGGCGAGGTCGGCGTCATCGGCAACGGCGCGGGCCTGGTGATGTCCACGCTCGACGTCGTCGCCAAGTGCGGTGCGAAACCCGCCGACTTCCTGGACATCGGGGGAGGGGCCTCCGCGCAGGTGATGGCCGACGGACTGTCCGTCGTCCTCGGCGACCCGTCCGTGCGGTCCGTCCTCGTCAACGTCTTCGGCGGGATCACCGCATGCGACGCCGTGGCGGACGGCATCACCCAGGCCCTGGCACGTATACGGCTCACCAAGCCGCTCGTCGTACGGCTCGACGGCAACAACGCCGCACGCGGGCGCGAGATCCTCGACGCCGACCCCCACCCGCTGCTGGAGCAGCGGTCCACCATGGACGGCGCCGCCGAGCGCGCCGCCGAACTGGCCACGGCCACGGCCGCATAGGGAGGCGGGAGAGCATGGCGATCTTCCTCGACAAGGGAAGCAAGATCATCGTCCAGGGAATGACCGGCTCGGAAGGCATGAAGCACACCCGCCGCATGCTCGCCTCGGGCACCGACATCGTCGGCGGCGTCAACCCGCGAAAGGCGGGCACGACCGTGGAGTTCGAGGGCGCCGCCGGGACCGGAGTCGCGGCCGGCGGCGCGGGCGGCGGAGCCCGTTCGGTGCCGGTCTTCGGCACGGTGGCCGAGGCGCGGGAGGCCACGGGCGCCGATGTGTCCGTCGTCTTCGTCCCGCCGGCCTTCGCCAAGGCGGCGGTCGTCGAGGCGGCCGACGCGGGCGCTCCGCTCGTCGTGGTCATCACCGAGGGCATCCCCGTGCACGACGCGGTCGCCTTCCGCGCGTACGCACAGCAGCGCGGCACACGCATCATCGGCCCCAACTGCCCCGGGCTCATCAGCCCCGGCCTCTCCAACGCCGGCATCATCCCCGCCGACATCGCACCGGAGCCGGGCCGCATCGGACTGGTCTCCAAGTCCGGCACGCTCACCTACCAACTCATGTACGAGCTGCGGGACATCGGCTTCTCCAGTTGCGTCGGCATCGGCGGCGACCCCGTCATCGGGACGACGCACATCGACTGCCTCGCGGCCTTCGAGAAGGACCCGGAGACCGATCTGATCGTGATGATCGGCGAGATCGGCGGCGACGCGGAGGAGCGTGCCGCGGAGTTCGTCAGGGAGCACGTCACCAAGCCCGTCGTCGGCTACGTGGCCGGGTTCACCGCGCCCGAGGGCAAGACCATGGGCCACGCCGGAGCGATCGTCTCCGGTTCCTCCGGTACGGCGCGTGCGAAGAAGGAAGCGCTGGAGGCGGCCGGCGTACAGGTCGGCGAGACCCCGACCGAGACGGCACGGCTGGTGCTCGACCGGCTGGCATGAACCGCCGGGCAGGGGACGCCGGTTGACCGCGCCGGTTGACCGCCGCGCCCGCCGGGCGGAGCCCCGGCGTCCCCTGACCCGCCGGTGTGCGGGCGCCGCTCCCCGGCGTCCTGACTCTGGCGCCGCCGGGGCGTGCGGTGTGAACTGCGGGAGTACGCCGCCGACGTGACCTTGCGCATATCTGCGCGCAGGCGGATGCGACGGCGGGCCACGGAACACTACTGTCCAGTAATACGTCCACGCCTGCTTCACCGACCGCCCCGTACGTGCAACGAGAGCGGAGAAGAACGATGGGCACCGCACCCTCACCCTCGTCACTCCCACCCCCGACGCCACCCGTTCCGCCCGCCCTGACCCTCAAGCCCCGCACCGCGTGGGCCGAGACCTGGCGCCGCTGCCGCGACGCCGCCCCCGAGACCTTCACCGCCGACGGCCGCCTTCGCGGCCTGCGTTGCGGCGACTGGCACGGCGGGGACGGCGACGGCGAGGCGCCGCTCCTGGCGCCCGCGGTCCCGGAAGCGAGGAGT
>NZ_LJGW01000298.1 GCF_001751255.1 Streptomyces nanshensis | reverse complement strand
CCGGGGAGCGTACCCCGGCCGCGCCGCGTGCGCGGGAGTCGAGCCCGCGCCGTGCGGTGCCTCAGCCCATCCAGTTCATGGTGTCCGGGTCGGCGCCGAGCCGGGTGTCGGTGTTCAGCCCGGCGATGTCCGCCAGGTCGCCGGCGTCCAGCTCGAAGTCGAAGACGTCGATGTTCTCCCTGATGCGGGAGGGCGTCACCGACTTGGGGATCACCACGTTCCCCGTCTGGAGGTGCCAGCGCAGCACCACCTGCGCGGGCGACTTGCCGTGCTTCTCGGCGACGGCCACGAGCTTGGGTTCCTGGAGCACGTCCTTGCCCTGACCGAGCGGCGACCAGGCCTCGGTGGCGATGCCGTGGTCGGCGTGGAAGGCACGCGGCACGCTCTGCTGGAGATGCGGGTGCAACTCGATCTGGTTGACGGCCGGTACGGTGCCGGTCTCCTTCAACAGCCGCTGGAGATGGGCGGGGTGGAAGTTGGAGACGCCGATCGCCTTCGCCCGGCCCTCGGCGTAGATCTTCTCGAACGCCTGCCAGCTTTCGACGTACTTGTCGTGGTCCGGCACGGGCCAGTGGATGAGATACAGGTCCACGTAGTCGAGGCCGAGGCGGTCCAGGGACGTGTCGAACGCGCGCAGCGTCGAGTCATGGCCCTGGTCGGCGTTCCACAGCTTCGTGGTGACGAACAGCTCCTCGCGGGGCAGGCCCGACGCGGCCAGACCGCGGCCCGTGCCGCGCTCGTTCTCGTAGATGGCCGCCGTGTCGATGCTGCGATAGCCGGATTCCAGCGCGGTCGTCACCGCGCGTTCCGCCTCGTCGTCCGGCACCTGCCAGACGCCGAAGCCCAGTTGCGGCATCGCAGTGCCGTTGTTGAGGGTGATGGTGGGCACATCGCTCACGGTCGATCGGTCCTCACATGTCGAACGGTTCCGGTTCCACATCGGTCAACGATCTTCCGCGCCGCCGCATTCCTCGTCCCGCGGCCCGTGACGCCCGGCCGTTCCCGGCCCGGCGTCACTGGTGGTACCCCGGCGTCACTGGTGGTACAGGGCCTCGATCTCGACGGCGTACGCGGTCTCGATCGCCTTCCGCTTCAGCTTCAGCGAAGGCGTCACATAGCCCGCCTCCTCGGTGAACTGCGCGGCGAGTATCCGGAAGGTGCGTATCGACTCCGCCTGCGAGACCTGGGTGTTGGCGGCGACGACGGCCCGCCGGATCTCCGTCTCCAGATCCGGGTCGCGCACCAGCTCCGTCGGCTTCAGCTCGGGCTTCTCGCGCATCTGAAGCCAGTGCGTGACCGCGTCCGGGTCGAGGGTGACCAGCGCCGAGACGTACGGACGGTCGTTGCCGACGACGATGCACTGCGCGACCAGCGGGTGCGCGCGCACCCGTTCCTCCAGGATCCCGGGGGAGACGCTCTTGCCGCCGGAGGTGACGAGGATCTCCTTCTTGCGGCCGGTGATGGTGAGATAGCCGTCCTCGTCCAGCGCCCCGAGGTCGCCGGTCGCCAACCAGCCGTCGTGCAGGGCCTCGTCGGTGCCCTTGGGGTTGTTGAGGTAGCCCTGGAAGATCTGCGGGCCACGCAGCCAGATCTCGCCGTCGTCGGCGATGTGCACCGTCGTGCCGGGCACGGGATGGCCGACGGTGCCGAAGCGGGTGCGCTCGGGCGGGTTGAGGGTCGCGCCGGCGCTGGTCTCCGTCAGGCCGTAGCCCTCGTAGATGCGCATGCCGACGCCGTCGAAGAAGAGCCCGAGGCGCCGCTCCATCGCGCTGCCGCCCGAGATGGCGCCGCGGCAGATGCCGCCCATGGCCTCGCGCAGCTTGCTGTAGACGAGCGAGTCGAAGACCTGGTGCTTCAGCCGCAGGGACGCGTTGGGGCCGGGCCCGGTGCGGAACGCCTTGTGCTCCATCGCCTCCGCGTAGCGCACCGCGACGTCCACGGCCTTGTCGAACGGGCCGATCTTGCCCTCCAGTTCGGCCTTGCGGCGCGACGCCTGGAAGATCTTCTCGAAGAGATACGGCACGGCCAGCATGAACGTCGGCCGGAACGACCTCAGGTCCGGCAGCAGCGCCTCGGCGGCCATCACCGGCTGGTGCCCGAGCCGCACCTTGGCGCGGATGCACACCAGTTGCACCATGCGCCCGAAGACGTGCGCGAGGGGCAGGAAGAGCAGCAGGGACGGCGGCTCGCTCGGCTTGGAGCTGAAGACGTGCTGGTACTTCCCCTCGATCGCGTCCGCGTCCGCGAGGAAGTTCGCGTGGGTGAGGACGCAGCCCTTGGGGCGGCCCGTGGTGCCCGAGGTGTAGATGATCGTGGCCGTGGAGTCCGGCGTGACCGCGAGCCGGTGCCGGTGGACGACGTCGTCCTCCAAGTGGTCGCCCGCGGCCATGAGTTCCTTCTCGGCCTGGGCGTCGAGCTGCCACAGCCGCTTCAGTTGCGGCAGCCGGTCGATGACGGAGCCGACCGTCATCGCGTGGTCCTCGTGCTCGACGATGGCGGCGGAGACCTCCGCGTCGTGCATCATCCAGCAGACCTGCTCCGCGGAGGAGGTCGGGTAGATGGGCACGACGTGGGCGCCGACGGACCACAGGGCGAAGTCGAGGAGCGTCCACTCGTAGCGCGTACGGGACATGACGGCGACGCGGTCGCCGAAGCGGATGCCCTCGGCGAGAAGGCCCTTGGCCATGGCCATCACCTGGTCGCGGAACTCCGCGGCCGTCACGTCCTGCCACTCGCCGGCGGCGTCCTTACGGGACAGGGCGACCCGGTCCGGGTCCTCGGCGGCGTGGTCGTAGACGGTGTCAGCCAGCCCGCCAACCTGGGGTGTGGGCGCCAGAGCCGGGACGGTGAACTCGCGCAATGGGGATGCTCCTCGACGTGCAGTGCACTGCTGTGTATGGCACAGCGCGCGGTGACCGTATCCGATGAAAGAGCCGGTGGGGAGAGACCCAGAAGCCGCTCAAGCGGGCATTTCGGGGCGCATCGGATTCCCGTCGTCAGGTTGTTGCAGATCGTACGAGTTTTCTGCACCGAACCTCCCCGAGTAAAGCAGCAAGGGGGCACGGGAGAGAATGGGCCGGGAGGAGATTCGTACGAGGCGAGGGAGCACATGCGCCGACTGGCACAACTGGCCGATCCATACATCGCGTTGCTGCTCGGCACCGTGCTCCTGGCCGTACTCCTCCCCGCCGACGGCCGGGTGGCCACCGGTCTGGGATGGGGCACCAAGGCGGCCGTCGGCCTGATCTTCTTCCTCTACGGAGCCCGGCTCTCCACCCGGCAGACCCTCGAAGGGGCCCGGCAGTGGCGGCTCCAACTGCTCGTCGTGCTCTGCACGTTCGCGGCCTTCCCGCTCATCGGACTGGCCACGCGGGCCCTCGTGCCCCACGTGCTGACCCCGGGGCTCCAGGCGGGGCTGCTCTTCCTGTGCCTGGTGCCCTCCACGGTCCAGTCGTCCATCGCCTTCACCTCTGTCGCGCGCGGCAACGTACCGGCCGCGATCTGCGCGGGCACCTGCTCCAGCCTGCTGGGGATGGCGGCCACGCCGCTGCTGGCGGCCTGGTTCATCGGCGGGCAGGCGGCCCTGAGCGTCGACGGGCTCGTGGGCATCGTCTGCCAGCTCCTCGCGCCGTTCGCCGCAGGGCAGTTGCTGCGCCGCTGGATCGGCGGCTTCCTCACCCGGCACCACGGAGTCCTCGGATTCGTCGACCGCGGTGCGGTGCTGCTCGTCGTCTACGCGGCCTTCAGCCAGGGCATGACCGAGGGGATCTGGGGACGCGTCACACCGCTGCGGCTGCTCGCGCTGGTGGGCGTCGAGGGGGCGCTGCTGGCGCTGATGCTGGCGGTGACCTGGTTCGGGTCGCGGCGGCTGGGCTTCGTACGGGCCGACCGCGTCGTGGCCGTCTTCGCTGGGTCCAACAAGTCGCTCGCGGCCGGACTGCCCATGGCCAGCGTGCTGTTCGGGGCGCACGCGAGCCTCGCCGTGCTGCCGCTGATGCTGTACCACCAGATGCAGCTCATCGTCTGCGCGTTCCTCGCGCGGCGCTGGGCGGGCGGCGGGAAGGACGTGCCGGCCGCCGGCGGAGACGGACGCGGCAGCGAGGACCGGACCGGGGAGCGCGACCGTACGGCGGCCCGCTCGGGCTGACGGCGACCGCGGACCCGCGGCGCCCATGGGAACCGGGGCCAACTGCGGGGCGTGCGGCCCGCGATGGCGTACGCACACGTCCGTCCGCGCACATCCGTCCGTATACCGCGTCCGTACGCACACGGTCAGGGCCCGGCCGACGCAGGGGGCGCCTCCCGTCGACCGAGCCCCTATCCCGTGCAGCAGGCGAGACCGTCAGGCCCGGCCGGCCGTGGTGCGCAAAGCGAGCCGGTGCTCACCCGCGTACACGTTCATCGAGGATCCGCGCAGGAAGCCGACCAGGGTCAGCCCGCTCTCCGCGGCGAGATCCACCGCCAGCGACGACGGCGCCGAGACGGCGGCGAGCACGGGGATGCCCGCCATCACCGCCTTCTGCGCCAATTCGAAGGACGCCCTCCCGGAGACCATCAGCACCGCGTCGCTCAGCGGCAGCAGGCCCTGCTGGAGGGCCCGCCCGACGAGCTTGTCGACGGCGTTGTGACGTCCCACGTCCTCGCGTACGTCCAGCAGTTCGCCCTCGGCGGTGAAGAGGGCGGCGGCGTGCAGACCGCCGGTGCGTTCGAAGACCCGCTGGGAGGCGCGCAGCGTGTCCGGCAGCCCGGAGAGCACCGAGGGCTCCAGCAGCACCCGGGGCCCCGCCGGGTCGGCCGGGTTCTCCGGGTCCTCGATGCTCCAGCGGGCGGTGGTACGGACGGCGTCCAGGCTCGCCTTGCCGCACAGCCCGCACGAGGAGGTCGTGTAGACGTTCCGCTCCAGCGCGATGTCCGGCAGCGGGACGCCGGGTGCGAGCCGTACGTCGACGACGTTGTAGGTGTTGACGCCCTCGTCGGTGGCGCCCGCGCAGTAGACGATGTTCGCCAGCTCCTCGGCGGAGCCCAGCACTCCCTCGCTGACGAGGAAGCCCGCGGCCAGCGCGAAGTCGTCGCCGGGGGTGCGCATGGTGATGGCGAGCGGCTTGCCGTTCAGCCGGATCTCCAGCGGCTCCTCGGCGACGAGGGTGTCCGGACGGGTGCTGACCGCACCGTCCCGGATGCGCAGTACGCGCCGTCGCTCCGTGACCCGTCCCATTCCGTCCGTCCTGTCGGTGAGTCGGTGATCTGTCGGTGACTCGGTGAGTGGTGTGGGCGGCGGCAGCCGGGCCGCTGTTCGGGGCTTGGGCTGACAATCGCCGTCATCTGTTATCTGTCATCTGCTGTCGGTCATCTGTCATCTGTCGTCCGCCAGCCGCGATCCGGGATCCGTTATCCTTCACCCGCCGTCCGTCATCCGCCCACCGCGTTCCCGCCGCCGACGTGCTGATAGCCGAACCGGCCCTTGATGCACAGGTTCCCGTGTGTGACGGGATTGTCCAGCGGCGAGCTGACCTTGACGATTTCATTGTCCTGCACGTGGAGGGTGAGGTTGCAGCCCACACCGCAGTACGCGCACACCGTCGTCGTCTGCGTCTGCCGCTCCTCGTCCCAGGTGCCGGCCTCCCGCATGTCGAACTCCGACTTGAAGGAGAGCGCGCCCGTGGGGCACACCTCGATGCAGTTGCCGCAGTAGACGCACGCCGAGTCCGTCAGCGGAGCGTCGTGCTCGGTGGAGATACGGGCGTCGAAACCCCGGCCCGCCATGGAGATCGCGAAGGTGTTCTGCCACTGCTCACCGCACGCGTCGACGCACTTGTAGCACAGGATGCACTTGTCGTAGTCCCGTACGTACAGGTCGTTGTCGACCTTCGGAGCCTCGTTCATGGTGGCCGCGTCGGCGCCGAAGCGGTCCGGCTTCGCCCCGTACTCCTTGATCCACTCGGCGGCGCGCGGCGTGGTGGACAGATCCGTGGCGGACGCGAGCAGTTCGAGGACGATCTTGCGGCTGTGCCGGGCGCGTTCGGTGTCCGTACGCACCGACATCCCCGCCTCGGCCTTGCGCGAGCAGGCCGGCGCGAGCGTACGGGAGCCCTCCACCTCGACGACGCACACCCGGCAGGCGTTCTTCGGCGTGAGCGTCTCGCCCTGGCACAGCGTGGGGATGTCCTTGCCCGCCGCACGGCAGGCGTCCAGGATCGTGGACCCTTCGGGGACGCGGGCGGCTTCGCCGTCGAGCTCGAACTCGACGAGGCGGCGCGGGGGATCCAGCGGTATCGCGGTCATGCGTAGGCTCCCAGTCGGTCGATGGCGGACTCCACGGCGTTCCACGCGGTCTGTCCCAGACCGCAGATCGAGGCGTCGCGCATCGCCGCTCCCACCTCGCGGAGCAGCGCGATGTCCTCGGCGCCTGCGCCGGCGCTCCCGCCGGCGCTTCCGTCGGCACCGGCCGGGGACCGCCCGCTCCGCTCGGCCAGCCGGTGCAGCGCCTCCTCCTGCCGTACGGTGCCGATCCGGCACGGCACGCACTGCCCGCAGGACTCGTCGCGGAAGAACTCCGCGATGCGCAGCAGGACGCGCGGCAGCGGCACCGAGGAGTCCAGCGCCAGCACCACCCCGGAGCCCAGCGTCGTGCCGGCCTCTCTGGTGCCCTCGAAGGTCAGCGGAATGTCCAGCTCGTCGCCGCGTACGAAGCCGCCCGCGGCGCCGCCCAGCAGCACGGCCCGCAGGTCCGGTGCGCCGCCCGCGAGCGTGAGCAGCTCGCCGAGCGTGGCGCCGAAGGGCAGTTCGTAGATGCCGGGACGCGCGACGCTGCCGGAGACGCAGAACAGCTTCGGGCCGGTGGACTTCTCCGTGCCGATCGCGGCGTAGGCCTCGGCGCCCGTCTCCAGGACGGTCAGCACGTTCACCAGCGTCTCGACGTTGTTGGCGGCGGTCGGCTTGCCGAACAGGCCCTTCTCCACCGGGAAGGGCGGCTTGGAGCGCGGCTCCCCGCGGTTGCCCTCCAGGGAGTTGAACAGCGCGGTCTCCTCACCGCAGATGTACGCGCCGGCGCCGCGCCGGATCTCGATGTCGAAGGCGTAGCCCTGGCCGAGCACGTCGTCGCCGAGCAGCCCGCGGGCGCGGGCCTGGACGACGGCCTCGGTCAACACCCGCAGCGCGCGCGGGTATTCGCCGCGCAGATAGAGAAATCCCTTGTGGGCGCCCGTCGCGTAACCGGCGATCGTCATGGCCTCGATCAGCGCGAACGGATCGCCCTCCATCAGCACCCGGTCCTTGAAGGTGCCCGGCTCGCTCTCGTCGGCGTTGCACACGACGTAGTGCGGCTGGTCCGGCTGCGATGCCGTGGCCTGCCACTTGCGTCCGGTGGGGAACGCGGCGCCGCCGCGCCCCACCAGCCCGGAGTCGGTGACCTCCCGCAGCACACCGGCAGGGCCGAGGGCGAAGGCGCGGCGCAGCGCACGGTAGCCGCCGTTGGCCCGGTAGGAGTCGAGGGAGGCGGGGTCGGCGACCCCGATACGGGAGAGCAGCTTCAGCCCGGGATCGCCCGCCTGCGGTACGGCGAGCGCGGGGGCGGGTTCCTCCTCGGCCGCCTCGGGGGCGCGTGCCGCCGCCTCGACGGCCTCGGCGGTGGCGGGAGCGACGACGGCGNCAGCCCCGCCCGGCCCGTACGGCCAGCGCCGCCGGAGCCCGCTCGCACAGCCCCAGACAGGGACTGGGCTGCCAGACCGCGCCGTCGCGTGCCTCGCCCGCCGGGCCGAGGCGGCGCTCCACCTCGGCCCGGTTCTCGTCCGCGCCCGGTGCCGCCGCGCACGCGATGTCCGTACAGACGTGCACGACGGTCGAGGGACGCGGACGCATCGAGAACATCGAGTAGAACGTCGCCACTCCGTACGCCTCGGCCGGCGGCACCGTCAGCCTGCGGCACAGATAGGTCAGCGCTCCCTCGCTGATCCACCCCACCCGGTCGTTGACCGCGTGCAGCCCCGGCAGCAGCAGATCGCGCCGCTCCCGCGCGTCCCGGCCGCCCACCGCCCAGCGCAGGTCGCCCGTACTGCGGTCGTCCGCGCCCTCCCAGGCGCTGGGCGGCGGCCCGAGCAGATCGTCGACGGCCGCCTTCTCCTCGTCCGTCGGCTTGCTGTCACCGAAGCGCAGATCCATCGCGGGTCTCAGCTCCTCACGGCCGCCGGAGCGGGCAGCTTCTCGATCCGTATCGCGGACGCCTTGAACTCGGCGGTCCCCGCGATCGGGCAGTTGGACTCGATGGTGAGCTGGTTGGTGTCCACCTCGTCCGGGAAGTGCATCGACATGAACGCCAGGCCCGGCCGCAGCCCCGTGTCGATCGCCACCGGCGCCACCACCGAGCCGCGGCGCGAGCTGACCCGTACCTCCTCCTCGGGGGCGACGCCGTAGAACTCGGCGTCCTCCGGGCACAGCTCCACGTACTCGCCGTGGCGCAGCGGCGAGGCGAAACTCCCGCTCTGCACACCGGTGTTGTACGAGTCCAGCCGCCGCCCCGTGGTCAGCCGCAGCGGGTACTCCTCGTCGGTGAGGTCGACCGGCGGATCGTGCCGGACGATGCCGAACGGCGCCGGCTTGCCGCGCCGTTCGGGGTCCGTCTCCCACAACCGCCCGTGCATGTACGTCGGTTCGAGCTTCTCCGTGCTGGTGCAGGGCCACTGGATGCCCTGGTGCTCGGCGAGCCGCTCGTACGTCATGCCGTAGTGGTTGGGCGAGACGGAACGCAGTTCGTTCCACACCTCCTCGGCGTCCGCGAACTTCCACTCGTGGCCGAGGCGGGAGGCCATGTCGCAGATGATGTCGATGTCCTCGCGGGCCTCGCCGGGCGGGTCGACGGCCTTGCGTACGCGCTGCACGCGCCGTTCGCTGTTGGTCGTGGTGCCGTCGGTCTCGCACCAGGCGGCGGTCGCGGGCAGGACCACGTCGGCCAGCTCGGCCGTCTTGGTGAGGAAGATGTCCTGCACGACGAGGTGTTCGAGCTTCTGCATCCGCTCCACGGCCTGGCCCGAATCGGCCTCCGACTGCGCCGGGTTCTCCCCGATGCAGTAGACGGCGCGCAGTTCGCCGGTCTCCATCGCGTCGAACATCGCGGTGAGGTTGCGTCCGTGCCGCGGCTGGAGCGTCGTCTCCCACGCCGCCTCGAACTTCGCCCGGGTCTCGGGGTCGAGGACGTTCTGGAAGCCGGGCAGCCGGTCGGGGATCGCGCCCATGTCGCCGCCGCCCTGCACGTTGTTCTGGCCGCGCAGCGGCTGTAGGCCCGCGCCGTAGCGGCCCACATGGCCGGTGAGCAGCGAGAGGTTGATCAGCGCCCGTACGTTGTCGGTGCCGTTGTGGTGCTCGGTGATGCCCAACGTCCAGCAGAGCTGGGCCCGTTCGGCGGTGGCGTAGGCGTGCGCGAGGTCGCGGATCGCCGCGGCCGGCACCCCGGTGACCTTCTCGGCGGCGCTCAGCGTCCACGGCTCGACCTCGGCCTTGTACTCCTCGAAGCCGGTCGTGGCCCGCTCGATGAAGGTGCGGTTGGCCAGGCCCGCGTGGATGATCTCCCGGCCGATCGCGTGCGCGAGGGGGATGTCCGTGCCGACGTTCAGGCCGAGCCAGCTCTCCGCCCACTCGGCCGTGGACGTACGGCGCGGATCGACCGCGTACATCCGCGCGCCGTTGCGGATCCCGCGCAGCACGTGCTGGAAGAAGATCGGGTGCGCGAAGCGGGCGTTGGAGCCCCACATCACGATCAGGTCCGTCGACTCGACCTCCTCGTAGGAGGAGGTGCCGCCGCCGGAGCCGAAGGCCGCCGAGAGCCCGGCGACGCTGGGCGCGTGACACGTGCGGTTGCACGAGTCGACGTTGTGGGTGCCCATGATGACGCGGGTGAACTTCTGCGCCACGTAGTTCATCTCGTTCGTCGCGCGGGCGCAGGAGAACATCCCGAAGGCGTCCGGGCCGTGCTCCGCCTTGATCCGGCGGAAGCCCTCGGTGGCCTTCTCCAGGGCCTCGTCCCAACTCGCCCTGCGCAGCGGGCCGCCCTTGACGTCCCGTACCAGCGGATGGGTCAGCCGCGGGTAGTCGGTCGACGGCGGTTTGCCGCGGTCGCGCTGCCTCATACTGCGCTGCCTCATGCTGCGCTCCTTACGGTCTGTGCCAGCAGGTCGGTCACGGCGTGGATGGCGCAGAGCTTCGGCACGCGGGTGCCGGTGAGCGCCGCGAGTTCGACGACGGCCGCCAGGAGCACGTCCAGCTCCATGGGCTTGCCGCTCTCCAGGTCCTGGAGGGTGGAGGTCTTGTGCTCGCCGACGCGTTCGGCTCCGGCCAGCCGCTTCTCGACGGAGATGTCGGGGCGGCAGCCGACGGCCTCGGCCACCGCGAGCGTCTCGCGCATCATCGTGGCCACCAGCGCCCGTGTGTCCTGGTGGCGGCAGATCTGCGCCATGGTCGCGCGGGAGAGCGCGCTGAGCGGGTTGAAGGCGATGTTGCCGAGGAGCTTGATCCAGATGTCGTTGCGGATGTCCGCCTCGACGGGGCACTTGAGGCCGCCCGCCCTCATGGCCTCGCTGAACGCCCCGCAGCGCGAGGAGTCGGTGGTGTCGGGCTCGCCGACGGAGAACCGGGTGCCTTCCATGTGCCGTACGACGCCCGGGCCTTGGAGCTGTGTCGCGGCGTAGACGACGCAGCCCAGGGCGCGTTCGGGCGGGAGCACGGCGCTGACCGCGCCGCCGGGGTCGACGCTTTCGATGCGCCGTCCCTCGTACGGGCCTTCGAGACCGTGGAAATACCACCACGGAATGCCGTTCTGCGCGGCGACGACGGCCGTCTTCCCGCCCATGAGCGGATGCACCAACGGCCCGCACGACGCATAGGAGTTGGCCTTCAGCCCCAGGAAGACGTAGTCGACGGGCCCGATGGCGGACGGGTCGTCGGTGGCGTGCACCCGTGCGGTGAAGTCGCCGCGCGGGCTGAGGACCTGTACGCCGTGCTCCTTCATGGCGGCCAAGTGCGGCCCACGGGCGATGAGATGGACGTCGACGCCGCCGCGGTGCAGCGCTGCTCCGACGTAGGCGCCTATGGCTCCGGCTCCGACGACTGCGACTTTCATATCCGCTCTCCGTTCGGTTGAGACCGAGCGTGGGGGGATTCCAAGATGGTCGACAGGATATTGTATACACTTGCGCGGGTGAACGGACAAGACGTGTGCGGCAGTTGCGCCGCGTCCGTCTCTGTCCGAATCATCCCGTCCCGGGGCCCCGGAGGGAACCCGTCAGCCGCCGGTGAAGAGCTGCACGACCTTCAGAAGCAGTTCGTAGAGTCCGTACGCCATCGGCACGCCGACCCACAGCCATGCCAGGGCGAAGAGGGCGGTCGGTGGCCTGCCGGGTGCGGTGCCCGTCCCTGTCGCCGTCGCCGTGGCGGGGGCCGCGGGTGTGCCGTTCTCGCCGTGCGTCATCGCCCGGTCGCCTCCTCGCGCTCGGCGCCCTCGTCGCCGCCCTGCCGTCCGGCGGACTCCGCCGCGGCTCCGGCCGCCGGCTCGGGCACATGGTGTTTCGGATCGACGGGCCGGATCAGCTCGTTGGCGACGAAGCCCACGGCCAGCAGCCCGATCATGATGGACAGGGCGAGCCCGTAGAGCCCCGGCCCCGAACGGCCCGCCGCCTCCTGCGAGTCGGCGACCCAGTTGACGATGAGCGGACCGAGCACGCCAGCGGTGGACCACGCCGTCAGCAGCCGCCCGTGGATGGCGCCGACCTCGTACGTCCCGAACAGGTCCTTCAGATACGCCGGTACGGTCGCGAAGCCGCCGCCGTAGAAGGAGATGATCACCAGCGCGCAGCCGATGAACAGCGGCTTGGAGGAGTCGCCGAGCAGCACGATCCCCAGATACATCAGCGCGCCGACGCCCAGGTAGCAGCGGTACATGTTCTTGCGCCCGATGACGTCGGACGTCGAGGACCACAGGAACCGTCCGCCCATGTTGGCCAGCGAGAGCAGGGCGACGAAGCCGGCGGCGGCGGAGGCCGAGACGGGCGTGGAGGTGTCGGCGAAGAAGTCGCCGATCATCGGCGCCGCCTTCTCCAGGATGCCGATGCCGGCGGTGACGTTCATGCACAGCACGACCCACAGACACCAGAACTGCGGTGTGCGCACGGCGCTGCGCGCCGAGACGTGCGCGGTCGTCACGAGCGGCTTCTGCGACTGCTGCTCCTGAGGCTTCCTGTCGCCGGGCGGCTGCCAGCCGGCCGCCGGCACCCGTACGAGCAGCACGCCCAGCGCCATGAACGCCGCGTAGACCAGGCCGTGTACGAGGAACGCCGCGGCGAGCCCGTCCTTGCCGTCGCCGAAGCTCTCCAGCATCTGCGCCGACCACGGCGAGGCGATGAGCGCGCCGCCGCCGAAGCCCATGATCGCGATGCCGGTCGCCATGCCCGGCCGGTCGGGGAACCACTTGATCAGTGTGGAGACGGGGGAGATGTAGCCGATGCCGAGCCCGATGCCGCCGACGAAGCCGTAGCCGAAGACCACCAGCCAGTACTGCCCGGTGGCGGCGCCCAGCGCGGCCAGCAGGAACCCCGAGGAGAAGCACAGCAGCGAGACCGCCATCGCCCAGCGCGGCCCGTTGCGCTCGACGAGCGTGCCGCCGAAGGCGGCCGAGAGGCCGAGCATCACGATGCCGAGCTGGAAGGGGAGTGCGCTGGCGGTGCCGGAGAGTCCGAGCGACGACTCGAGCGCGGGCTTGAAGACGCTCCACGCGTACGCCTGGCCGATGGAGAGATGTACCGACAGAGCGGCCGGCGGGACGAGCCAGCGGCTCCAGCCGGGAGGCGCGACGGAACGGGAGCGATCGAGGAACCCAGGTGCCATGGCCAGGAGGGTAGGAAGTTGAAGTCCGGATTACCAGGGGTGGGAAGAAGTTTTCGTCGACTGTATGTGGCCCGGCCGGACGACCGTCCCGGACGTGGCGACGCCGAGCGGCCCCGCGAAGGCGTCCCGCGCCGCACCGAGGGCGTCCTCGTGCGGGGTGCCCGGCCACAGATGCGTCAGCAGCAGCCGGGCCGCTCCCGCCTGCCGGGCGTAGCGGCCCGCGAGCCGCGCGGAGAGCAGCCGCCCCGCGTCCTGGGCCGGTACGGCGTCGGGACGGGTGGCCTCGCAGAGGAACAGGTCGGCGTCGCGGGCCAGTTCGGGCAGACGCGGACTCGGGCCGGTGTCGCCGGTGTAGGCGAGGACTCTTCCGCGTGGATCCGTGAGGCGCAGGCCGGCGTTCGGCACGAAGTGCGGAAGCAGCCAGGTCGCCACGGAGAACGGGCCGATCCCGAAGCGCGCCCCGGCGGAGAACTCCCGTGGCGTCCATGCGCCGTCGAGCATGCCCGTGGCGTCCAGCGCGAGCACGGCGTCGAGCGCCCCGGGCAGCGAGTACAGGGGGAGGGGCGGCGGAGGCGGATCCGCGCCGCCGAGCGCACGGGCGCGCAGCAGCGGGTTGAGGTCCGCGCAGTGGTCGGGATGCCCGTGGGTGACGAGCACTGCGTCGACCTCTTCGGCGCGCACCGTGGCGAGCAGTGGGGGCAGCGTCGCGTAGCCCGGGTCGATCAGCAGGCGGAAGCCGTCGCAGACGACCAGATAGCCGCTGCACGCCTGCCCGGGTGTGGGCCAGGCCCCGCATCCGCCCAGTACGGTCAACTCCACGCCGTCCCCCTGTGGTTGACCCGGACCGCCGTCATCGGTCTCGGTCTCGCTCGCCGGGCCCGGCCCCGGCCTCTGCCCCTGCCGTGGACGCCCGGCGTCCTGACCCCCGCTCGACGGTACGTCCCGCGGCGCCCCGTACCCGGAGTTCCGCTCGGCGCAGCGCCGGGACGGTGATCGCGAGCGCCGCGGCCAGCAGGCAGATCCCGCCGCAGCCGGTGAAGAACGCGGCCGCTCCCCACCGCTCCACCGTGACGCCCACCGCGGGGAAGAGCACCGGAGCGAGGCCGAGGGTGCCGAGCGTCGTGACCGAGGTGACGCGTCCCAGATAGCGGGGATCGGCTTCCGTCTGGATCAGGGCTCCCGACACCGCCATGGTGATCCCGCTCGTCAGTCCGGTCAGTGCGCCGAAGAGGACGGCGTACGGCAGGGAGACGGTGTGCCCCAGCGCGACCGTTCCCGCAGCCGTGACGAACAGCGCGCCGGACATGGCTGCTCCGGCGCGCGGTACGCGGACGGACACCGTGAGGAGCAGTCCCGCCGCGGCGCCGCCCACGCTGAAGGCGCTCGCGATCCATCCCATGCCCACGGCGCCCCAGCCGCGTTCGTCGGCCAGCAGCACCAGCCCGGCCGCGACCGGTCCGCTGAAGCACATCTCGCTCAGCCCGATCACGGTGACCAAGGGGGCGAGCGTGCGGTGCCGGCGGATGTAGCGCAGGCCGTCGGTCAACTCCCGCCGCGCGGTGCCCCGTTCCGGCTGCTCTCCGCCGCCGTGGGGGAGCGGACGCATCCGTACGGTCAGCAGCAGGACCAGGGAGACCGCGAAGAGGAGACCGGCGACGGCGAAGGTGCCGGCCGCCCCGCCGAGCGCCAGCGCCGCTCCCGCCAGCAGGGGACCGGCGAAGTTGCTCAGCCGGAGCGACAGGCCGCGCATCCCCTGCACCCGCGCGAGCTGTTCCGCCGCCGTGAGGCGCGGCGGAAGCGCGCCCACCGCCGGCATGAACACCGCGTCGACGACGCCGAAGACCGCCGCCACCGCGACCAGCAGCCACAGGCCGGGCGAGGTCAGCAGGACCGTCGCGGCCGCGGCGAGGATCACCAGGCAGCGTGTGGCGTCGCTGATCACGGCGACCCGTCGTGGCCCGAACCGGTCGGCCACCACGCCGCCGCCGAGCATCAGCAGCGCACGGGGAAGTGCGGCGGCCGTGATCACGAACCCTGCCTGTGAGGGGCCCGCGGCACGCGTGGCGGACCAGGTGAGGGCGAGGAAATACATCACGTCGCCGACGACGGAAGCGGTGTAAGCGGCAAGCCAGCGCAGCACGTTGAGGTCACGGTAGGCAGGCGCCGCCGCGGTCGCCCCGTGCGTGGTCACGCGTCCTCCGTGCCCAGTTCGACGGTCCCGGGCACCGGGAACGCCTGCAACTGCACCGACACCGGTACGCGGGACGCGGGCGCCTCGGTCTCGCCGGCGCGCTCGGCCCTGTCGGCGCTGTCCGCGCGGTAACGGGAGACCACCTCGAACAGCTCGGCCCGCATCCGCTCCACCTCGTCCGGGGCGAGGTGGAGGACGAAGTCGCCGTAGAAGACGGCCTCGTACCAACGGGCGGGAAGCAGCGGCAGCTCCTGCGCCGCCCGCTCCAGACGCTCGACGCAGGCGAGAGCGACCGCATGCGCATAGGCCCGTCCGGCAGCACGCCGGTCCGCGGACTGCTCTGCGGACTCGTCCGCCGGATCGTGAACCGACTGCCGGTGTACGGACGTCCACCAGCGCTCGCGGCCGCTTCCGCGCCCGGGCTCCTCCACGATGAGCCCGCCTGCCGCGAGACGCCGCAGGTGGTAGCTCGCGGAGCCGGGGTTGATGCCGAGTTCGGCGGCGATCCGGCCGGCGGTGGAGGTCCCGTGCTGGCGCAGCAGCGTGAGCACGTTCACGCGCACGGGATGGGCGAGCAGCCGCAGTCTGGCGGTGTCGAGCCGGAGGTCCGGCTCGGTCCCAGGCTCATGGGACGGCTCGGAGGATCCGGTCATGGAACGGACGGTAGACCCGCAACAGTCATTTCGAAAGAGTTGTTGTGAGACAGCCCGGAGGTCCCGGCGGAACGACGGCCCCTGACCCGTCGCGCCCCCTCAGCGTCTGACGCAGGTGTACGCGCCGAAGACCGGGTGCTCGAAGGAGACGTCGGCGATCTCGAAGCCCGCGGCCTCCAGCATCGGCTCCAACAGCCAGCGGAACGTGCTGTGTTCGGTACGGACGTGCTCCGCGAGGTCCTCGCGGGTGTAGCCGGTGTCCGGGTCGCGCGGGGCACCGGCCAGCCAGTCCCGTACGAAGGACTCCGCGTCCCGCGCCGGGACGTCGTAGATCAGGTCGCGCAGCCGCAGCACACCGCCGGGCCGCAGCATCGCGGCGATGCGCCGCAGCGCCAACACCTTCCAGAAGTCGGGGAGTTGGTGCAGCGCGTGCCGGGTGAAGACGGCGTCGGCCGGGGCTCCCGTGTGCTCGTAGGAGAGGAAGCCGCCCCGTACGCACTCCAGCGAGGCCAGCCCCTGCGCGGCGGCACGCTCGCGCAGCACGTCCCGCATGGCGGGGGAGACCTCGACGGCGACGACCCGTCCGAAGTGCCGGGCCGCCGGGACGGCGAACTGGCCGGTGCCGGCGCCGAGATCCACGACGACGGAGTCCGCGGTCAGCCCGTGGGAGCGCAGCAGCGCCAGATCCTCGGCCGGGTCGGGGTGCCCCTGTTTGCGGTCGAAGCCGCTGACGAACGCGGGG
Source organism: Streptomyces nanshensis (assembly GCF_001751255.1). GTDB lineage: Bacteria > Actinomycetota > Actinomycetes > Streptomycetales > Streptomycetaceae > Streptomyces > Streptomyces nanshensis_A. Next base: position 11,381 of record NZ_LJGW01000298.1, on the reverse strand, counting down.
TCGAGATGTTCGGGGCCCGCGTGGGCGAGTTCGTCGGGCATCCAGTCCAGGTCCATGGACGGAGACTGGCACGGGCAGGGTGCGGGGCGCGCGGCATTATCGGGCGGTGCCGGGCCGGGCGTCCCGGGTGCCGTCCCGGGCGCCGGACGTGCGGACCGGAGGGTTCCGGGTACGGGGTCCCGAGTGTGACGCGTCACAGCGGGGCGGAAGTTGTCCCCAGGCCCCCGTACGGACGGAGTGCACTCCGTAAACTGTATTCAATAGCCCAGCACTTCGCGGTTCCCTTCCGCACCCCGGGGGCCGCCGACGAGAGTCAGGAGTCGCACCATGCTGTCCGCCGGACTGCCCGAAGGTGCCATGCCGAAGCTGGAGCGGCCGGGTCCGCTCCGCGAGCGGGTCTACGAAGCGCTGCTGGAGCTCATCACCACACGCGCGCTCCGCCCCGGGCAGCATCTCGTGGAGAGCGAACTGGCACAGCATCTCGGCGTCTCACGGCAGCCCGTACGGGAGGCGCTTCAGCGGCTGAACACGGACGGCTGGGTCGATCTGCGGCCCGCGCAGGGCGCGTTCGTGCACGAGCCGACGGAGGAGGAGGCCGACCAGCTTCTGACGGTCCGCACACTGCTGGAGGCCGAAGCGGCCCGGCTGGCCGCGGCCCACGCGGACGCGGACGGCGTCGCGGAGCTGGAGAAGCTGTGCAGCCGGGGCGAGGCGGCGGTCGGCGGCGCCGAGGTGGAGAAGGTCGTGGAGGCGAACGCCGCCTTCCACGCCCGTGTGATGGCCCTCGCGGGCAACACCGTCCTGGCCGAACTGGCCCGCCAGGTCGACCGCAGGGTCCGCTGGTACTACACGCCGGTCGCCCGGCAGCGCGGCGCCCAGTCCTGGATCGAGCACCGTGAGCTGATCGCGGCCGTCAAGGCGGGCGACGAGCAGGGGGCCGCCGCGGTGATGCGCAAGCACACGGAGCACACGCGGCGTTCGTACCACGAGCGCGAACGGGGCTGAGCGCGCGGCGTACACGAGCGCGAGCGCGGAACGCGAAGGTGCACGCGTGCGTGTACGCGAACGGGGCTGAGCGCGGCGGCCGTCGGGGCCCGAAGCCCCGTGGGGCCGGCCGCCGCGCGGGCGGCGCCGCGGTCAGACGGCGGGCGCCCCGAACCACTGCGTGAGCCGGCCGAGCAGCTCCGACTGGTCCTCGCCGGCCCAGGCCACATGGCCGTCGGGCCGCAACAGCGCCGCCGATACGTCCAGTTCGTCGGAGCCGTCCACGACGTGGTCGACCCGGTCCTCCCAGCCCGCCGCCGAGAGCCGCCCGGTCCGGTCGAGCAGCAGACCGCGCCCGGTGTGCATCCGCTCGTACAGCCGCCCCCTCGCCAGCGGTACGTCCCGCATCCGCTGCCCGACCAGCTCGTGCCCCTCGCCGAGGTCGTAGCGGACGCCGGTCGCCATGAGCTTCTCCAGCAGATGCCGGTGCACGTCCTCGAAGTCCATCAGCTCCGACAGCAGCCGGCACACCGCCCGCGGGCCGGGCTCCGTGGACATCAACTCACTCTGCGCCCGGGTGTTGTTGAGCACGTCCTCGGCCACCGGGTGCCGCTCGGAGTGGTAGGTGTCCAGCAGTCCTTCCGGCGCGTGGCCCCGTACCTCGGCGGACAGCTTCCAGCCGAGGTTGAACGCGTCCTGGATGCCGAGGTTGAGCCCCTGGCCGCCCATCGGCGGGTGGACGTGCGCCGCGTCGCCCGCCAGCAGTACGCGGCCGGTCCGGTAGCGCTCGGCCTGCCGGGTGGCGTCGCCGAAGCGGGAGATCCAGCGCGGCGAGTGCACGCCGAAGTCGGTACCGGCGACCACCCGGAGCTGCTGCCTGACTTCGTCGAGCGTCGGCGGGAGGTCGCGGTCCTCGGCCAGCCCGGCCGCCGGTACGACGACACGGTGGATCCCGTCGCCGAACGGGCCCACGCCGAACCGCTTGTTGGTCCTGCGTACGTCGGCCACCACGGAACGCACCGTCTCCGGCGGCACGCCCACCTCCATCTCGCCCAGCAGCGTCTGGTTCCTCGCGGGCTCGCCGGGGAAGCCCGTGCCGAGCAGCTTGCGCACCGTGCTGCGGCCGCCGTCGCAGCCGAGGAGATAGCGGGAGCGCAGACGGGTGCGTCCGGGGCGGGGTGCGGTGCCGTCGGCGCGGTCGGCGCTGTCGGTGCCGTCGATGTCGGAGGCCAACGGGCCCTCGGGGGCGAGGAGTTCGGCGGTGACCCCGTCGTCGTCCTGGTCGAGGCCGGTCAGCTCCCAGCCGCGCCGGATCTCCGCGCCCGACTCGGCGGCGCGCTCGGCCAGCAGACGGTCGGTGACGGGCTGCGGGATGCCGAGGACGTACGGATGGGTGGTGTCCAGACCGCCGGGCGTGGGCTTGTCGATGGCGGCGAAGAAGCCGCCGAGCGGATACCGGCGGCCGTGCGCGAGGAACCGCGGCAGCAGCCCCCGCTGCTCCATGACCTCGACGCTCCGCGCGTGCAGTCCGAGCGCCCGGACGACGGGCGTCGGCTCCGTCTCCTTCTCCAGCACGACCACGCGTACGCCGTGCAGCCGCAACTCACAGGCCAGCATCAGCCCGGTCGGTCCGCCGCCGACCACGGTCACGTCGATCATCAAGTCCCCCAGTTTTCTGCGGTGTTCATGCCGGGTGCGCCTGGCGGCGCGCCGCGTGGCCGTACGCCGGCGCGGATGCGCACGGCGACAAATACGTGCGTAGTTCGCCAACGCCTGATTTCCCCAGGTTCCGGCCCGGGGCGGAGATTCTGCGCCACGACCCCGGTCTTGTGGCAAGGCCCCCTGTGCGCTATACGTTGAGAGTGGCAAGGAGAGGGCGTCGGCCCCCTTGCCTTTTCTTATGCCGTCGTCCCGGCCTGTCGTCCGGCTCGCGTCCGGTCCTGTGCGTGTGCGTGGGCGCGCGTGCTCGTACCGGTACGGCGGCACCTCGCGTCGTGGCAGGCCACGCCGCGAGCCACCGCCTTGCGCCCGTGGCCCGTTCGGCAGATTCGACATGGTCCGGGCGCGGGCGGACTTCCCCCTTCGAACCTGGCGAGACCTCCGTCCGGGATCGTCATCTACCGGCTGTGGTGGGCCTGTTGGTGAGGTCGCGGTCCGAGGTGCGGCGGCCACTCGTCCGCACCTGTCGAGCGGCGGCTCCCGACGTGGCCCGCCACGTCGGGAGTTGACGCGGAACGAGGCGATGCGGTCCGGGGAGAGTCGACCCGTCGCGGCGTCGTCCGAAGTCCGAGGTGCCAACCGCCCTCCACGCGCTGCGCGTTGGGGCGTACAGGCCGTTCCCCGTGTCTCCGGGGGCCGGGAGGCCCACTCTTTGTCCAGTCCATGGAAAAAGTCGAAGCGATTTCCGCAGAACTTCTTCCCCGTTGCGCAGAGCGCTGGTACGTTCCCAGTCAATCCCGGGGAGCGACCCACGCCCCGCGGGGGAGATCGACGAGAAGTCCGGCCGCTGGCAAGGGAGTTGGTCCTCCCGCTCCACTAGGCCGGGTGGCTTCCCGAAGCCGGCTCGCACGGTGACCAGGGGAGGGGAGGGTGGCGGTGAGGCGCATGACTGCTCGGCCCGCGAACGCGCACCAGGCGCGACTGCTCCGCCTGTTGCGTGACGGCGGCCCGAACTCCCGCGCCGAACTGGGCGACCGCGTCGATCTCTCCCGCTCCAAGCTCGCCGTGGAGATCGACCGCCTGCTGGAGACGGGTCTCGTCGTCGCCGACGGACTCGCCGCCTCCCGCGGCGGACGCCGCTCGCACAACGTACGGCTCAACTCCGAACTGCGCTTCCTCGGCGTCGACATCGGCGCCACGTCCGTCGATGTGGCCGTCACCAACCCCGAGTTGGAGATCCTGGGGCACCTCAACCAGCCGATGGACGTACGCGAGGGCCCCGTCGCCGTCTTCGACCAGATGCTCGCGATGGTCGCCAAGCTCCGTGACTCCGGCGTCGCCGAGGGCTTCGACGGCGCGGGCATCGGCGTGCCGGGACCGGTGCGCTTCCCCGAGGGCGTGCCGGTGGCGCCGCCGATCATGCCCGGCTGGGACGGTTTCCCCGTACGGGAGGCGCTCAGCCAGGAGTTGGGCTGCCCGGTCATGGTCGACAACGACGTGAACCTGATGGCGATGGGCGAGATGCAGGCGGGAGTGGCCCGCTCCGTGGGGGACTTCTTCTGCGTGAAGATCGGCACCGGCATCGGCTGCGGCGTCGTCGTCGGCGGCGAGGTGCACCGGGGCACGACCGGCAGCGCGGGCGACATCGGGCACATCCAGGTCGAGGCGGAGGGCCGCCCGTGCCCGTGCGGCAACCGCGGCTGTCTGGAGGCGTACTTCGGCGGGTCCGCCCTCGCCCGTGACGCCGAGGCCGCCGCCCGCGACGGGCTCTCCGCGGAGCTGTCGGCCCGGCTGGAGACCGCCGGGCGGCTGACCGCCGAGGACGTGTCCACCGCGGCCGCCGCCGGCGACGGCACCTCCCTCGATCTCATCCGCGACGGCGGGGCCCGCGTCGGCCAGGTCATCGCGGGGCTCGTCAGCTTCTTCAACCCCGGGCTCGTGGTGATCGGCGGCGGTGTGACCGGCCTCGGCCACACCCTCCTCGCGAGCATCCGCACCCAGGTCTACCGCCAGTCGCTGCCGCTGGCGACCGGCAATCTCCCCATCGTCCTGGGCGAGTTGGGCCCCGCCGCCGGCGTGACGGGAGCCGCCCGCCTCATCAGCGACCACCTCTTCTCCCCGGCCTGACCCGACTCCCTCTTCCGGCTCCTCCCGGCCCGGCGACCCGCCCGGCCGCCACGGCCTCCCGGCCCCGTCGCACAGCGCGCGCACCGCCCCGGCACACCCGTAACGGCACTCACCGCTCCCGTACGCATCCGGTCCCGCACCCGCGCAGCCCGCACGGGCGCCGTCCGCACCAGCGCCATCCCGCACCCGTACCCCGCTGTGCGGCCCGTCCGCACGGCACCCGGCACGGCCCCCGCACCCGTACTCCCGCACCTGCACTTTCCGCACCCCGCACGAGCACCGAGCACGGTCCCGTCTGCCCGTACGCCGTACGCACGGAGGCCCCGCATGGCTCCAGAGCTCCTCACGATGACCGGCATCACCAAGACCTTCCCCGGCGTACGCGCGCTCGACGGCGTCGACCTGGACGTACGCGCGGGCGAAGTGCACTGCCTGCTGGGCCAGAACGGCGCCGGCAAGTCCACCCTGATCAAGGTCCTCGCCGGGGCACACCAGCCCGACGAGGGCGAGATCCGCTGGCAGGGCGAGCCGGTGCGGCTGGCCACGCCGATCGCCGCCATGCGGCTGGGCATCGCGACCATCTACCAGGAACTCGACCTGGTGGAGCACCTGTCGGTCACCGAGAACATCTTCCTCGGCAACGAGGTCGCCTCCCGCGGCGTCATCCGCGCCCGCGACGCCCGTACCCGCGCCGCCGCGCTGCTCGCCCGCCTCGGCCACCCGGAGATCGACCCGGACGTGACCGTCGGCGCGCTCCCGGCCGCCGGGCAGCAGATCGTCTCCGTGGCGCGCGCCCTCTCGCACGACGTACGCCTCATCGTCATGGACGAGCCGTCCGCCGCCCTCGACCCGGACGAGGTCGACAACCTCTTCCGCATCGTCGCCGGACTGACGGCCGACGGCGTCGCCGTCGTCTACATCTCCCACCGCCTGGAGGAGATCCGCCGCATCGGCGACCGCGTCTCCGTGCTCAAGGACGGCCGGGCCGCCGCCCGCGGCATGCCCGCGCGCACCACGGAGACACGCGAGTTCGTCGCGCTGATGACGGGACGCGAGGTGCAGTACGCCTTCCCCGAGCGGCCCCGGCACGTCGAGCAGCCCGTGGACCGGGTGCTGCGCGCCGCGCCCCGGCCGCCCGTGCTGTGTACCGAACAGCTCGCGCGCGAGGGGGAGTTCGCGCCGCTCGACCTCGAACTGCGGGCCGGCGAGATCACCGGCCTCGCCGGGCTCGTCGGCTCCGGACGCTCGGAGATCCTGGAGACCCTGGCCGGGGCCCGGCGCCCCACCGCGGGCCGGATCCTCGTCGACGGTACGCCGCTGCGCCCCGGCAACGTGACCGCGGCCGTACGGGCCGGGATCGGACTCGCGCCCGAGGAGCGCAAGTCGCAGGCGCTGCTGATGCTGGAGTCGGTCACCAGCAACGTCTCCCTCTCCTCGCTGCCCCGCTTCTCCACCGGCGGCTGGCTCGACCGCGCCCGCGAACGCGCCCGTGCACGGGACCGTACGCGCGGCCTCGCGCTGCACCCCGACGACCCGGACCGTCCCGTGCGCACCCTCTCCGGCGGCAACCAGCAGAAGGTCGTCCTCGCGCGGTGGCTGCTGCGCGAGTGCCGGGTGCTGCTGCTGGACGAGCCCACGCGCGGCGTCGACGTCGGGGCGCGCGCCGAGCTGTACCGGGTCGTCCGCCGCCTCGCGGACTCCGGCGTCGCCGTCCTCCTCGTCTCCAGCGAAGTGCCCGAAGTCCTCGGCCTGGCCGACCGGGTGCTGGTGCTGCGGGAGGGCCGCGTCGTGCACACCGCACCCGCCCGGGAGCTCGACGAGCACCGGGTCCTGGACCTCGTCATGGAAGGGAGCCCGTCGTGCTGAGCCCAACCGGTGCCGAGGCCGGCGCCGACGCCGATGCCGTCAAGGAGCCCGCGCGGCGGCCCGCTTCGCCGTCCCGGCGCGGCATCGGCGTACCACGTGCCGGCCTGCGCCATCTCTCGCTGGCCGGGGTGCTCGTCGTGCTGGTCGCCGTCGGGGCGTTCACCAGGCCCGAGCAGTTCCTGACGGCCGACAACCTCCAACTCATCCTCACCCAGTCGTCCGTGATCGGCGTCGTCACCGTCGGCGTCACCTTCGTGATCATCGGCGGCGGCATCGATCTGTCCGTCGGGGCGATCGTCGCGCTCGCCTCCGTGTGGGCGACGACGGTGGCCACGCAGGAGTTCGGACTCGGCGGCGTGCTGCTGTGCGCGCTGGCGGTCGGCCTGGGCTGCGGTCTGGTCAACGGGGTGCTCATCGCGTACGGGCCGATGGTGCCCTTCATCGCGACCCTCGCGATGCTCGCCTCCGCGCGGGGGCTGGCGCTGCTGATCAGCGACGGCAAGACCCAGGTGGTCACCGTCCCCTCCGTCCTCGACCTGGGCGTCTCGGACAGTTACGTGCTCGGGGTGCCGCCCCTGGTGCTGGTCTTCGCCGCGGTCGCGGTGCTCGGCTGGCTGGTGCTGGGACGGACGACCTTCGGGCGGCGCACCGTCGCGGTCGGCGGCAACGCGGAGGCCTCGCGGCTCGCGGGCATCGCCGTACGGCGGCAGCGGCTGCTGCTGTATCTGCTCTCCGGACTGTGCTGCGGCATCGCCGCGTTCATGCTCATCGTCCTCACCGGCTCCGGCCAGAACACCAACGGCAACCTCTACGAACTCGACGCCATCGCCGCCGCGATCATCGGCGGCACCCTGCTCAGCGGCGGCCGGGGCACGATCACCGGCTCCGTGCTCGGAGTGCTCGTCTTCACCACGATCACCAACCTGTTCGCCCTCAACAACCTCCAGACGGACGTCCAGCAGATCGCCAAGGGCGCGATCATCGTCGCCGCAGTCCTGGTCCAGAAGGGTCGGAAGTCGCCATGACCGGAACACACGAGAACCCCCGCACCTCCCGCAGGAACATCCTCTTCGGCACGGCGGCGGCCGGCGCCGCCCTCCTCGGCGCGGGCTGCACCAGCAACAAGAGCAACGACGAGGCGGACGCCGGGAGCGGACAGGCGAACGTCGCCGACGACCGCCCCGGCAAGCACGTCACGATCGGCTTCGCCGGGCCGCAGGCCGACCACGGCTGGCTCAACGCCATCAACGAACAGGCTGTGCGGCGGGCGAAGAAGTACAAGGACGTCACGCTGGAGGCCACCGAGGGCTCCAACGACAACGCCCAACAGGTCGGCCAGATCGAGACGTTGATCAACAAGAAGGTCGACGTCCTCGTCATCCTCCCCGCCGACGGCAAGGCGCTCACCCAGGTCGGGCTGAAGGCCATGCGCGCGGGCATCCCCGTCGTCAACCTCGACCGGGTCTTCGCCTCGCAGCAGGCCTACCGCTGCTGGATCGGCGGCGACAACTACGGCATGGGCCTCAACGCCGGCCGCTACATCGGCGAGAAGCTCAAGGGGAAGAAGAAGGCGAAGGTCGTCGAACTCGCCGGCATCGACAACCTGGAGCTGACCCGGGAGCGTACGAAGGGCTTCGACGCGGCCCTGAAGAACTACCCCAACGTCGAGAAGGTCGCCCGCCAGGCCGCCGAGTTCACCGTCGAGTCCGGGCAGTCGAAGATGGCCCAACTGCTGCGCGCCGAGACGAAGTTCGACGCGCTGTGGAACCACGACGACGACCAGGGCGTGGGCGCCGAGCGGGCCATCGAGCAGGCGGGCCGCGACGACTTCCTGATGGTGGGCGGCGCCGGGTCGCGGCGCGTCATGGACGCCATCAAGGCCGACGACAGCGTCATCAAGGCCACCGTCCTCTACCCGCCGACCATGGCCGCCTCCGCGATCGACCTCGCGCGGGCGCTCGGGCAGGGCAAGGGCGTCGGCGGGCTCGCGGAGTTCGAGATCCCCGGGTCCATGACGCTCTACTCGGCGGTCGTCACCAAGGACAACGTCGAGGAGTACCTGCCGACCGGGTTCAAGTAGCCCTGTCCGGAGGGCCGTTCGGGGCCGGCGTGGCAGCCGGACCGCGGCCGGCCGGTCCGGGGCTCCCGGGGGTACGTCCGTACGCCGTACGCCGTGCTCCCGGCGCCGCACACACGCCGCCCCGGGTTCCGTCCCCGCGTCCGCGCACCTCGCCGCCCCCGTACGCCCTCCGCGACACCCGCGCACCACGCCAGGCCGCGGCACCCCGCACGGTCGTGCCCGACCCCCACACCCACCCCCGACAGGGAGGAGCCCCATGTCCCACGACACCGCGCCCGCCCCCGCGCCCGCGCCCGCACAGCCCGAGCAGGGCGGAGCGGCGCCACCGCTCGGCGTCGGCATGGTCGGCTACGCCTTCATGGGAGCGGCGCACTCGCAGGGGTGGCGCACCGTCGGCCGGGTCTTCGACCTCCCCCTCACCCCCGCGATGACCGCCGTGTGCGGACGGGACGCGGACGCCGTACGGACGGCCGCCGGGCGGCTGGGCTGGACGGCCGCCGAGACGGACTGGCGGGCGCTGATCGCCCGCAGCGACGTCCAGCTCGTCGACATCTGCACACCCGGCGAGAGCCACGCCGAGATCGCCGTCGCCGCGCTGGAGGCGGGCAAGCACGTGCTGTGCGAGAAGCCCCTCGCCAACTCGGTCGCCGAGGCGGAGGCCATGGCCGAGGCGGCCCGACGGGCCCGCGAAAGCGGACAGTTGACGATGGTCGGCTTCAACTACCGCCGTACGCCCGCCCTCGCCCTCGCCCGCCGCATGGTCGGCGAAGGACGGCTGGGGGAGCTGCGGCACGTACGGGTGAGCTATCTGCAGGACTGGCTCGTCGACCCGGCCTTCCCGCTCGCGTGGCGGCTGCGCCGGGAGGCCGCCGGATCGGGCGCGCTGGGCGACCTCGGGGCGCACGCCGTCGACATCGCACAGCACCTCGCGGGCTCGCCGCTGGCCGGGGTATCGGCGCAGACGGAGACCTTCGTGACGGAGCGTCCGCTGCCCGGGGAGGCGCCCGGCGGCGCGCGCGGACCGGTCACCGTCGACGATGCCGCCGTCTTCAACGGGCGCCTGGCATCAGGGGCGTTGGCCTCTTTCGAGGTGAGCCGGGTCGCGGCGGGACGCAAGAACGCGCTGCGCGTCGAGGTCAACGGCACGCTCGGCTCACTGGAGTTCGACCTCGAACGCCTCAACGAGCTGCACTTCCACGACCACACCGACAGCGCCGCCGAGTCCGGCTTCCGGCGCATCCTCGTCACCGAGGCCGAACACCCCTATCTGGAGGCGTGGTGGCCGCCGGGCCACGGCCTGGGCTACGAGCACACCTTCGTCCACCAGGCGCGCGACCTGCTCTACGCCATCGCCACCGGCACCGACCCGGAGCCCTCCTTCGCGGACGGGCTGCAAGTGCAGCGCGTCCTCGCAGCCGTCGAGGAGAGCGCGGACAAGAACAGCGTCTGGACGGCCGTCGCCGGCTGAGGAGGCGACGGCCGGACGCGGAACCGACCCCAGACAGGCGACGACGACCGACACGGACAGCAGGAGGCCCGGCACATGCCACGACAGTTCACGCTCTTCACCGGCCAGTGGGCGGACCTCCCGCTGGAGGAAGTCTGCGCCCTGGCCCGCGACTTCGGTTACGACGGCCTCGAACTCGCCTGCTGGGGCGACCACTTCGAGGTCGACCGCGCGCTGGCCGAGCCCGGCTATGTGGACGGGCGCCGGGCCCTGCTGGAGAAGTACGGGCTGTCGTGCTGGGCGATCTCCAACCACCTGGTGGGACAGGCCGTCTGCGACTCCCCGATCGACGAGCGGCACCAGGGCATCCTGCCCGCGCGCATCTGGGGCGACGGCGACGCGGAGGGCGTACGGCAGCGCGCCGCCGCCGAGTTGAAGGACACCGCACGGGCGGCGGCGGCCCTCGGCGTCCGTACCGTCGTCGGCTTCACCGGCTCCTCGATCTGGCATCTGGTGGCGATGTTCCCGCCGGTGCCGCCGCACATGATCGAGCGCGGCTACGAGGACTTCGCCGAACGGTGGCACCCGATCCTCGACGTCTTCGACGCGGAGGGCGTGCGCTTCGCCCACGAGGTGCACCCCAGCGAGATCGCGTACGACTACTGGACGACGCACCGCGCCCTGGAGGCCGTCGGCCACCGCCCGGCGTTCGGGCTCAACTTCGACCCCAGCCACTTCGTCTGGCAGGACCTGGACCCGGCCGGATTCCTCTACGACTACCGGGAGCGCATCTACCACGTCGACTGCAAGGAGGCCCGTAAGCGGCTGGACGGCCGCAACGGCCGCCTCGGCTCGCATCTGCCGTGGGGAGACCCGCGCCGCGGCTGGGACTTCGTCTCGGCGGGCCACGGCGACGTGGCCTGGGAGGACGTCTTCCGGATGCTGCACGCCATCGGCTACGACGGCCCGGTCTCGGTCGAGTGGGAGGACGCCGGAATGGACCGGCTCGCGGGTGCGCCCGAGGCGCTGCGGCGGCTGAAGGCGTTCGACTACGACCCGCCGGACTCGTCGTTCGACGCGGCGTTCTCAAGCTGACGCGGAGTTCGCGGACCGAGCGGGCCGGGGCCGGCCTCCGACGTCGAACTGAGGCCGGCCCCGAACTGAGCCCGGCCGGGCGTGGGATGGGCCCCGCCGGGCCGTCCGCCCCGTACGGCCCCT
>NZ_LJGW01000282.1 GCF_001751255.1 Streptomyces nanshensis | reverse complement strand
TGTGCGGGCACGGCGACCGTCCCGTCCGTACCGGCCGCGGCGTCCGGCGCACCCGCCGCGACCGCCGAGCGCCCGTCCCACCAGCCCTATCCGGACGGTTGCGGGAGCTGGCAGCAGGCGGACGTGCGGACCGCACGGGACCGCCTCGGCTGGCGCCCCCGCATCGGTCTGGAGGAGTCGCTGGCCGACATCTGGATGGAGGCGGCATGCCGCATCTGACGACTCCCGGCGGCGTGCCCCGCGCACCGGCCGCACGACCTGCCGCTCCACTCGGCGGACCGGCCGGACCCGCGGGACCCGCGGTGCGTACGGAAGCAGCCCGTCCGGCGGACGGGCCGGAACCCGCCGGCCGTACGGGACTCGGCGTCCCCGGCTGGGCACACCCGATGCTCGCCCCCGTCGAGTGGGCGGCGCTCACCCGGCCCGGAGTCCCGGTGCGCTGGGCGGTCCTGGACGTCTTCTCCGGTCCCGGAAGCTCCTCCGCGGGAGCCTCCTCCGGTCCCGGAACGCGCCCCGACGCGTACTGCCTGGCGGCGGCGGCCAGGCTGCGCGCGTCGGGCGTGCGGGTGCTGGGCCGGCTCGCGCTGCGGGAGGGCACGCGTGCGTTCGGCGAACTCGTCCCGGACGCACACCGGTTCCTCGACTGGTACGGCGTGGACGGCTTCTACCTCGACGGCTGTCCGGCCGGCCGGGCTCAACTGGCCGAGACCTCCCGTACGGTGACGACCCTGCGCGCCCTCTGCGCCCAGCAGCGGCGCTACCAGGACGGCACCGGCGCCACGGCGACGGCCTCCGCGGCCCGTCTCTCGCCCCGCCTCGGGGCGGGGACGGGCCGCGCCCTGGTCGTCCTGGGGCACGGCACCCATCCGCATCCCGGATACGCGGATCTCGCCGACCAGTTGGTGACCTTCCGCGGCTCGTGGCCCGAGTACCGCTGGTCGCAGGCGGCCGCGTGGACGGCGGACCATCCGCCGGAGCGCTTCTGCCATCTCGTGCACGGCGTCCCGCGGATGCATCTCGACGAGGCCCTGCGGGTCGCGCGCTGGCAGGGGGCGGGCACGGTCTGGTTCACCGACCGTACGGACCGGCGGGGTCAGAACCCCTGGGAGGCGCTGCCCGGCTACTGGGACGAGCTCGTCTCGCGTCTCGGACCGGGTGTCTCGGAATGAGACCGTGCGTGGCAGTGTTACGGAAGAACAACCGTACGTTCCACCGACCGACGGAGTTTCCGTGTCGCTGCCACCCCTGGTCGAGCCGGCCGCCGAGCTCACCGTTGACGAGGTCCGCAGGTACTCGCGCCACCTGATCATCCCCGACGTGGGGATGGACGGGCAGAAGCGGCTGAAGAACGCCAAGGTGCTCTGCGTCGGAGCGGGCGGCCTCGGGTCGCCCGCCCTGATGTACCTGGCCGCCGCGGGCGTGGGCACGCTGGGCATCGTGGAGTTCGACGAGGTCGACGAGTCCAACCTCCAGCGCCAGATCATCCACAGCCAGTCGGACATCGGGCGTTCCAAGGCGGAGTCCGCGAAGGACACCGTGCTGGGGATCAACCCGCACACCACCGTCGACATCCACGAGGAGCGCCTCGACTCCTCGAACGTGATGGACATCTTCGCCCCGTACGACCTGATCATCGACGGGACGGACAACTTCGCCACCCGCTATCTCGTCAACGACGCCTGCGTGCTGCTGAACAAGCCGTACGTCTGGGGCTCGATCTACCGCTTCGACGGCCAGGCGTCCGTGTTCTGGAGCGAGCACGGCCCCTGCTACCGCTGCCTGTACCCGGAGCCCCCGCCGCCCGGCATGGTGCCGAGCTGCGCCGAGGGCGGGGTGCTCGGCGTGCTGTGCGCGTCGGTCGGCTCGATCCAGGTGAACGAGGCGATCAAGGTGATCGCGGGCATCGGCGAACCGCTCGTCGGACGCCTGATGATCTACGACGCCCTGGAGATGAGCTACCGCCAGGTCAAGGTCCGCAAGGACCCGGACTGCGCGGTGTGCGGCGAGAACGCGACCGTGACCGAGCTGATCGACTACGAGGCGTTCTGCGGCGTCGTCTCCGACGAGGCGCAGGAGGCCGCGGCCGGTTCCACCATCACTCCCAAGCAGCTCAAGGAGTGGATGGACGACGGCGAGGCCATCGACGTCATCGACGTGCGCGAGCCGAACGAGTACGAGATCGTCTCGATCCCCGGCGCCAGGCTCGTCCCGAAGAACGACTTCCTGATGGGCGGCGCGCTCCAGGACCTGCCGCAGGACAAGAAGATCGTCTTGCATTGCAAGACGGGTGTCCGGTCCGCGGAAGTCCTCGCCGTACTGAAGGACGCGGGCTTCTCCGACGCCGTGCACGTCGGCGGCGGCGTCATCGGCTGGGTCAACCAGATCGAGCCGGACAAGCCGGTCTACTGACCCCGACGGGCCCGCCGGTTCGCAGAGTTCGCAGGTCTGCGGATCCGGTGGCGCACCCGCCGCCCCTGTCTCCGACCCCGCCGGTCCGGACGCGCGTACGCCGCGTTCCGGGCCGGCGGCGGTATGTGCGGGGCCGCCGGGCCGGCGTCCGTCAGATCTCGCCCTTGCGGGTCAGATGCGAGAACGAGAGCCACCCCGGCCCGACCGGCAGCCACAGCGTCAGCAGCCGGAAGAGCAGCACGGCCGGGGTCGCGATCTCCTTCGGCACCCCGAAGGTGATCAGACCGGCGATCAGCGCCGCCTCGACCGCGCCGAGACCGCCGGGCGTCGGAGCCGCCGACCCCAGGGCGTTGCCCGCGAGGAAGACGACGGCGATGCTCGCGTAGCTCGCGTCGTGGCCGAAGGCCCGTACGCACGCGTCCAGGCACATCACGAACAGCAGCGTCATCAGCAGCATGCCGCCGATGCCCGTCACCAGCTTCCGCGGACGCTGCACCACGTCGAGCATGCGCGGCACGACCCCCGCGAACAGCGAGCGCAGCCGCGTCGAGACGAACCGCCGCAGCGCCGGGATCGCCGTGACGATCAGCACCAGCACCGCCGCCGCGAGCAGCCCGGCGATGACCCCGCGGGACGGCGAGAGCGTCGGCGTGTGCTCGGTGCCGGTGAGATAGCCGAAGAAGAGCAGCAGCGTGATGTGGCTGCCGAGGCCGAAGAGCTGTGAGGCGCCGACGCTCGCCACCGCGTGGCCGGGCCGTACGCCCGAGCGCTGGAGGAAGCGGGCGTTGAGAGCGACGCCGCCGACGGCCGCCGGCGCGACCAGCTTCACGAAGGAGCCGGCGACCTGGGCGACGACGGTACGCAGGAACGGCACCTTCTCCGGTACGAAGCCCAGCAGCGCCATGGCCGCCGCGAAGTAGGTGCACGCGGAGAAGAGCGCGGCGCCGCCCACCCAGGCCCAGTTGGCCTCGCCGACGACCTGCCCGAACTGCACCTGTGTGAGCTGCGAGAGCAGGAAGTACGCGGCCAGCGCGCCCGCGATGAAGGTGACCAGGGTGCGCGGCTTGACCCGTTCCAGCCGGGCGGGCTCTATGGGCGCCTGCGGGCGGACCAGCAGGACCTGCTTGCGGATCTGCGCGAGCAGGTCCTCCTCGCGCGCCTCCTCCAGGGCGTCGTCGATGGCGCGCTTCTCGGCGTTCTTCTCGGCGCGGAGCGACTTGCGGTCCGCCTTCGCCGGTCCGCCGCGTACGTGCGCGTGGGCCGTGCCCGAGGCGTCGGCCGAGCGGGCGGCGCTCGTACCCGTGCCCGTTTCCGTGCCCGTCCCCGCGGCGCCCTTGGCCTCCTTGCCCGCGCGCGAGGCCTCGATGACGGCCTCGCGCTCGCGCTGCGCCCGTTCCTTGGCGAGCCGGCGCAGCGTGTGCCGTGTACGGCGGCTGAGCGCGATGGGCTGGAGCATCGGCAGGCTGTCGGCGACCGCGTCCGGACCGAGCACGTCGACCGCGGCGGCGACCGCGCGCTCCGCACCGACGCGCAGCCCGAACGTCGTCATGAGCTGGGCGATGTCCATGCGCAGGACCACGTCGCCCGCCGCGATCTCCCCGCCGCGCATGTCCGTGAGGAAGACCGTGCCGGAGCTGTCGACCAGCAGCGCGTCCCCGACCAGCCGCCGGTGCGTGATGCGGCGCGACTGGAGCGCCTCGACCTGGCGCCAGGCCGCGCGCATCAGGGTGCCGGTGATCTCCTCGTCGGGGAGGGAGTCGAGCGTACGGGCGTCGATGTGCTCGTAGACGAGCATCACCGCGTCCGGGCCCAGCTCCGAAGTCGCCACGAGGCGCGGGGCGTTGGCCCCGGCGGCGGTCGCCGCGTACGCGAGCAGCGCCTCCTGTTCGAGGGCCTGCCGCAGCGACTGGAGGCTGCGGCTGTGGATGATGCCCCGCAGGGTCAGACGCCGCCACACCCGGTAGAAGAAGCCGTGCGCCTGCTGTTCGCGGTCGACGACGGTGACGTCGATCGGCGGTCCGTTCTCCAGCGTGACGAGATAGCGCCGCCCGTGGTCGCCCGGCTCCGTCGCCTCGAAGACGTCGGCGTCCTCGACGCGCTTGGCGCCGACCGGATGGAAGCCGACGCGGCGCAGCCCCGCCAGCAGGGTCTGGCCCGTGGGGCGGACGTTGGGGGTGCCGACCGCGTAGAGCGTGCCGTACGCGACGGACCAGCCGATCAGCACCGTGACGATGATCGAGAAGAGCGTCGAGTAGCCGGGGAAGAGGACGGNGTGCCATGCCCACGGCCGTCATGTACGCGATGACGGGGGCGAGATAGCTGTGCACCGGGGTGGTCAGGTCGGTGTCGGTGATCTGCTTGGTGAGCGCCTCGCGTACGGAGTCGGGCGCTGCCCGCGCCACCCACAGATCCACGGCGAGCGAGGCGCCGTGTGCGAGGACGGCCGCGAGCACGCCGTCGGCGATGCGCAGGCCGTCGCGCTTGATGAGGCGTTCGATGGCGAACGCGACGGGGACGAGCAGGATGGCGATGCTCGACGCGAGGCCCGTGATGCTGATCAGCAGCGGCGGCGCCTGCTGGGTGCCCTTGTCGATGTCCTGTTCCAGCCCGGCGGTGGTGCCGTGCGCGAAGTTGGCGATGGTCAGGACGACGGCGATGGCCAGCAGGCCGAGCCCGAAGCGGAGGAGATCGGAGGGGCGGTGGACGCGGGCGGAGAGCAGCGGCTCGTCGCTCTCGACGGCGTCGGAGGGTTCCGGGGGCTCGGAGGGCTCGACGGGTTCGGCGGGTTCGCGGTGGTCGGCGGCCGTGCCCGGTGCGGACTCCCGGCGTTCTCTCCCGGGCTCCTGCTCACGCCCGTACCCCGACCCGGAGTCCGAGCCGGAACGGGAACCCGTACCGGAATCCGAACCGTGCCCGTCCTGGTCCCGGGCGGTGGGCTTTCCGTCCGCCGACTCCCCGGCGGCGCCCGGCTGTTCGCCCTCCTCCGCGGCCCGCTGCTCGGACTCCGCCTCCGTGCCCTGCCATTCGCGGGAGCCGTGCGGCCCGGACCGCCCGGACGTT
>NZ_LJGW01000295.1 GCF_001751255.1 Streptomyces nanshensis | reverse complement strand
GGGGGAGGAGCCGCAGGCGCCCCGGGCCGCCGAGGCACCGCACGAGCCGCTGCCGGAGCCGCTGACCCTGCTGGAGGCGCTCACCGACGCCTGCGCGGCGTACGCGGCGGACGAGCGGGACGCACCGGACGCGGCGCCCTGGCCCGCCCGTTGACCCGCCCTTGAACCGACCGTCCTCGCGGCGTCACCGTACCGGCGCCGAACTCCCGTGCCGCCCCGCCCTGTTGAGGGTCGCGTAGGGCGGCGTACGCCGAACTCGCCGACGCCTGCGGCTCATTCGCCCTTCACGGACGTCAGTCCGTCGATGCGGTTGAGGAACCTGACGTCGCCGCCGTTCTTCTCCGCGGGCACCTTGACGGCCTGCTCCGAGACGCGGACGTAGGTCACGGCGTGCTTCGGCGTCCCGGTCATCAGCGCCTTCACCAGCGGCTCCTTGACCGGGGGACGGTAGCCCTCGGCGTAGGTCTCCTTGGTGTGGTGCTGCGAGGCGAAGAAGACCAGCGCGCCGCCGTCCCGGGTGCGCAGCCCGAACGGCTCGTACTGCGGGGGCTTGGCCGCCACGTCGGCGAACTCGGTACGTTTTCCGGGCCTGTTCGCCGACTGCTGGCGCTTCTCACGCCGCTGGCTGGTCTGCTCGCCGGGGGCGAAGTCGCCGGTGCCCTCGCGCAGATAGCTCACGTAGGCGTCGCTCAACTCGTCGGGCGGCACGGCCAGTCGGGAGCGGGCGCCGTCCTCCACGGCCTTCGCATAGCCGTGCTTGCCGATCACGAAGCGCGGCATCTCCGACTTCTGGAGGACCGCGAGATACGACGCGCGCCAGTCGGAGTCGGGGCTGTCGTGCTGGAAGACGATCAGCCAACGCCCTTGCTGCGTACGGTTGCTGCGCGTGTCCGCGACGAAGAACTTGGGCCAGCCCGCCTGCTTGGGGATCAGGAACCGGGGGTCGGACAGCCGCAGCGGCTCATAGCCCGGGTTGCCCTGCGGGGCGATCTTCTTACGGGACTTCAGACCCGCGCCGTCTATCGCGCCGAGCGCCCCGGTCTCGATCGTGGAGTTCAGCCCGGGGTCGTGCGACGAATTCGCCTTGTTGCTCGTGGAGTTGAACTCCTTGAGGATCTTCCTCGCGTCGGCCTTGGAGATTGCGGGGATCACGGCGGTCTCGCCGTGCACCGTCACACACCCCGACATCGCCAGCGACAGCACCACCGTGCCGGTCGCCGACGCGAGCAGCCGTGCCCGCCGCGCTCGCCGCGCCTTCATCCTGTGTCCTCCCCGCCCCGCTTGCGGTACAGCACCTTATCGCCCTGGCCGAGGCGTTCGTCTCTCGGAGCCGGGCGCCCGTATGCAATCATGCGCGGCCGCCGGGCGGATCCGAGGGGGGCCGCGTGGAGTCCCCTGGCGGGTTCCGTACCGCGATCGGTCAACTGCCGCGGTACTGCCGGAGTTCCGGCCCGTCCCCGCGGCCCGTACGAGACGCCGGGGAGCCCGCTGAGCCCCCGCCCGTGGGCCCGCCCGGAACCCCGCGGCGGACCGGCACGCCCCCCGGTGTCCGCACTGATGAACACAGGCCGGATCGCGCGTGTGAAAGCCGATAGAGCATCACAGACCTGCATAAAATCGGGCAGAACATCCCAGTATCCCCGTGGTCCGGTGTGCGGCCGTCCCCAGGAGCGTTCCGTACGCGTCCGAGGCGCCCACCCGCTCACGGCTTACGGAACGGAAAGGAGGCAGCTGAATGGCTGCCACTACTGCTCGTCGCGTACGGATCGCCGCCACGGCGTCCGCCGTCCTCCTGGGCGGTTCGCTCCTGGGAGCGAGCACCGCCCAGGCGTCCTCGTCCGCCGAGCCCTCGGCCTGGCCGCAGAAGCCCTACGGCATCGTCACCGCGAAGTCGGGCCTGAACGTCCGCCAGTACCCGAGCACGGACTCCTCGGTGAAGTACGTCCTCCCGTACCACGCCAAGCGCGGCCTGGACTGCAAGATCCGTGCGCAGATCATCAACGGCAACCCCTACTGGTACAAGCTGCGCGACAGCAACTACTGGATCAGCGCCCGCTACGTGCACAACGTCGGTCACGTGAAGCTGTGCAAGGACCGCTACCCCTCGTCCCTGACGGACAGCCCCAAGGCCCGCGAGGCCATGGGCTGACGGTGCGGGCGCGCCGCTGACGTCAGCGGCCGGCCGGAGCGGGAGCCGCAAGCTCCTCGAAGACGGCCGTGTTCAGCGTGAAGGCACGCCCGCACTCGCCGACGATGCGCCACTTCTCCTCGTCGTCGGCAGGTACCGAGTCGAGCAGCTCGCGGTACCCCCTCTTGAAGGCGGCGGGGTTCGGAATGTCCTCGAAGACATAGAACCGGACCCCGTCGCCTTTGTGTGCGAAGCCCCAGTTCTTCTCCGCCCGCCCGCGTACGACCTGCCCGCCGGAGAGGTCTCCCAGATAGCGCGTGTAGTGGTGCGCGACATAGCCGCCCGGCCACTCCCGCGCCACCTCCGCGATGCGCGCCGCGTAGCTCTC
Source organism: Streptomyces nanshensis (assembly GCF_001751255.1). Taxonomy (GTDB): domain Bacteria; phylum Actinomycetota; class Actinomycetes; order Streptomycetales; family Streptomycetaceae; genus Streptomyces; species Streptomyces nanshensis_A. The sequence continues at coordinate 8,385 of NZ_LJGW01000295.1, read as the reverse complement.
GGTCGCGGCGAGGGGCGCGACCGTGCCGCGCCAGGCGGACGAGCCGTGCAGATGGTCGAGGTCCTGCTCCAGGGAGGGCAGCCGGAACAGCTCGCGCCGTACGAACGGGCCGGCCACCGGGTCGTCCACGAGCCGGGGCGCCGCCTCCTCCAACGCGCGGTAGACGAACCAGAGTTGCTCGGTGTAGCGCGCGTAGGCCGCCCTGCCGAGCCGGCCGCCGAGCATGTCGCTCATGAACGTCGAGGTCTCCGCCTCGGTGTGCTGCGCCTTGGTGGCGTCGCGGATGAGGGTGGAGAAGGGCAGGTGCGCGGGCAGCCTTGAGGTCATGACCGCATTCTTTACCGACGGGGTGTCGGGAAAACCTCGCGGGGGCGCCCGTCCGCTCAGGGCAGCGTGAGGACGTCCGCCCCGGAGTCGGTGACGACGAGCGTGTGCTCGAACTGGGCCGTGCGCCGGCGGTCCTTGGTGACGACCGTCCAGCCGTCCTCCCACATGTCCCACTCGTAGGTGCCCAGCGTCAGCATCGGCTCGATGGTGAAGGTCATCCCGGGCTTCATCACGGTCGTCGCGCGTGCGTCGTCGTAGTGCGGGATGATCAGGCCCGAGTGGAACGAGGTGTTGATGCCGTGGCCGGTGAAGTCGCGCACCACCCCGTAGCCGAAGCGCTTGGCGTAGGACTCGATGACGCGGCCGATGACGTTGATCTGCCGGCCCGGACGTACGGCCTTGATGGCGCGGTTGAGCGCCTCGCGGGTGCGCTCGACCAGCAGCCGTGACTCCTCGTCGACGTCGCCGCACAGATACGTGGCGTTGTTGTCGCCGTGTACGCCGCCGATGAAGGCCGTCACGTCGAGGTTCACGATGTCGCCGTCGCGCAGGACGGTGGAGTCCGGGATGCCGTGGCAGATGACCTCGTTGACGGACGTGCACAGCGACTTGGGGAACCGGCGGTAGCCCAGCGTCGAGGGGTAGGCGCCGTGGTCGCACATGTAGGCGTGCGCCACCTCGTCGAGCTTGTCCGTGGTGACGCCCGGGGCGATGTGCCGGGCGGCCTCCTCCATGGCGCGGGCCGCGATCCTCCCGGCCGCGCGCATCTTCTCCACGGTCTCCGGGTCCTGCACCTCGGGGCCGTCGTACGGCGTCGGTGCGTCCTTGCCGACGTACTCGGGACGCGGGATCGACGCGGGGACCTCGCGGTGCGGGGAGAGTTCACCGGGGGAGAGCAAGGACTGGCCAGACATGTGCGCGAGTCTAACGGTGGTACGCACCGGGCTCAGGGGGGAGCATGACGGTATGGCTCTCTTCAAGCGCAGCACGCCCGGCAAAGCGGGCGAGTGGTACTACTGCATCAAGCACGGCAAGGTCGAGGAGGGTCCGGAGTGCCCGGCCAAGAACCGGCTGGGGCCCTACGCCACCGAGGCGGAGGCCGCGCGGGCGATCGAGACCGTGCACAGGAAGAACGAGGAGTGGGACAACGACCCGCGCTGGGGGGACGCGCCCCGCCGGGACGGGGAGGGCACCTCGGACTGACCGGAGTCGCGTACGGGATCAGGGCGTCGGCGTTGGCGCGGCGGAGGTGGTCACCTCGGCGGTGTCCGCGCCGAAGGCGACGCGGGTGACCGTGCCGTCGGCGCTCCAGCGGACGGCGAGGGAGCCGGCGTCGGCGCAGAGCAGCCGGGCGGCTCCGGAGAGATCGTCCAGCGCGGCCCCCGCCCCCGCTTCCGTCGCCGCCTCCGCCTCCGACTCCCTTTCCGCGCGGGCCTGTTCGGGCGGCTGAGGCGGTGCCGCGCCGGGAACCGTACGGGGCGGTGAGCGTGGCGAGAGCGGCGAAGAGGGCGGTGCCCTCCGCGTCTCCCGTGAGCGCGGGGACCCGTGCCCACCGGGTGAAGGCGGTGCCCTGCGGGGCGCGGAGCAGGACGGGGGTCTCCTCGTCCCAGCCGTACAGCCCGTGCAGTCCGCCGGCCGTGGTCTCCGGCCCCGCCGCCGTCTCCACCGCCGCCCCCTCCTCCGGTTCGCCCGTCGCCCAGCCTGTCAGCCGTACCCGCGTGCCCGGGGGCGCCCCCACCACGCGGTGCACACGCAGTTCGAGCCCGCCCCGTACGTACGTCACGCTCTGCACGCGCAGCCCCGGCACCATCGGGCCGCCCGACGGGAAGACGGGCGTGTGCCAGGACGCCGCCCAGCCCCACGCGCCGCCCGGCTCCGACGCCGCTCCCAGCGGACGGATGCGCAGGCGCGCGCTGCGTACCGGGGTGCCGTGCGGCCCGGGTACCTCGACGGCGAGGTGGTTGTCGGGGACGTTGCCGCTCGCGGTCGGTCCCGTACGGGTGGAGTAGGCGAGCCGTGCGTAGAGCGGGTCCTCCGCGTGGGCCGACTCGCCCTCGTGGGGCGGGACATGGTCGCTGCCGTGGTTGTGCAGCCGCACCGGGCCGCCGTATCCGCCGGTCTGGATCAGCAGCCCCGCGGAGGGCAGCGCCAGCGCGCGGGGCGGGCCCTCGCTCGGTGCCGCCTCCTCGCGGGCCGTCCACAGCGGATCGTCCTCCGGTACGAGCAGGGGCAGCAGCCCCTTGGAGGCCCAGTACGGGGAGGCCGGGCCCGAGTAGTCCTGGAGGGTCGCCTCGTGGGGGCCGTGCCAGCCGAGCGTCAGCACGCCGTCGCGGCCGAGCGCGCCGCGGTCGAGGAAGTAGCGGGTGCAGCCGCTCAGCAGCCGCCGGGAGACACCGGGCGCGAGCGGGGTGTGGCCGGTCAGTGCGCCGAGGGCGACGGCGGAGTTCACGGCGAAGCGGTACGTCAGGGAGCGGCCGAAGTGCAGCGGTGCGCCGTTGCCGTCGAAGAGCAGCGCGAAGCCGTCGAGATGGGCGCGCAGCCGGGCGCCGAGCCGCTCCGACTCCGCGCTCTCGCCCGCCAGCCGGGCGTGCAGCAGCGGATACAGATGCAGGGCCCAGCCGTTGTAGTGGTCGAAGGCGCGGCCGTCGCCGTCGGCGTACCAGCCCTCCCCGGCGTACCAGCCCTCCAGCAGCTCCAGTCCGCGCCGGATCGCCCGCCGGGTCGCCTCGTCGCCCCGGCCGACGGACTCCAGGAAGCCGGCGACCGTGAGCGGGAAGAGATACCAGTTGTTGGGTGCGGGCACATGGCGCAGCGCCCCGCGCAGCCACTCCTCGGCGCGGTCGCGCACCGCGTCGTCGAGCCGGTCCCACAGCCACGGCCGGGTCAGCCGCAGGCCCAGGGCGACGGACGCGGACTCGACCATCGGCTGCCCGTAGACGGTGTGGTCGAGTACGGGCGGCCACGACTCGGCGTCGTCCCGACCCGGTGTGCGGGTGCCGGCGGCGAGCCCGTCCGCGTACTGCTGGAGGAAGCCGTGCGGGTCCGCGCCGCGCGCGCCCGCGACCCGGAAGGCCGCGGCGAGGAACGTCCGCGCGTAGCCCTCCAGTCCGTCGGAGCGCACCCCGGTGCGGGACGGGCGGCCGGGCAGGTCGAGCCGCGCGCCGCCCGGGGTGGCGAAGCGCCGGGCGGCGGTCAGCAGACCGTCGGCGGTGGCCTCCCAGTGGGCGCGCGTCCAGCCGGTGAAGGGGCTGAACTCCCGGTCCTCCGGCGGCAGTCGGAGGGGGACGTGCGCTGCGGCGGCAGGGGTCGCGGTCATGCGAGGAAGGCCAGCCTTTCGCGTCGTACGGGATGGGCGAAGCCCTCGCCACGGGCCCAGCGGGCGACTTCGGAGACGGTCAGATCGGCCAGCCGCTCCAGCTCGTTGCCGAGGGAGCCGGCGATGTGCGGGGTGACGAGGGCGTTCTCGCAGTCCCAGAGCGGGTGTCCGGGCGGCAGCACTTCGGGCTCCGTGACGTCCAGCACCGCGCGGATGCGGCCCGCGCACACCGCGTCGGTGAGCGCGTCCTGGTCGAGGACGGCGCCGCGCGCGGTGTTGATCAGGACGGCGTCCTGCCGCATGGCGCCGAGGAGTTCGGCTCCGACGAGGCCGCGGGTCGCGGGCAGCAGCGGGGCGTGGACGCTCACCACGTCGCAGTCCGCGAAGAGTTCGGGCAGTGTGACGCCGCGTACGCCGAGCGCCGCGGCCTCCTCCCCGGTGACGTACGGGTCGTACAGCCGCACGTCGACGTCGTACGGGCGCAGCAGCTCGATGACGCGGCGCCCGATCAGCGAGGCGCTCAGAATCCCCACCGTGCGGCGGTAGTTGCCCATGCCGGGGCGGACGTGCAGCCAGTCGCCGTCGCGGGCGCGGGCGGCGGCGTACTCGCGGGCCGACTCCAGGACGCGCTTGCCGCTGAGCAGGATCATCGCGACGGTGTACTCGGCGACCGGCAGGGCGTTCGCGGCGGCGGCCGACGAGACCTCGACGCCGCGCTCCCAGCAGGCGTCGGTGATGTGGCCGCGCACGCTGCCCGCGGTGTGGGCGACGGCGCGCAGCCGGGGCGCGGCGGCCAGCACGTCCTCGTCCAGGGGCGGGCAGCCCCAGCCGGTGATCAGCAGCTCCGTCTCGGCGAGGACGCCGCGCGCCCGTGCGCCGGTCAGTTCGTCGAGGCGGGGGAGCGGTGAGGGGCGGGTGTACTCGGCCAGTTCGGCGAGCGTCCGGTCGTGCAGGACGCCGCGTGCCGCCGCGGCGTCCATGGCGAGGGCCGCGCGGGGGCGGTCCCCGGGAGGCAGGGACGGGCGCGGGTGTTGGTGTCGGTGCGGAGGGCGGGTGCTGCGGGGACTGGGCATCTCGCTCCTGTCGCTCCGTACGCCCGTGCGGCTCGGGCCGCTCGGGGTGCTCGGGTGCTCCTGCGGTGGTGGGGACCGGGCGGGGCTGAGTCCGAGCGTGCCGTGCGGGGAGCGGGGGCGCCAGGGGGCGGGCGGGGCGTATGCCGGAAGGTTCAGACGTCCTGCCGTGGGTGGACCGTCATCGGCATGCTGTCGGCGTGCGCCATCGCCGACACCGCCTCCTTCACCGTGTGGCCCGGCACCGGTTCGAGTCTCCAGCGGCGCAGCAGGGTCGCGAGCAGGATCGTCGCCTCCATCAGCGAGAAGCCCTCGCCGATGCACTTGCGCTTGCCGGCGCCGAAGGAGAGCCGGTACTTGCGGTCGGGCTGGTCCCGTTCGGGGTCGAAGACCTCCGGGTCCTCGTACAGGCCGGGATGGCGGTTGACGGCGTAGAGGCTGAGGACGACCTCGGTGCCGGCGGGGAGTTCGTACCCTCCGAGCGTGACGGGAGCGTCCTTCTTGACGCGGCGCATCACCATCGTGACGCCGTGCAGACGCAGCGCCTCCTGGAGGACCTTCTGCGTGTACTCCAGCTTGCCGACGTGGGCGTAGCCGACCGGGTCCTCCCCGACGACGCGGTCGATCTCCGCCACGACCGCCTCCTGGATACGAGGCTGGCGGGCGAGTTCGTGGAAGGTCCAGGTGAGCGTCGCGGCGGTGGTCTCGGTGCCGGCGAACTGCATCGTCGCGAGCTCGTCCCGTACGTCCCGGAGCGAGAGGCCGAGCCCCGTCTCCGGGTCCTGTGCCGCCATCAGCAGGGAGACCAGGTCGAGTTGCTGTTCCTCGGAGCGGCTGGTGCGCTCGATGACGTCGTCGATGACGGACCGCAGTTCGCGGGCGGCTTCGATGAAGCGGGAGTTGGAGGTCATCGGCCAGCGCTCCCACCGGTCCGTCACCGGCGGTGAGACGGCACGTACGAGCATGGTCTCCAGGATGACCGGGATGATGCGCTGCACGGACTCGACGGCGTCGTGGCCGAGTTCGCTGGAGAACATGCACTCGGCGAGGCTGCCGATCGCGAAGCCGCTCATGGCCTTGTCGACGTCGATGCGCTCGCCCGGCCGCAGGGAGTCGGAGAGGCGCTGGGCGCGCGCGGCCATGATGCGGCTGTAGTGCTCCATGTACTCGTCGTTGAACACGGGTTGGATCGCCCGGCGGCGCGGTATGTGCGTGGTCTCGTTGGTGGCGAGGCCGCCGCCGACGGCGAGTTCCATCCGGTCGTAGAGGCGGCCCTTCTCATAGCCCTTGCCGAGCAGGACCTCGTGGACGAGTTCGTGGGAGGTCGGGACGACGACGGGCAGCGTCCCGAGGTGGATGCGCACCAGATCGCCGGTGTGCCGCAGGGTCTTGAGGAACTCCAGGGGGTTGCGCAGCGGGACGGCGTGACCGATGAGCGGAAGCCATCCCGGGGCGCGCGGTATCGCTGCAATCCCGCCTGCGGTCATGATGTTCGACTCCTCAACTCCCGTACGCCTGGCGAGATTTCGCCCCTGAGCGTGCGATAGCTACCCCGCTGATCGGTCACTCAGTCCCCGCGCCGGACCTCAAGCGGAACGGCGTGCGGGGACGACGTGGCGACGGGCGGCCGCTGCCGGGCCGGTGAGCGGGGTGGCGCCGCGGTGCCGGCCGGTACGGGGCACGGATCCGGAGCGCGGACGGCGCACGGACCCGGCGTATGGAGCCGGCGTGCGGATCCGGCGTACGGACCGGGGACGCGTGATCTTCCGGTCGCCGCCGCGACGAGCGGCCACGTACAGTACGCGCACGCCGGTACACGGCCGCCCCGCGGCGTCGCCCGGCATTCCGGATCGAGGCCCAACTTCCCCTGATGCAGGGCGTGTTGCTGCCTCACGCAGCAGATATGCTGCGGGTCCAAGCTCGGACGGGGCGTTCCGGTGCGGGGTCCGCCGCGCGTGGTCGTCGCCCGCCGTCGCCCCGCCGCCCGTACGCCGACGCTCGCCCCACGCTTAGGAGTCTCCCGGTGACGACGCCTCCTCCCTCTGCCGACGACGACGGAATGTCGCCGGAGGTCCCGCCTCCGGGCTGTCCCGCGCACCGGGGCGGCGGCGGGCTGGTGGAGCTGCACGACCCTTCGGCCGTCGCGAACCACGAGGCCACCGACGAGCGGCTGCGCAAGCTGTACGGGAACGTGGCCCCGGTGGCGCTGCCGGGCGGGGTCACGGCGTGGCTCGTGCTCGGCTACCGGGAGATCCTGGAGGTCACCGGCAATCCGCGGCTCTACACGCGGGACACCCGGCAGTGGAGCGGCGTGGAGCAGCTCACGCCGACGCATCCGCTGACGGCGCTGCTGGCTCCGCAGAAGCTCTGTGTGTTCGCCGACGGGGACGAGCACCACGAGCTGCGCGGGGCGATCACCCGTACCCTCGGCGAGTTCGAGTCGCGCAGTGTGCGCCGTCTCGTCGAGATGTACTCGAACCAGCTCATCGACCAGTTCCCGAACCCCGACCGCGGCCTCAGCGACGGTGTGCGGCACGTGGACCTGGTGACGGCGTGGGCCGAGCAGCTTCCCATGATGATCCTGGCGCATCTGGCGGGCCTCCCCGTCGAGACCGCGCCGCGGCTGGTGAAGCTCTGCCAGGACGTGATGGGCGGCACCGAGGAGGCACAGCACAGCCACCGCGAAATGACCGTCCTGCTCGAGGACTTGGTGGAGCAGAACCGGCGCTGGAACATGGAGCGCCCGCGGAACAACGTGACGGCGAAGCTGCTGGAGCGGTTCCAGGGAGACCGGGAGAGGACGCGGGAGCATGTGCGGCTGCTGCTGATCGCCGGAAACCAGACCACGGTGAGCCTGATGAGCTCGCTGCTGCGGTACGTGCTGACCTCGCGCGCCTTCCGGTCCGAGGTCAGGGGCGGGCACAAGACGATCGCGGGCGCCCTGGAGGAGGTGTCGTGGTACGAGCCGCCGCTGCGGCGGTCCTTCCACCGGGTCGCGACCAACGACACCCATCTGCCCAACAACGGCGGGACGTTCATCAAGAAGGGCGACCTGCTGGTCCTGGGCCTGGCCGCCGGGAACAACGACCCGGCGATCCGCTCGGCCGACGAGCCGCTGGACGGCAACCGGGCGCACCTGGCCTACGGCGGCGCCGGACCGCACGAGTGCCCCGGACAGGGCATCGCCCGGATCATCGTGGAGACCGGCGTCGACCATCTGCTGGACGCGCTGTGGCAGCTCGAACTCGACGGTCCCGAGGAGGAGTTGCGCTGGGAGGCGTCGTTCGCACAGCGGCGTCCCGCGAACCTTCCGGTCCGCTGCACCCTCAACCCCGTACGGCCCGGCCGCACGCGGTCGGCGCATTCGGCGCCCCTGCCGAAGAGCGTTCCTCAGTCGGCGGGGGCGATGCCGGCCGCCGCCGTGCCGTCGTCCGCCGCGCCCGAACCGGCGGGCGGCCGGGGGAAGTTGCGCAAGATCCTCGGGTCGTAGGGGCGGGGCCGACGTAGCGGGCGTACCGGCACCGGCCCGGCGGCGTACGTAACGTCCTGTCGCCGTACGGGAGTTGGGGGCGGCGCTCCCGTAGTCGGCCTGCTGTGGCTCCCGCCTACCAGCGCGTCGGCGGCGGCGCCGACAGATGTTCCGCGAGCCGGGAGAGACGGTCGCGGAACGAG
>NZ_LJGW01000289.1 GCF_001751255.1 Streptomyces nanshensis | reverse complement strand
CGCCTGCCCGGGGCGCGGTGCCGTCCGCGGCGACGGGCCGCAGAGCCGGGCGGGCCGGGACGGTATCGGGGCCGGTCCGGGTCAGTCGATGTCTTCACGGTCCGCCGAGCGGGCCGCACGCAGGGCGGCGCGACGTGCCGCACGGCGGGCCGCATAGCGGTCCCGGCGGTTGCGCGCCCGGTTCATCTCGCCCCACTCCTTCTTGGCGGCGCGCCCGTTGGGCCCGGAGCAGCACCTCGTGCCGAACCAGGTGTACTCCCAGCGGCAGCGTGTGCCGGTGTCCTTCCGCGGCGGCCGGGGCGGCAGGTCGCAGGGGCCGCGACGGTGGTCGTGGACGGCCCGGTGCTCGTGCTCCGCGCAGCGCACCCACAGTGGTTTGGTCTTGTCCGTACGGGACATCTCGTTCCTTCCGGAACCCGCCGCCCGTGCTCCCGGACCCTCCGGGCGGGCGGCCAGGCCAACCACGTCATGGGCGTCACCTCCCTCCGCATCCTCATGCCGTTCCGTCCCTTCTGGTTCCGGCTCATTCCGCTTGCCCGATCGCGTTGTTGAGCCGTTCCCGTCGCTCCGGCCGGGCTCTTCGGAGTCTCGCAGCACGGAGGCCGCGGGACATCCGGGAAGTCCCGGAGAACGGGTCCGGGTCCGGGACCGGAGCAGGGACCGCGGTCGGGCTCCGGGGGCGCGTCCCGCACCGCGTGCCCGCCTCTCCGCTTCCGTGCCGCCGTACGCTCCCCGTCGGCTCCCCACCACCGCCGTCGCCCATGACGTCCGTCATCTCCGGGGGCCTCCGCGTGCCTCCGTTTCGCCGCGCGCCGCGGACGGCACATGCCGTCACATACGGTCACATCCGCTGACCAGTACGTACGCCCGCGGGGTGCGGCCCCGTACGGACGCCGTCACGCGCACGACAGGAAAGGGGTGAACTGCCCGGTCTTTACAGGACAGTTCGGGAATTGCCGGGCCGACTTTGCGAGTTCTTGACAAGAACTGTGCGGGGGACCACTGTCATGCCTCTCCACCCCTTGCCCCACCAAGGAAGGCGACGTCCCGTCATGAGTTCACGTCCTGTCAGAGTGCTGGTCTCGGTCCTCACCGGTGCGGGTCTGGCCTTCGCCGCCCCCGCCGCCGTGCCCGCCATCGCGAACTCCGCGCCGGCCGCCGCCGCGGACGCGGCCCCCGCCGACGCCTGCTACACCTGGAGCGGGACGCTCAGCGAGGGCGCCTCCGGCGAGGCCGTACGGCAGCTCCAGATCCGCGTCGCCGGATACCCGGGGACGGGCAGCCAGCTTGCCATCGACGGCGAGTTCGGACCCGCCACCAAGGCCGCCGTGGAGCGCTTCCAGTCCGCCTACGGCCTCTCCGGCGGCGGCACCGCGGACGAGGCGACCTTCAACAAGATCTACGAGTTGCAGGACGACGACTGCTCCCCGGTCAACTTCGACTACGGCGAGCTGAACAACTGCAACTCCGACTGGTCCGGCGGCAAGGTCGACGCGGCCACGGCCCGTTCCAACGCGCTGGTCACCATGTGGAAGCTCCAGGCCATGCGCCACGCCATGGGCGACAAGCCGATCACCGTCAACGGCGGCTTCCGCAGCGTCTCGTGCAACGACGCGGTCGGCGGCGCGGCCAACAGCCGCCATCTGTACGGCCACGCGGCCGACTTGGGCGCCGGCTCCCAGGGCTTCTGCGCCCTGGCGCAGGCGGCCCGCGACCACGGCTTCACCGAGATCCTCGGCCCCGGCTATCCCGGCCACGACGACCACACCCATGTGGCAGGCGGCGAGGGCCAGTTCTGGGACGCCCCCGACTGCGGTATCTGATACGCGAGTTCACCTCGTCGCGTCCGGCGTGACGCACGACGACGCCCGCCCGGTGCTTCGGCCCGGGCGGGCGTTCGCATGCCCAGGAGGCGGGCGGTGCACGGGAGTTCTGCGCGACACCCGCAGCCGGGCGTACGCCGCAGTGATTGGCCGGACCGGGCGGTGGCGAGGCGAGTTGCGTGCATTAGGGTCGAAAAACTGGGCCGGTGCACGGGGGGTGGTCATGCTGAGCGGGGACCTTGCAGACGCCGCGGATGTCGAGACGGCGCGCGATCAAGTGCTGGCCGTGCTGGGGGAGTTCCGCAGGTCGACGGTGCTGGTGCCGATCCGGGACGGTGGGGTGCTCGCCGGGGATCACGGTGGTCTGCGGTGGATCTACGCGTTCACCGACACGGACACGCTGACCGCGTTCGCGCAGGCGCGTGGCGAGGGTGGTGAGTGGCAGTTCCGGCGTGTCTACGGGGCTCGGCTGCTGGACGAGACGGTGGCGGAGGTCGCCGTTCCGTGCGGGATCGCGGTCGACGTGGGCAGTGACGGGGCGTTCCTGTTGCCGCCTGCGGCGGGAGTCGTGCCCGACGAAGTGGCCGTGACCGAGGCGCCGGAAGGGACGTCGGCGTGAGCGGTGGTTACACGTTCGATCCGGCGGCCGCAAAGCAGGTCGAGCAGGGCCTGAAGGCTGCCACGGCCGAACTGGAGGAGACGGGCTACTTCACGATCAACGCCCAGCAGGGGCACGGCTTCCAGTTCCTGACGATGTCCGGCATGGAGATGAGCAGTGCCGAACTGGCCGATGTGTTCGGACAGTTCTGCGGCCGGTGGGGGGCGGCGATCCACGGCAGGACACAGGAACTGAACGGCATCGCCGAAAGACTCGGGCTGTCGGCGGGGCTCTACCACGAGCAGGAGCAGTACGTGAACGACAGCCTCAAGGAGGTCGTCGTCACGGCTGGTTCGTACAACCCGCAGCAGGGTGTCGCCGAGGGGGAGAAGGCGGGCGAGAAGTCCTGGAGCGAGGTCGGGGACGAGGTGAAGGGTTCCCCGGAGGTGGATCTGTCCCGGCCGGACTGGGGAGAGATGGGCGACCAGTGGGAACAGGTCGGCAGCGACGACGGCGGCGACGGGGAGAAGTGACCGGTGGGACTGGGGGATGCGTTCGAAGCGGTCGGAGACGGAGCCGAGTGGCTCGGTGACAAGGCCGCCGACGGTCTCGACGAGATCGGTCTGCAGGGTGCCGCCGAGGGCGTACGCGATGCGGGTGAGTGGACGGCCGACAAGCTCGGTGCGGATGTGGCCGAACGTCAGTTGGGCGAGACGGAGGACCCGAAGGAGATCATCCACGGCGATGTGGAGAAGCTGACCGACCGGGCCGGGCATCTGCGGAACTTCTTCAAGGCGTTCGACAAGCTCGGCTCCGGGCTCAAGGGGCTGGACGTGCACGGCTGGGAGGGCGAGGCGGGCGAGGCGTTCCGGGCCGAGTTCGAGCCGCAGCCGAAGTTCTGGGTCCAGGCCGCGGACGCCTGCGAGGCCGCCGCCAAGCAGCTCGTCCAGCACGCGTCCACCGTGCAGTGGGCACAAGGGCAGGCCAAGGAAGCCATAGCGCTGTACAAGAAGTCGAAGGCGGCTTCGGACAAGGCGGTGGACGACCACAACGCGAAGGCCGACGAGTGGAACTCCAGGAACGAGTCGGGCCAGGACCCGGGCCCGAAGCCGCCGCCGTTCAAGGACCCGGGCAAGGCCGGGCTGGAGCGGGCCCAGCACATGGTGAACGAGGCCCGTCATCAGCGCGACGACGCGGCACGCCGTGCCAAGGATGCGGTGAAGGGGCTGGTCGAACAGGCACCGGAGATGCCCGGCGCCTGGGAGACGATCAAATCGGCCGGCCGGGACGCCGCCGAGGCCATGGCACTGAGCAACGTCCACGTCCTGGGCGGAGTGATGAAGGGCCTGGGCGAGACGGCGGGTCTGGTGCGGATGCTGAATCCGACCGATCCGTACAACCTGACCCACCCCGGCCAGTACCTGCAGAACATGAACGGCGTCGCCACCGGCCTGGCCTCCACCGTCGTCCATCCTGAACGGCTTGTGGGCATCGTCACGAACCAGAACTGGCGGGACCCCGCCGAGGCCGTCGGGAAGATCGCCGTCGACCTCGTCGGCGGCAAGGGCTCCGGCGGCATCGTCAAGGGCGGACTCAAGGGCGGCCTGAAGGCCGGCGGCAAGGAAGCCGTCGAACAGGGCGCGAAACAGGCCGCCCGCAGGACGGTCAAGGAACGCCTCGGCGATCTCGCACGGGACCTGAACTGCAAGGTCCTGCGCAACGAGCCCGTCGACATGGCGACCGGGCGGATGGTGCTGCCGCAGACCGATGTAAGCCTGCCGGGCACGTTTCCGCTGGTGTTCACCCGCACCTTCGAGTCCGCCTACCGCAACGGCGGCTGGTTCGGGCCCGCTTGGGCCTCCACCATCGACGAGCGCCTGGAGATCGACGCCGAAGGCGTCGTCCACGTCGCCGCCGACGGCAGCGTCCGCGCCTACCCGCACCCCGCCCCGGATCTGCCGGTCACGCCCGTCAAGGGCGTGCCGTGGTCGCTGGAGCGGCACCCCGACGGCTCCTACACCCTTTTCGACCCGGTCGCCCGCACGACCCGTACGTTCGAGGCCCCGGCCGGGGTGGCTCCGGGCGGCGACGGCATCGCGAAGCTGGCCGCCATGTCCGACGCGGAGGGCAACTGGACGTCGGTGGAATGGGAGTTGGGCCAGCCCCACTCGATCACCCACTCCGGCGGCTACGAGCTGGAGTTCACCTGTGACGCGGGCCGCATCACGACCCTGACACTGGCCACCGCCGACGGCCCCGTACGGCTGCGCTCCTACGCGTACAGCGACCGCGGTTTCCTCACCTCCGTCGCCGACTCCGAGGATCGCGCCACCCGCTACGAGGTCGACGAGCGCGGACGCATCGTCACCTGGACCGACACCAACTCCCGCTCGTTCTCCTACACATACGACGACGAAGACCGCGTCATCCACCACGAAGGCGAGGCCGGACACCTCAAGGCCCGCTTCGCATACGGACTGGAAAGCAGCCAACCGGGGTGCACGACGACCCGCGTGACCGACTCTCTCGGCCACACCTCCCTGTTCACCGTCGACGCCCGACTGCGGATCGTCGCCGAAACCGACCGCGCGGGGCGCACGACCCGCACCACGTATGACGCCGAGCACCGGCCGCTGACGATCACCGATCCGCTGGGCGCGACAGCCTCCTACACCTACGACGGACTCGGCCGCCCGCTAAGTGTCGTGTTGCCCGATGGCGGCGAGGTCTCCGTCGAGTACGACGAGAGCGGTCTTCCGACAGGAAGGACGGACGCGGACGGCGCCGAGTGGCGATACGCCCGCGACGAGCGTGGGCTGCTCACCGCCGCCACCGACCCGGCCGGTTCCACTACGACCTACGGCTACGACGCCCGCGGCCATCTCGCCTCCGTCACCGACCCGTTGGGGGCGACCAGTGCGTTCCGCTGCGACGCCGCCGGGCTGCCGCTGCGGATCACCGGCCCCCTCGGCGGGACTATGACGTACGTGCGCGACGCTTTCGGCCGCCCCATCACCGTCACCGATCCTTCGGGCGCCGTCACCGTTCTGCAGTGGACGACGGAGGGCCGTCTGGCACGCCGCGTCGACCCCGGCGGTGAGGTGCAGAGCTGGACGTACGACGGGGAGGGCAACTGCCTCACCCACACCGACGCCGCAGGGGCCGTCACCCGCAACGAGTACACCCACTTCGACCTGCTGACGGCACAGACCGGTCCCGACGGCGTGCGGCACGCCTTCTTCTACGACGCCGAGCTGCGCCTCACCGAGGTCGCCAACCCCCAGGGTCTGACCTGGAGTTACACGTTCGACCCCGCGGGCCGGCTGATATCCGAGACCGACTTCGACGACCGCACCGTGCAGTACGGTCACGACGACGCCGGGCGCCTGGCGTTCCGCACCAATCCGGCAGGCCAGACGGTCAGCTTCACCCGCGACGCCATGGGACGCGTCACCAGGAAGAACGCCGACGGCGACGCGACCGACTTCTCCTACGACGCGGCAGGACGTCTCATTTCCGCCCACGGCCCCGACGCGGAACTGATCTGCCGGCGGGACAAGCTCGGACGCGTCAGGGACGAAGTCGTGGGCGGCCGTGTACTGACCCACGAGTACGACGCGCTCGGCCGTCGCACGCGCCGCGTGACTCCGGCGGGCACCGTCACCACCTACACGTACGACGCCGCCGGCAACCGCACCTCACTCACCACCAACGGCCACACACTCACCTTCGACCACGACGAGTCGGGCCGCGAGACCGAACGTCGCGCGGGCGATGGCGAGTTGACCTTCACCAGCCTCTGGGACCCGGCGGGACGCCTGGCGTCCCAGACCGTCGGCGGCCCCTCGGCGGGCACCGTGCAGCAGCGCACGTACCGCTACCGTGCCGACAGCCATCTCGTCGGTGTCGAGGACCAGTTGAACGGCTCGCAGCTCTTCGACCTCGACGCGGCCGGACGCGTCACCGCGGTCCGCGCGGAGAACTGGTCGGAGACGTACGCCTACGACGAGGCAGGGAACCAGACGGCCGCCGACTGGCCCGCACAGCACGCCGGTTCGGATGTGCGCGGGGAACGCAGCTACAGCGGCACGAAGCTGCTCACCGCCGGGTCGATCCGTTACGAGTACGACGAGGCGGGGCGTGCGGTGCTGCGGCAGAAGTCGCGGTTGTCGAAGAAGCCGGACACGTGGCGCTACTCCTGGGACGGCGAAGACCACCTGACGTCGGTGACGACGCCCGACGGCACGCGGTGGCGGTACCTGTACGACCCACTGGGTCGCCGCATCGCCAAGCAGCGGCTCGGCGACGACGGGCAACAGGTGCTGGAGCAGGTCGACTTCACCTGGGACGGCGCCACACTGATCGAGCAGACGACCACTGCTCCGAATCTGCCGGACCCGGTGACGCTCACCTGGGACCACGACGGCCTGCGGCCGCTGACGCAGACCGAACGCATCACGAACGAGACGACCCAGGCCGAGATCGACTCACGCTTCTTCGCGATCGCCACCGATCTGGTGGGTGCCCCGTCCGAACTCCTCGACGAGAGCGGCGGCATCGCCTGGCGCACCCGCAGCACTCTGTGGGGCACGACGACGTGGAACGCGGACGCCACGGCATACACACCGCTGCGCTTCCCCGGCCAGTACGCGGACCCCGAAACGGGCCTCCACTACAACTTCCACCGCCACTACGACCCCACGACGGCCCGGTATCTGTCCCAGGACCCACTGGGCCTCGACCCGGGCCCGAATCCGGTCACCTACGTCCACAACCCGCATACGTGGGCGGATCCGCTGGGGCTGAAGTGCACTCCGGAGATCAAGGCGGCATCTGACGCGGCATTCAAGGCCGCAGAGGATCCGTCAAGCATTTTCATCAAGAACAAGCACCTTTCTTCCTTCGAGGGTAGGTATGCGAAGTTCGCCAGTGACGACATCCCCGAGGTTCAGTCGTGGGTAGCGGAGGCGCTCAGATCTGAGGGTGCGATTTTCAAGCCGAACGGATCAGAGGGGACGTTCAAGATGGAGGTCGACATGCAGCGGCCAATTGGGACGAAGGGGCAGGAGGGGGTACGCGTCATCGTGACGGGTGACGGTAGGGTGATTAACGCCTTTCCTTTCAATCCAAGGTGAACCGATGCGCTGGAATTACATGAACTTCAGTGTCGCTGACCTGCGGGGTGACACTCTCGCCGACTACCTGGTCAATGTTGAAGCGGATTTCGAGATTGTCGAGGCAGGGAATGAAGTCTATGCTGAGCCAGCATTTCCTGTGGCGGAGCTGGCTCGCGAACTCAGCCGGTGGATCTCGGTCTCGGAGCGGGAACCAACAGACTTCTGCTTTGCATCACTCTCGTTCGAGGATCCTGGAGCGGTAAGAATTTTGCGTGGCGCGGAAGGTTGGCTCGTGGGCTCGGCACTCACCCCCGGGGAGCTGAGTTCGCCCCAGCAATGGCAGGAACTCACCGAGGGAATTATCGAATTCATCGGACACGTCCGGAGGGACCTGGAGCAAGTGGGAATCGACACCGCCTTCGTCTTGGGGGACGGGTAGGTGAAGTCGGCGCACGGCGTCAGTGTGCTTGCTGTTCGTTGAACGATTCGGTGTGCGCGGCTGTTCACCTCAACTCCGCACGTCGGCACGGGCGCTGATGGCGCCGGGAGACGTGCGGTCTTGATCGTGGATGGTCCCGGCACACGTCTAGCAGATTGAGGGCGCGTCGGGGGATGCGTCTCAGACCGCCTCGACGTTGTGCTTCTAGCGGAGCTTTGCGGCGGGTCATGATGTCAGGTCAGACGGCACCCCGCTTCGCGCATTCGGACCGCCGCCTCCTCAAGGCGACGGTGCCGTCGATCCACTGGCCGGGCGGTTCGGCGCCGTGATCTTCGCTGGAGAGGATCACGTCCGCCTCATCGAGCGCCGCGTTGAAGTAGACCGCGACGCTCTGCCGCTGCGCAAACGTGTGGCGAGCGAGTCATAGGCGGGTGCGCGGTTGAACTCGTCGAGGAACCGCTGAACCAGGTCCTGCGCTCCCAGTGCGTCGCGAATCCGCTCGATCGTCACTGCCCGTCGCTCACAGCAGCCTCCAGCAAGCCCGCACCAGCACGCACGGTCCGGCAGCAAAGCGCGCACTGTGGCGCGCAGTCTCAGCGATCAGGCGGCCCGTACTTTGTCCACATCGTGGAAGAAGCCAACTCCCGCCGTGTCAAAGGGGTTTCGGTATCGGACGAAGATGGCTACCGTCCTTGGGTGTACCGGACATGAGCCGATTTCCCCCTCGTTCCTCTCCCGTACGGACGATTTCACACTGACTCCGGTCTCTCAGGGCGTCTGCGCCCGGAGGACCGTTCCGGCGCGACGGCGCGCGCCTGTGCCAGAGCAAGCGGTCAACGACACCTACGTCACCCACCGTTCCGCCTCCCAGGAGGAGTCGCGTGCACAGGATCACCCGTTCTGCATCCCTGCCCTCCGGGCCGCGCAGGCCCGGACTTCCCTGGCGGCGCCGGGTGCGCGCCGCGTTCCGTTCGCGGGTCGCCGCGCTCGTCTCCGTACTGCTGCTCGGGGGCGCGCTCAACCTCGCTGCCTCGCCGTCGAGTTACGCGGCCGCGCCCCGGCCGGAGGCGAAGGCCGCCGCCGCCGACTTCCAGCAGGTCACCCTCGCCAAGGGCGAGCCCGAGACCGGCGAGCCGATGACGCTCGCCGTGCTGCCCGACAGCTCCGTGCTGCACACCTCGCGGGACGGGACGCTGCGGCTCACCGACAAGGGCGGCGCCACCAAGGTCGCCGGGAAGATCCCCGTCTACAACCACGACGAGGAAGGGCTCCAAGGCGTCGGCGTGGACCCGGACTTCAGCCAGAACCGGGCCGTCTACCTCTACTACGCGCCGCCGTTGGACACCCCCGAGGGCGACGCCCCCGAGACGGGCAGCGCGGAGGACTTCAAGCCCTTCGACGGCGTCAACCGCCTCTCCCGTTTCGTGCTCTCCGAGAACGGCACGCTGGAGACGGACAGCGAGAAGAAGGTCCTCGACGTCCCCGCCAACCGCGGCCTGTGCTGCCACGTCGGCGGCGACATCGCCTTCGACGCCGACGGCAATCTGCTGCTGTCCACCGGCGACGACAGCAACCCGTTCCAGTCCGACGGCTACGCCCCGATCGACGAACGGGCCGACCGCAACCCGGCGTTCGACGCCCAGCGCAGCGCCGGCAACACCGACGACCTGCGCGGCAAGATCCTCCGCGTCAAGGTCAAGGACGACGGCTCGTACGACATCCCGGAGGGCAACCTCTTCGCCCCCGGCACGGAGAAGACCCGTCCCGAGATCTACGCGATGGGCTTCCGCAACCCCTTCCGTATGACCGTCGACAAGCCCACCGGCACCGTCTACGTCGGCGACTACGGCCCCGACGCCGGCACCGCCGACCCCGCGCGCGGGCCCGCCGGGCAGGTGGAGTTCGCACGCGTCACCGAGGCCGGCAACTACGGGTGGCCGTACTGCACGGGCGACAACGACGCCTACACGGACTACGACTTCGGCACCGGAGAGTCCGGCGAGAAGTTCGACTGCGACGCGCCGAAGAACACCTCGCCGCACAACACCGGCCTCACCGATCTGCCGCCCGCGCAGCCCGCGTGGATCCCCTACGACGGCGCGTCCGTACCGGAGTTCGGCGACGGCTCCGAGTCGCCCATGGGCGGTCCGGTCTACCGCTACGACGAAGACCTCGACTCCGACGTGAAGTTCCCGCAGGAGTACGACGGGGACTTCTTCGCCGGTGAGTTCGGACGCCAGTGGATCAAGCGGATCGAGCAGGACGCGGACGGCGGCGTCACCTCCATCAACTCCTTCCCCTGGAGCGGCACTCAGGTGATGGACATGGAGTTCGGACCCGACGGCGCGCTCTACGTTCTCGACTACGGCACGGGCTACTTCAACGGCGACGAGAACTCCGCCGTCTACCGGATCGAGAACGCCACGAACGGCCACAGCCCGATCGCCGAGGCCACGTCGGACAAGACCAGCGGGCAGGCGCCGCTGGAGGTCGCCTTCTCCTCCGAGGGCACCGACGACGCCGACGGCGAACCCCTCACCTACCACTGGGACTTCGGCGACGGTGCGACCTCCGACGAGGCCGACCCCTCGCACACGTACACCGAGAACGGCACCTACTCGGCGACCCTCACCGCCACCGACCCCGGCGGACGCACCGGCAGCGCGAGCGTCATCGTCACCGTCGGCAACACCGCGCCGACCGTCCAGCTCCAACTGCCTGCCGACGGACAGCCGTTCAGCTTCGGCGACGAGGTGCCCTTCGAGGTGAAGGTGACCGACCCGGAGGACGGCGACATCGACTGCTCGAAGGTGCAGGTCAGTTACATCCTCGGGCACGACAGCCACGGCCACCCGATCACCTCGGCCAAGGGCTGCTCCGGGACGATCAAGACCAGCGCGGACGGTGAACACGACCCGAACGCCGACATCTTCGGGGTCTTCGACGCCGAGTACACCGACGGCGGAGGCGGCGGGCAGGACCCGCTGACCGGACACGATCAGAGCGTCCTGCAGCCCGAGCACCGGCAGGCCGAGCACTTCACCGCATCCGCCGACGGCGTGAACGTCGCCGACGCCGAGGGAGCCGAGGGCGGACGGGCCGTGACGGGTGCGCAGGACGGGCAGTGGATCGCCTTCGACCCGTATGTCACCGCGGACGTCAGCGAGTTGTCGGCACGTGTGCGGGGCGGCGGCGCCGAGGGCGGAGCCGTCGAGGTACGGGCCGGAGCGCCGGACGGCACCCTGCTCGGCACCGCCGAGGTGGGCACCGGGGACGGCTGGCGGGACGTGAGCACCGCCGTCGAGGGCGCGCCCGAGGGGACGGGGAAGCTCTACCTCGTCG
This sequence comes from Streptomyces nanshensis, assembly GCF_001751255.1. Lineage (GTDB taxonomy): Bacteria > Actinomycetota > Actinomycetes > Streptomycetales > Streptomycetaceae > Streptomyces > Streptomyces nanshensis_A. Next base: position 2,307 of record NZ_LJGW01000289.1, on the reverse strand, counting down.
TCACCGGCGGCAGCGGCGACCTGTTCGACCTGGACAGCTTCACCGTCACCACGGGCTGAGAGGAGGGACGACGACATGCGACGGACACGCACAGGACGCGGGCGCGCGGTGAGCGCGGCACGCACACCCGGCAGCACACCCGGCACCGCACGCGTCCCGCGCACCGTACGGCTGGCGCTGGCCGCGGCCTCGGCGCTGCTGCTCACCGCGGCGGCGGTGCCGGGCAGTTCGGCACCGGCCGGTACGGCAACGGGTACTGCGGCTCCGCCCGGCACGGTCGCGCGGGATGAGCCGCGGGAGGGCGAGAGCGTGCTGGTCTTCTCCAAGACCGCGGGCTTCCGCCACGACTCCATCCCCGACGGCATCGAGGCCCTCCGGCAGCTCGGCGCGGAGAACGGCTTCAGTGTCGACGCCACCGAGGACGCCTCCGTCTTCACCCCGGAGGGCCTCGCCGGCTACGACGCGGTGGTCTTCCTCTCCACCACGGGCGATGTGCTGGACGACTCCCAACAGGCCGCGTTCGAGGGCTACATCGAGGACGGAGGCGGCTTCGCCGGGATCCACGCGGCGGCCGACACGGAGTACGACTGGCCGTGGTACGGCGGCCTCGTGGGTGCCTGGTTCGACTCGCACCCGGCGATCCAGCCCGCGACCGTCGAGGTCGAGGACCACGCGCACCCGGCGACCGCTCACTTGGGCGGCACCTGGGATCGCACCGACGAGTGGTACAACTACCGCGCCAATCCGCGCGAGGACACCCACGTCCTCGCGGCCCTCGACGAAGGCTCGTACACCGGCGGCACCATGGACGGCGACCATCCCATCGCCTGGTGCCACGAGTACGAGGGCGGCCGGGTCTTCTACACCGGCGGCGGGCACACCGAGGAGTCCTACGCGGACGCGGACTTCCGCGCCCATCTCCTCGGCGGCGTGCGGTGGGCGACGGGCGCAGCCCAGGCCGACTGCCGCCCGGAGAAGGGGTATTCGGACCTCTACGGGAACGGCACCGGACTGGAGGAGTGGCAGCAGGCCGGTCCCGGCCGCTTCGAGGAGCGCGACGACGGCACCCTGCGGACCGTCGGCGGCATGGGCCTGCTGTGGCACCAGGCCGAACGGACCGGCGACTACTCGCTGAAGCTGGACTGGAGGATGGACGGCGACGACAACTCCGGTGTCTTCGTGGGCTTTCCGGCCTCCGACGACCCGTGGTCGGCCGTCGACAACGGGTACGAGATCCAGATCGACGCGAGCGACGTGCCGGAGAAGACGACCGGTTCCGTCTACGGATTCCAGTCCGCCGACCTCGCCGCCCGGGACGCGGCGCTCAACCCGCCGGGGGAGTGGAACACCTACGAGATCCGCGTCGAGGGCGAACGGCTGCAGATCTTCCTCAACGGCACCCGGATCAACGACTTCACCAACACCGACCCCGCGCGCAGCCTCGCCGACGGCCACATCGGCCTCCAGAACCACGGCGACGGCGACGACGTGGACTTCCGCGACATCCGGCTGCGCGAGCTGACGCCCGAGGCGGCGCGGCCCGCGGTCCGCGGAGGCGGAAGCTGAGCGCGGGCGCCCCGTACCGCCGTGCGCGCGGCGGCCCGGGGCGCCGCACCTCCCGTCCGGCACACGCCGGATGACGAGCCGCAGCCGGCGGCCCGTCAGCGCGGTGTCGACCGGTCCGAGGGGGGCCGCAGACGCCGTACAGGCGGCGGGGAGGAGAACGCCGACTCCTCCCCGCCGCCCTCAGCCCGTCGTCCTCGGCGGCAGCCCCTCCGTCCCGGCGCCCCTCCGTCCCGGCGCCCCTCCGTCCCGGCACCGCACCGCACCGCTTCGGCAACCGGCCGCCCGTACACGTACGGACCCCGACTCCCCGTCCCCACGGCGCCGTCGGCACCGAGCGCCCTCAAGTACCCCCTCGCCGCGCACCCGATCCACCCGTACGTACACCCCCTCACCGCGGAGGCAGGCCGTGACCGACGAACATCCCCACCAGCCGACCGCCCCCACCAATGGCCCCGACGGCGACGCCGACCGCTCCGACGGCGGCGCCCGTACCGGCGTCTGGCTGATCGGAGCACGCGGCTCCGTCGCCACGACCGCCGTCGCGGGCTGCGCCGCGCTCGCCGCCGGGATGCGCCCGCCCACGGGCATGGCCACCGAGACCGCCGCCTTCGCCGGAAGCGGACTGCCGCCGCTGGGACGGCTGGTCTTCGGCGGCCACGACACGGCGTCCTGCCCGCTGCCCAAGCGGGCCGAACAGCTCGTCGCGAGCGGTGTGCTCCCGTACGGGCTGCCCGCGGCCGT
>NZ_LJGW01000273.1:875-3493 GCF_001751255.1 Streptomyces nanshensis | reverse complement strand
TGCCGGCCCCGGCGCGCCGCCCGGTGCGGGCGCCGGCTCCCACGCGTGCCGGGCTGCGCAGACGCCGGCCGCCCTGGGTGCTGATGTACCACTCGGTCTCCGCCTGCACCGACGACCCGTACCGGATCACGGTCTCCCCGTACCGTCTCGACCGGCAGTTGCGCTGGCTGCGCGACCGCGGTCTGACGGGCGTGAGCGTCGGCGAGCTGATGCGGGCGAGGGCCGCCGGGCGCACCAGGGGGCTCGTCGGGCTGACCTTCGACGACGGCTACGCCGACTTCGTCGACAGCGCGCTGCCGCTGCTGCGCCGCCACGGCTGCACCGCCACCGTCTTCGCCCTGCCCGGACGGCTCGGCGGCGAGAACGCCTGGGACGAACTCGGCCCGCGCAAGCCGCTGTTGAGCGCCGACGGTCTCCGCGCCGCGGCCGAGGCGGGCATGGAGATCGGCTCGCACGGTCTGACGCACACCGACCTGACGACCGCCGACGACGCCACGCTCACGGCGGAGACGCAGCACAGCCGCGCCCTGCTGGCGGAGGTCACCGGCACCGCGCCGGAGGGCTTCTGCTACCCGTACGGGACGGTCGACGAGCGCGCGGTGCGTGCCGTACGGGCCGCGGGGTACGGCTACGCCTGCGCGATCGACCCCGGATCGCTGACCTCCCGGCACGCTCTGCCGAGGGTGCACATCGACGCGTCCGACACCGCCGTACGGCTGTTCCTGAAGCGGATGCTGAACCCGGTGCGCCGCAGGCCGCTCCCGGCGGACGAGGACACGGGCACGGATGTGGGCGCGGGCGCGGGAACGGGCACGGGCGCGGCACCCGCCGACGACGCACCGGGCACCCCCGCCGGTCACACGGCGGACGCCGGGAACGAAGCTGCCACCGGGAACCAAGCGGGCGGCGCCCGATGAAAGTCGCGCACATCATCACCGGCCTCGGAGTGGGCGGCGCCGAACAGCAGTTGAGGCTGATGCTCCGTCATCTGCCCGCCCGCTGCGACGTGTTCACGCTGACCGAGCCCGGCTCCGTCGCGCGGGGCATCCTCGCCGACGGGCACCGCGTGACCCACCTCGGCATGACCGGCAACCTCGACATGACCGTGATGCCGCTGCTGGTGCACCTGCTCAAGGGCGGCCGCTACGACCTCGTCCACACCCACCTCTACCGGGCCTGTCTGTACGGACGGCTCGCCGCCCGCCTCGCCGGGATCCGCGCCGTGGTCGCCACGGAGCACTCCCTCGGGGACGACACGATCGAGGGCCGGCCGCTCAACGCCGGTGTACGGGCGATGTATCTCGCCTCCGAGCGGCTGGGCAGCGCGACGGTCGCCGTCTCCGACACCGTCGCGCAGCGGCTGCGGCGCTGGGGCGTACCGGCGTCGCGCGTGCACACAGTGCCCAACGGCATCGACGCGCGCCGCTTCCGCTTCGACCCCGAGGTGCGCGCCGCCACCCGGCGGCGGCTCGGCGTCCCCGACGAGGCGTTCGTCGTCGGCGGGGTCGGCAGGCTCGTACCGGGCAAGCACTTCGAGACGCTCGTACGGGCCGTCGCCGTTCTGCCCGACGCACGGCTGCTGCTGGCCGGCGACGGTCCCGAACGGGAGGCCCTCCAGGGCATCGCCGCGGCGCTCGGCGCGCTCGACCGGATCCATCTGCTCGGCGAGTGCGACGGTACGGCGACTCCCGGCGGCGAGCCCGCGCAGGCGATTCCGGATCTGCTCGCGGCCATGGACGTCTTCGTCTCGCCGTCGTCCGAGGAGACGTTCGGGCTCGCCGTGCTGGAAGCCCTCGCGTCCGGGCTTCCGGCGCTGCACGTCACCTGTCCCGCGATCGACGACCTGCCGTCCGACGAGGCTCCCGGCGCCGTCCGCATCGGCACCGGGGTGCCCGAACTCACCGCGCTCCTCTGCCGGTACCGGGACGCCGGGCCGCGGCGGCTGCCCGTGCCGCCCGTCGTCGAGCGCTACGACATCGCCCGCAGCGCGGAACGGCTCATGGCCGTCTACCGCGCCGCGACGGGCGCACCGCAACTGCCCGCACCGGCGCCCGCGGCGGCGACGCCCGTACCGGCGCCGGCATCCCTAACCGTGACATCGAGGTGAGTCCTGCCATGCCCAAAGCCGCACAGGGATCTGCCAAGTCCCCCGCCGCGGGCGGCTCGGCGCGTACGAAGAACTCCCGGCGCGGAGCCCGCTCCTCGGACTCCGCGCCGGCGAAGAGCACCACCGGTTCCGGGGAGGCCGCGCAGAGCGACGCCGCGAAGCCGGACCCGGACGGGACGGAGGCGAAGCCGGAGACGGAGACGGAGACGGAGACGGCACCCGAAGCCAAGGCGACGTCCGCTGCGAAGTCGGCCCCCGCGGCGAAGTCGGCGCCCGCGACCGGGAACAGAGCGCAGACCGGGGACAAGCCGGAGACGGAGGCGGCCCGCACGGCGGACGCCTCGTCCGGCAAGAAGCCCAAGACCGGTGCCGCCCCGTCCGGTGCGTCGGCGGACCGGCCGGCGGAGCCGGAGGGCGCATGGGTGCGCACCGCGGCGTCCGCGGCCGCCGCCACGTCCCAGGCGGGCAGCGCGCGGACCGTACGGAACGGACAGCCGCTGCGGAACGGACA
>NZ_LJGW01000273.1:0-813 GCF_001751255.1 Streptomyces nanshensis | reverse complement strand
AGACCAGCGCGTTCACCAGGGCGACCCCGCTGAGCCGTAACGCCGCCACGACCACCACGTCCGGTGCGGCCGGCGGCGAGAGCACGGGCGCGGGCAGCCGTCCCCGGTCACAGCCAAAGCCTCGCCCCCGTTCCGCTCCGCCGTCGCGGCCCCGCGCTCCCGAACCCCGGGTCTCCGCCGGCAGCCGCCTCGCCCGCGGTCTGCGGGCGGCGCTGCGGCGTGTGCCGGGCTGGTGGCCGCTGCCGCTGTGTCTGGCGCTGGGCGCCGGCGCCGGTGCCGCGTACTCCGCGGTGACCCCCGCTCAGTACGCCGCCACCAGCTATGTCGTCGTCTCCCCCGCCCCCGGCCAGTCGGAGGCGGCGGGCGCGCTCGGCTATGCCCAGGCGTACGGCAAGATCGCCACCGACCCCATGATCCTCGCGGACGCGGAGAAGCGGGCCAAGCTGCGCCCGGGCACGATCCGCGACGGCATCCAGGCGAGCACCTCGCCCGACGCCCCGATGGTGCAGATCACCGCGACCTCCTCCAAGGCCGGGCAGGCGGCGAAGAACGCCGACGCCGTCGCGAAGGCCCTCACCCACACCGCCAAGTCCTCGACGAAGCGGACCGGTGCGCGGTTGACCGTCCTCTCCGAGGCCATGGCCCCGCCGACTCCCGTCTCGCCGTCCTCGGCGGTCGCCGTCTCCGTGGGGGCGTGCGCCGGGGGACTGTTGGGCGGGCTCGTGCTGCTGGTACGTCCGCCCTCGCGGCGCCGTGCGGCGCTCGCGGGCGCCGCGGACACCGGGACGGCGACGGCCACGGCCGCGGGCGCCG
>NZ_LJGW01000284.1 GCF_001751255.1 Streptomyces nanshensis | reverse complement strand
CCTCGCCGGTGAGTTGCGCCGCTCGCGCGCTCCCGTACGTGACGTTCCGCTTCCGGCCGCCCTGTCCGCGTCGCAGATGCTGCGGATGGCCGCGGACCCGGACGGCTTCGCCCGCGAACTGGCCCGCCCCATGCCGCGCCCGCCGCAGCCGGCCGCCGCGCGCCGGGGCACGCGCTTCCACGCGTGGGTGGAGTCGCGCTTCGAGGAATTGACCCTTCCGATGCTGGGCCCCGACGAACTGCCCGGCGCGGACGACGGAGACGGCGTCTCCGGCGGCGGCCCGGACGCCGACGGAACGGCCGACGAACGCGATCTGGCCGCGCTGAAGGAGGCGTTCCAGCGCTCGCCGTACGCACACCGCACGCCGTACCGCGTCGAGGAGCCCTTCCAGCTCGAACTCGCGGGCCGCGTCGTACGGGGCCGCATCGACGCCGTGTACCGCGACATCGCACCCGACGGCACCGAGACGTACGACATCGTCGACTGGAAGACCGGCCGCGGCCGCGACGCCGACCCGCTCCAGCTCTCGGTCTACCGGCTCGCCTGGGCCGAGAAGCGCCAGGTGCCGCTCGCCTCCGTCGGCGCCGCGTTCCTGTACGTCCGCAGCGGCGAACTGGTGCGCCCCCCTGAACTGCCGGGCCGCACCGAGCTGGAGCGGCTGCTGACCGGTACGGACGACGAGCCGGGGCAGGGCACGGTCCCGCCGGACGGCGACGCCCCGGACCGTCCGGCTACGGACGCGGCCCCGGACACGGACGGGACCATGGACGCGGACGCCGCCCCGGCCACGGACGGGACCACGGATACGCAGGAGACCCCGGGTACGAACGGGAGCCGTCCCCCGTATGCCGGATAGGCTGCCCGCCATGAGCACCATCCCGGCAGCTCCGGACGACGCCGTCCGCGCCTGCGTCGACGACGGGCGCGCCGCCTTCCTCGACGACCTCGCGGAATGGCTGCGCATCCCGTCCGTCTCCGCCGACCCCGACCGCTCCGCCGACGTGCGCCGCAGCGCCGAGTGGCTCGTGGCGAAGCTGACCGCGACGGGCTTCCCCGTCGCCGAGATCTGGGATACCCCGGGCGCCCCCGCCGTCTTCGCCGACTGGCCCTCCGGCGACCCGGACGCCCCGACCGTCCTCGTCTACGGCCACCACGACGTCCAGCCCGCGGACCGCGCCGACGGCTGGCACTCGGATCCGTTCGTGCCGGAGGAGCGCGAGGGCCGTCTGTACGCGCGGGGCGCCGCCGACGACAAGGGCCAGGTCCTCTTCCACACCCTGGGCGTACGGGCGCACCTCGCCGCCACCGGCCGAACGTCCCCGGCCGTGAACCTCAAACTGATCGTCGAGGGCGAGGAGGAGTCCGGATCGCCGCACTTCTCCGCCCTGCTGCGGGAGCGCGCGGAGCGGCTGGCGTGCGACGCCGTGCTCGTCTCCGACACCGGCATGTGGTCCCGCGAGGTCCCCACCGTCTGCACCGGGATGCGCGGCCTCGTCGACTGCCAGATCGACCTGTACGGACCGGACCAGGACATCCACTCCGGCTCCTTCGGCGGCGCCGTCCCCAACCCGGCGACCGAGGCCGCACGGCTCGCGGCGGGCCTGCACGACGAGGCACGGCGCGTCACGCTCCCCGGCTTCTACGACGACGTGGTCGAACTGACGCCGCACGAACGCGAGTTGTTCGCGGAGCTGCCGTTCGACGAGGAGTCCTGGCTGCGTACGGCCCACTCGTACGCACCGCTCGGCGAGGCCGGGCACACCACCCTGGAGCGGATCTGGGCCCGTCCGACCGCCGAGGTCAACGGCATCTCCGGCGGCTACCAGGGCCCGGGCGGCAAGACGATCGTCCCCGCGAGCGCACAGCTCAAGCTCTCCTTCCGGCTCGTGGCCGGGCAGGACACGGAGAAGGTCCAGCAGGCGGTACGCGAGTGGGCCGCGCACAGCGTCCCGGACGGCATCCGGCACGAGGTGACCTTCTGGGGCGCGACCCGTCCCTGCCTGACACCGCTCGGGCATCCCGCGCTGCGTTCGGTCGTACGGTCGATGGAGCGCGCCTTCGGCCGGAAGGTCCGCTTCACGCGGGAGGGCGGCTCGGGTCCGGCGGCGGACCTCCAGGACGTACTGGGGGTACCGGTGCTCTTCCTGGGCGTCTCCGTACCGTCGGACGGCTGGCACGCACCGAACGAGAAGGTCGAACTGGACCTGCTGACCAAGGGCGTCGAGACCGCCGCCTACCTCTGGGGCGATCTCGCGGAGCACTGGAGAGCCTGAGCGTGCGCCCGCGGTGCCGTCGCAGAAGGCGCGGAGACGGACAGGCACAGAAAGCGCAGAAGGCACGCAGGCAGGCAGAGACGCTCAGGCGCCGGAGGCACAGCGGCGCAAGAGGTGCGGAAGGAAGCGCAGGATGCTCAGGAAGCCGAGGAGTAGGAAGCTGAAGTGACCACTCGGACCGACGCGACCACGGGTCCGGACGCAGGCCCCGCAGCAGGGGCGGACCGCCCGATCTCCCTCACGCCCACGGGCGGCATCGACCGCGCCGCCCACCACCGCATGGACGAGGCGTGGCTCGCGGCCGCCTGGAGCCATCCGACGACGCGGGTCTTCGTGGTCTCCGGCGGACAGGCCCTGATCGAGGAGACCGCCGAGGGCAGCACGGAACTGGTCATGATGCCGTCGTTCGACGCGCCCTTCACCGAGGCCCACCGCTACTTCCTCGGCGTCGACCCGGCGGGCGTGCGCTACTTCGCGCTCCAGAAGGACTCCCTGCCCGGGCGCATGGACGACATCGCGCGCCCCGCCGGTCTGCGGGAGGCCGGCGTGCTCCTCTCCGAACGCGACGCCGAACTCATGGCGCACGCCGTGGGGTTGGAGAACTGGCAGCGTACGCACCGCTTCTGCTCACGCTGCGGCGAACGCACCGTCATCGCGGCCGCCGGACATCTGCGCCGCTGCCAGGCGTGCGGCGCCGAGCACTACCCGCGTACCGACCCCGCCGTGATCATGCTGGTGACGGACGAGAAGGACAGGGCTCTGCTGGGCCGCCAAGTGCACTGGCCCGAGGGGCGGTTCTCGACGCTCGCCGGTTTCGTCGAGCCGGGGGAGTCGCTGGAGGCCGCCGTCGTACGGGAGGTCGCCGAGGAGGCGGGCGTCAGCGTGGGCGGGGTCGACTACGTGGGCAGCCAGCCGTGGCCGTTCCCCGCCAGCCTGATGCTGGGCTTCATGGCGCGGGCGACGTCGCCGGAGATCCGTGTGGACGGGGACGAGATCGAGGAGGCCCGCTGGTTCTCCCGCGAGGACCTCAAGGAGGCGTTCACCACCGGGGAGGTGCTGCCGCCCTCCGGGATCTCCATCGCCTCGCGCCTCGTGGAGCGCTGGTACGGGGAGCCGCTGCCCCGGCCGCCCGGGCGCTGAGGCGCGGGCGGGGGCGTGGGCGGTACGTACGGACGGACGGTGCGGCCGGGCCGCGTACGGGCGCCGGTTCCGGTGCCGGTACTCCGGTGCTCCGGCGCGGGTCAGGCGCCGACCTTCTCCTTCACCTGCGCCAGCGAGGGGTTGGTGAGGGTCGACCCGTCGGGGAAGAGCACCGTCGGCACGGTCTGGTTGCCGTTGTTGGCCTTCTCCACGAAGTCGGCGGACTCCGGGTCGTTCTCGATGTTGATCTCGGTGTACGAGATCCCCGCGCGGTCCATCTGGCCCTTGAGCCGACGGCAGTAGCCGCACCACGTGGTGCTGTACATCGTCACGTTTCCCGCCATGGGTCCTGCGCTCCTTCGCGTTCGTCGGTGACAAGGGGAACGTGTGAACGTACCGGAGCATTCCCGGGGCACGGGAGTCCCGTGAGCGTCGTATGACGATATGGGCCCGGCTGTGGACAGGCGTCCCGTCCGCCCCGCGGGACCTGACAGCATGGCGGGGTGACAGCAGCAACGGACTCCACTCTCTTCACCCACGACCAGGACGCGTTCGCGGGACCGCCGCGCGACGCGGACGCCGTGCTGGAAGGGCTCGACCCCGAGCAGCGCGAGGTGGCCACGTCGCTGCACGGACCGCTGTGCGTGCTCGCCGGCGCGGGCACCGGCAAGACCCGTGCGATCACCCACCGGATCGCGTACGGGGTGCGCGCGGGGATCCTGCCGCCCGCGAGCGTGCTCGCGGTGACGTTCACCAACCGGGCCGCGGGGGAGATGCGCGGGCGGCTGCGGCAGCTCGGCGCGGGAGGAGTCCAGGCCCGTACGTTCCACTCGGCGGCGCTGCGCCAGCTCCAGTTCTTCTGGCCGCGCGCGGTCGGCGGCGAACTGCCGCGGCTTCTGGAGCGCAAGGTGCAGCTCGTCGCCGAGGCCGCGGCCCGCTGCCGGCTGCGTCTGGACCGCAGCGAACTGCGGGATCTGACGGGCGAGATCGAGTGGGCCAAGGTGACGCGCACGGTGCCCGAGGACTATCCCGCGGTGATCGCCAAGTCCGGTCGTGTGGCGCCGCGCGACCCGGCGGAGACGGCCAAGGTCTTCGGCCTCTACGAGCAGCTCAAGCGCGAGCGTTCGGCGATCGACTTCGAGGACGTGCTGCTGCTGACGGTCGGCGTCCTCCAGGACCGGCCCGACATCGCCGAGCGCGTCCGCGCGCAGTACCAGCACTTCGTCGTCGACGAGTACCAGGACGTCAGCCCCCTCCAGCAGCGGCTCCTGGAGCTGTGGGTCGGGGACCGGGAGAGCCTGTGCGTCGTCGGCGACGCCAGCCAGACGATCTACTCCTTCACCGGCGCCACCCCCGACCATCTCCTCGACTTCCGCACCCGGCACCCGAAGGCGACGGTCGTCAAGCTCGTGCGCGACTACCGCTCGACGCCCCAGGTCGTCCATCTCGCCAACGGGCTGCTGTCCCAGGCGGTGGGCCGCGCCGCCGAACACCGTCTGGAACTGGTCGCGCAGCGCGAGGCGGGCCCCGAGCCGGTCTACACGGAGTACACGGACGAGCCCTCGGAGGCCGAGGGCACCGCCAAGCGCATCCGCCAGCTCATCGACGCGGGGGTGCCGGCCAGCGAGATCGCCGTCCTCTACCGCATCAACGCCCAGTCCGAGACGTACGAACAGGCCCTCGTCGACGCGGGCGTGCCCTACCAACTCCGCGGCGCCGAGCGGTTCTTCGAGCGCCCCGAGGTCCGTGAGGCCGGTGTGGCGCTGCGCAGCGCGGCGCGCTTCGGGGAGAACGACTCGCTGCTCGACGGGGCCGTCGGCCTCCCCTCCCAGGTGCGTGCCGTGCTCAGCGGCAAGGGCTGGAGCGACGAGCCTCCGGCGGGCTCCGGAGCCGTCCGCGACCGCTGGGAGTCGCTGATGGCGCTGGTGCGCCTCGCCGAGTCGCTCTCGGCGGGCCGCGCCGCGGCGGGCGGCGAGGAGCCGACGCTCTCCGACTTCGTGGCCGAACTGGACGAGCGGGCCAACGCCCAGCACGCCCCGACGGTCGAGGGCGTCACGCTCGCCTCGCTCCACTCGGCGAAGGGACTGGAGTGGGACGCGGTGTTCCTGGTCGGCCTCAGCGAGGGCATGATGCCGATCACCCACGCCAAGAGCGACGCCGAGATCGAGGAGGAGCGGCGGCTGCTGTACGTCGGCGTCACCAGGGCGCGCGTGCATCTCAACCTCTCCTGGGCGCTGTCCCGTTCACCGGGCGGACGCGGCGGACGCCGCTCGAGCCGGTTCCTCAACGGGCTGCGGCCCGGCTCCTCTCCGGCGGGACGAGGCACGGCCGGCGGCCGGGGCGGGATCGACCGCGGCGCCGCTTCCGGCGGGCGCGGACGCAAGCGTCGCGGCCCGGTGCGCTGCCGGGTGTGCGGCCGGTCGCTGACCGACCCCGGCGAGATGAAGCTGATGCGCTGCGAGGGCTGCCCGTCGGATCTGGACGAGGAGCTCTACGAGCGGCTGCGCGAATGGCGTTCGGACCGGGCCAAGCAACTCGGTCAGCCCGCCTACTGCGTCTTCACCGACAAGACGCTCATGGCGATCGCCGAGACCGTGCCCGACGGCGAGGCGGCCCTCTCCCGTATCTCGGGCGTCGGGGGCCGCAAACTGGAGCGCTTCGGGGCGGACGTCCTCGCGCTGTGCGCCGGCGAGGAGTTGGGGTCTGCCGACGGTGAGCCGGAGAGCGCCGAGGACGCCGGTCCCGACGCCGCGGACCAGCCGGAGGACGCGTCCTAGAGCGGCCCGGGACCGGGCCGCGGACCCGGCCTGGGGGCGGCCCCGCGGAGGACTTCCCGAAGCTTTTCCAGAGTCGGCGGAAAAATAGTTTGCGCCCGCTGTCCGTAGCCCCATAGCCTTCCGGACGTGGACAGGGCGGGGGCTTTCCGCTCCAACCCATCCATGCTGTACTGACTCTTGCACGTTTGCGGACCGGTTCGCGCCGGTCCCCCGAGTCGCCGAAAGGAGGCGAGCCCAGTGATCGACTACATCAACACCACCGAGATGACCGAGAACCCGGTCGTCGCCTCCTGCCTGCTCGCTTCCCGGAACACGGGCACCGCTGTGTCCCCCGTCATTCCCGGTGCCGGCGAGCGACCGGCGACGGCACTCGAGGTAGCGGCAGCAGTGGCGCAGGCAGCGGCCTTCGCGTTCGCCGTCGCGGCCGCGGGTGCCGGCGATGGCAGCCAGAAGACGAAGCACAACCCCATGTGGGCCTTCCGTGGGCTCGAACCCTGGAGAGATCCAGCCTGATCGGCGAGATCAGGTCGGCACCTTCCAGGGCCGCGGAACCCACACCGGGATCCGCGGCCCTTCTGTTTGCCCCCGACCGGCCACCAGCCGGGCCGACAAGACAACAGACATCGACAGACGAGGAACCGGCAGTGCACCCCGATACGCACACCCCGTCACCCACGACAGACCTGATGCCGCCTGATGCCACCACGGAGGACCTCGTGACCGCCCCGCTGATCACGCTCACCGAGCTCGACGACGCCATCGAGCGCCTGGGCGTGACCGTGCCCTGCCGCTCCTACGACCCGGAGGTCTTCTTCGCCGAGGCTCCCGCCGACGTCGAGTACGCCAAGACGCTGTGCCAGACCTGTCCGCTGCGCGAGGCCTGCCTCGCTGGCGCCAAGGACCGCCGCGAGCCCTGGGGCGTCTGGGGAGGCGAACTCTTCGTCCAGGGCGTGGTCGTGCCCCGCAAGCGTCCGCGTGGCCGTCCCCGCAAGAACCCGGTCACAGCATGAACACCGCAGGCACGATCGACCGCCCGTCGACGCGCGAACCGCAGCCGCGTCACCTTCCGAAGCAGGACCCGATGACAGCCGACTTCGACTCCACGGACCACACCGCGAACGACGCGAACTCCTCGCGTCAGAACAGGAACCGGCAGATGCAACTCATGCCTGAATCCCTGGCACGAGCCCATATGAACGAACGCCTGCACGAGGCCGAGACCGAACGCAGAGCGCTGCGTGTCTCATCGGCCCGCCGCCTCCAGCGCCGCGCCGAACGCGCTTCGCTGCGCGCCCGCAGGGCGCTGGCCATGGCGGTCATGCAGTGAACTGAACCGAGCGACCGAGGAGCCGGGGCACGCGCACGACGCCCCGGCTCCTCGCCGTATCCGGAAGCGGGGAGCGTACGGGCAGGGCGGCACGGCAGCAACTTGGCACGGAACCAAGCCGGTGCGGACTCAAAGCCGGTACGGAACCAAGCCGGTCGGTACGGATCAAGTTGGTACGGAATCAAGGCGACGCGGGAGCACGTCAGTTCAGCGGAGGTCGGGGCGCCGGGTGCCGAACTGACGCGGGCGGAGTTCGTCTCCTTCGCCGGACCCGCCGCCGAACGCGCCTACCTACCGCCGAACGCGCAGGCGCACCGGAGGAGTTGGGGGGGAGGGGGGAATCAGGCGGGGGTCTCGGCGGCGGACGACGGTTCCTCTGGGCTTCCCCCCGCCCCCACCCCCTCCCCAACACCCTCGTCCTCGTCCTCGTCCTCGGCGAAGCCCGGCACCCAGGCTTCCATCTCCTCCCGCATCCGTACCGTCGCCCCGAGTTGGCACAGCACACCGATCGTGCTCAGCGTCACGCGGTGTATCAGCAGATACGACGGCGGAAGGTTGAGCTGCTTGCCCAACTGGTGTGCGGGGGAACGCGGATCGGCGATCCGTGCTGCCTGTTCGCGCATCCAGCCCCGGTGGAAGCGGAACGAATCCGCCTGGGCGGGTTCGATCACCGGCACCAGATAATCCAGCACCGCGGCGGGCTCCAGCTCGATCGACTCCTTCACGAAGCCCTCGGCGCAGAGCAGTTCGTAGACGGCGTCGGCTTCGCCGTCGATGACCATGCGCAGCGCCGTGCCGATCACGGGCGGCAGCCCTCCCGGCAGCCGGTTGACGGTGCCGAAGTCCATCACGCCCAGCCGCCATTCGCCCGCACCGTCGCCGGACTCCTCCGCCGGCAGCAGACGGAAGTTGCCGGGATGCGGATCGGCGTGCAGCAGCCCCGTACGGGCCGTGCCGGAGCACAGGAACCGGGCCAGGAGCTGCCCCGCACGGTCCCGTTCCTCCTCGGTGCCCTCCGATATGACCTCGGCGAGCGGCACCCCTTCCATCCACTCCGTCACCAGCACCTGCGGACACTGGTGCACCACGTCGGGGATCACGACATCCGGATCATCCGCGAGCTCCTCCGCATACAGGCTCTGCGCCTCGGCCTCCAGGTCGTAGTCCAGCTCCTCGGTGACCCTCTCCCGCAACTCGGTGATCAGCGGCTTGATGTCCATACCGGGAATCAGGGGCCCCAACACCCGGGCGAACCGGCTCAATTGGGCGAGATCCGACACCAGTGCCTCTCCGGCCCCGGGGTACTGCACCTTCACCGCGACCTCGCGCCCGTCGTGCCACACCGCGTGGTGCACCTGCCCGATCGATGCGGCAGCCGCCGGCTGGTCGTCGAACTCCTGGAACAGTTCCAGCCATTCTTCGCCCATCTGCTCGGCCAGCACCTCGTGGACGGTGCTGGTCGGCATCGGCGGAGCCGCTTCCTGAAGCTTGGTGAGCGTCGCCCGGTAGGGCCCGGCTATCTCCTCCGGAAGTGCCGACTCGAAGACGGAGAGCGCCTGCCCGAACTTCATGGCACCGCCCTTCAGCTCGCCCAGCACCTTGAAGAGCTGCTCCGCGGTGCGCTGTTGAAGATCGTGACCCACGAGCTCGGCGGAGAGTCCTCCGATCCGCTTGCCGAGCCCCCAAGCGGAGCGCCCGGCGAACCCCAGCGGCAGCGCAGCGAGTTTGGCGGTCCGCGTGACTGCCTTACGGGGAAGATCGGACATGGGCCCCTCCAACTTCCGGACGGTTCGGCCTGGGCGCTTCGGCAGCGGCGGCCATCACGCCATTGTGACCTCTTCCGCCGCGTCCGCCGAGGGTGGGCGATCCGCTGTCACGGAAGCGGCACCACATGGACACTCGCGATGGGCGCTGAACTGCTCGGTGCTGCCCATGAGATGCGGCAGCGCGAACCGCGTCCGGTATCCGGCAGCACAGGCGCCGTCGCCGTCGAGGAAGCTCAGCGCATAGGAGGCGATGGCCCCCGCGACCACCGTCGCCAGCGCGGAGTCGCACGCCGCGACTCCCGAGCGCCGCCTCGCGGACGTCCGCCACTGGCCCACCACGAGCGGCCAGCTCGGCTCCCGTTCGGCCCGGCTGCGCAGTATGCACCCGGCGCACGGGGAGATCCCCGGCGTCACCAGCGGCCCCACGAAGCCGGTGCTCTCCACCACGCCGCCGTAGAGATGGGGCGTACCGGCTCCGACGAAACCCTCCGCCGCTCCCGGGTCCGGTGCGTAGGCGTCGAGGCCGTCACGCGGCGCGAGCACCACGAGCCCGGGCCGCCCTCGTACCCCGTCCCCGCGCCCCGCTCCGGCCGCCCGCGCG
>NZ_LJGW01000088.1:845-32530 GCF_001751255.1 Streptomyces nanshensis | reverse complement strand
CCGCCTGGCCGCACGCGCCGCGGACCGGCGCTGGCTCACCGTCGACGCGAACGACGCGGCGGCGCAGGCCGTCACCGTCCGGCGGCTGGGGCTGAGCGCGGCCAACTTCTGGCGTGCCGGCTCCGCGGGACGGCTCACCTCGGGGGCGCCCGCCAGCGTCCTGGTACGGCGCGAGCGGCGCACCGCGCGGCTCCATGTGGCAGAACCCTCCAGAACGGGCGAGCCGTTCGAGCTGACCTGGGACCGTCCTGTACGCGAGGTGGTCTCCGCCGACAAGGGGCTCGAAGTCCTCGGCGCGGGGCGGCGGTTGCGGCTGCGCGTGACACCCGGCACGGCCGGAGCGAGCCTCGGCTGTACGGTGCGACTGCGCTGAGCTGCGGTTGTGCGATCTCGGCGCACCCGCACGGCCGGTGCTGGAGGCACCTGCCGGCTGGGCTGTGGGAACCCCACAGCCCAGCGCGCGCAGCATGGGAGAGTTCGCTGCGCGCGGGCCCCGCTACGGCGCCGTTCTGTCCAGCGCGACCATGAATCATGCTCGTACACTGTCTGAATCTGACGAGGAAGAAAGGCGGGGCTGTTTCGTAGGGTCTATACATGACCGAACAGACCCAGCCGTCGCCGCAGGCGCAGCAGATCACGGAGTCCGTGACCGCGCCCGAGGCCGAGGGCCCGGAGGCGCCTGATGCGCGTGGGCGCGTGGCGGAGCTGCGCGCTCTGCGTGAGAAGGCGCTGGAGGGCCCGAGCGAGCGGGCGACGCAGGCTCAGCACGCGAAGGGGAAGCTGACCGTCCGGGAGCGGATCGAACTGCTTCTGGACGAGGGGACGTTCCGTGAGGTGGAGCCGCTGCGGCGGCACCGTGCCACGGGTTTCGGGCTGGAGGAGAAGAAGCCCTACACCGACGGTGTGGTCACGGGGTGGGGTCTGGTGCACGGGCGGACGGTGTTCGTCTATGCGCACGACTTCCGTATCTTCGGCGGCGCTCTGGGGGAGGCGCACGCGACGAAGATCCACAAGATCATGGATATGGCGATCGCGGCGGGTGCGCCGCTGATCTCGCTGAACGACGGTGCGGGGGCGCGTATTCAGGAGGGCGTCTCGGCGCTGGCCGGGTACGGGGGGATCTTCCAGCGCAACACCCGTGCGTCCGGGGTGATTCCGCAGATCTCGGTGATGCTGGGTCCGTGTGCGGGGGGTGCGGCCTACAGCCCGGCGCTGACGGACTTCGTGTTCATGGTGCGGGAGACCTCGCAGATGTTCATCACGGGTCCGGACGTGGTGCAGGCGGTGACGGGGGCGCAGGTCTCGCAGAACGGGCTGGGCGGCGCGGACGTGCACGCGGGGACCTCGGGGGTGTCGCACTTCGCCTACGACGACGAGCAGTCGTGCCTGGAGGAGGTGCGGTATCTGCTGTCGATGCTGCCGTCGAACAACCGGGAGAACCCTCCGGCCGAGGAGTGCACCGACCCGGTGGACCGGCGCAGCGACGTGCTGCTGGATCTGGTGCCGGCGGACGGGAACCGTCCCTATGACATGCGGCGGGTGATCGAGGAACTCGTCGACGACGGCGACGTGTTGGAGATCCACGAGCGCTGGGCGACGAACCTGATCGTGTGTCTGGCGCGGATGGACGGCCAGGTGGTGGGGATCCTCGCGAACCAGCCGCAGTCGCTGGCGGGGGTGCTGGACATCGAGGCGTCGGAGAAGGGCGCCCGCTTCGTGCAGATGTGCGACGCGTTCAACATTCCGCTGGTGACGCTGCTGGACGTGCCGGGCTTCCTGCCGGGTGTGGACCAGGAGCACGGCGGGATCATCCGGCACGGCGCGAAGCTGCTGTACGCGTACTGCAACGCGACGGTGCCGCGGATCTCGGTGGTGCTGCGCAAGGCCTACGGCGGTGCGTACATCGTGATGGATTCGCAGTCGATCGGGGCGGATCTGACGTTCGCCTGGCCGACGAACGAGATCGCGGTGATGGGCGCGGAGGGCGCGGCGAACGTGATCTTCCGGCGGGAGATCGCGGGCGCGGACGACCCGGACGCGATGCGCGCGCGGATGGTCAAGGAGTACAAGGCCGAGCTGATGCATCCGTACTACGCGGCCGAGCGGGGTCTGGTCGACGACGTGATCGACCCGGCCGAGACCCGCGAAGTGCTCGTGCGTTCCCTGCAGATGCTGCGCAGCAAGCACGCGGATCTGCCCTCACGCAAACACGGAAACCCTCCTCAGTAAGGGATGAAGACTTCGATGAACCCGACCGACACAGCCGTCAGCAGCCGTCTCGTGCGTGTGGAGAAGGGCGAGGCCAGCGAGGAGGAACTCGCTGCCGTCACGGCCCTGTTGCTCGCCCGCGCCGCCGCCAACGCGCGGCACGCGCAGATCCCCGCCTCCCGCACCGCCGGCAGCGGAAAGGCCGGCTGGCGCCGCCTGGAGCGCGCACGCGGCTTCCGCGCACCCCATAGTTGGCAGGGCTGAAAGCCGGACGGAAAGCGCAACTCCCGTACGCGCGGGGTCAATTCGCGTAAACCCGGGGGATTTCCGTCCTGCCGTGCGCGGCGCCGAAGAGAAGACGGCGAACGCGGGACGGCGGACGCGACGGCGAAGAAGGCGTCGGACGCAGAACACGGCCGCTGTCCGCCAAAGCGGCGCGGTACGGCGGACAATCGCGCGGCGAGAGCGTGCGGAAGCCCGTACGGAGAACAACGCGAGACGGCCTCCCGGTGAGTTCACGGGAGGCCGTCTCGCTGTGTCCTGCGCAAGGCTCAGACGGCGGGTGCGTCCTCCAGGACGGTGCGCACGGGGTTCGCCGTCTGCGCGGGAAGGGCCTCGAGGCCCTGTGCGGCCTCCTCTTGGGCGACGGCCCTCGTGGTCAGCTCGTCCGCGTCCTCCAGGTGGGACAGAGTGGTGCGGCGCGGGTTGGCTGTATTGCGCATGATAAGGGTGGTCTTCACGCTCGACCGTACCTCGCACTTTCCAATTGGCTTGTCGTTCCGGTGTGTTGTGTAAACAACGCTAGAACGGGTTTCACTTCCCGTACGTGACACAGACAACGCGGAGCGTGTGAGTTTCCTCACCGGAGCGTGGGCAAAAGGGACTTACGCCGCGAGCCGTCGTACGGGCCGAAGCGGACATCGGGGCCAGATGTGAGGTTACGACTCCGTCCCTGATAGGGCTGGGGTGTGAAGTGCCGGCGGCGCCCGGCGGAAAAGTCCGGATTCACGGGAAGTGTTCTCCACGGCACGTGACCGAATGCTGTCGGAGCGTCACATGCCCTGCCGGGTTTTCCACAGGCCTTGTTGCGGATCCGGCACTGTGCTGGAATTCCACGGACCGCTGCGGGGAACAACCGGCGCGCAGGGGCGCAGAGCAGCGCCGCGCGGCGGTCAGAGGGACGCGCGCCGGTCACTTCACGACCGCCCGGGGGGCCTTGGGACCCCCAAGACTCGATACCGTCCCGCCGTCCCAAGCGGAGGGGCGCCTGGTCCAGAGGTTGCGACGCTAGTGCAGGGACGTTTCAAGAGGGATGGCAGCGCTGCGGGGGATCCGGAGCCGCGCGGAATGACGGACCGCGGATCCACACCCCAGCGCGCCCAGCAGAGCGGCCCCACGGCCGCCGTGCATGAAGAGGACGGCGCGGCCTCGAACCGTCCCGCCGTCAAGAACGGCGAGAAGGGCGCCTCCGAGCAGCGGCTCCGTACGCCTCCCGGGCCCGGTTCGCGTGCCGCGCTGCGCAACTGGCGCATCAGTACCCGTCTCGTCTCCCTGCTCACGCTCCCCGTGGTCGCGGCGACGACGCTGGGCGCCCTGCGCATCCAGGACTCCCTCGGGAACGTCGACCAGCTCGAGAACATGAAGCTGCTCACGGAGATGACCGAGCAGGCGACCGAACTCGCCTCGGCACTCCAGGAGGAGCGCGACCGCTCGGCCGGCCCGCTCACCGACACCGGCGACTCCAAGGACGACACGGTCGTCGGCCCCCGGGAGAAGACGGACCAGTCCTTCCAGGCGTTCAAGGAAGCCACGTCCGACATCGACGACAGCGACAGCGACGTGATGTCGGGTGTCCAGTCGACCGTTCTGGACATCATCCGGCAGTTGAACGCGATCAAGAACATCCGCGAGCGGGCCTACGACAACCCCGAGTCCGTCTCGCAGACCGTCAACAGCTACAACCAGCTCATCGATTCGCTGCTCTCCCTGTCCCAGGACATGGCGCAGGCGACGAACAACTCCGAGATGATCCAGAGCACCCGCGCGCTGGCGTCGTTCTCCAACGCCAAGGAGTACGCGTCGATCCAGCGGGCGATCATCTCCGCCGGTCTCGCGCGCAAGGGCGGTCCCGAACTCTCCGAGAGCGACCGCCTCTACGCCAAGACGGCCGCCGAGAGCGAGAGCGCCTCCCTCGGCAGCTTCAACCAGATCTACGGCGAGGAGCGCGCCTCCGAGCTGACCAAGCCGCTCGACGGCGGCGTCGTCAACATCACGCTGGCCGACAAGTACCGCGACCGCGTGCTGAACAACCCCGACGGCATCAAGAGCGAGAACCGCTCGTACCCCGACTGGTACGACCAGGACCGCTCCAAGATCGACGAGATGGGGAAGATCGAGTCGACGCTGCTCTCGCAGATGGAGCAGCAGGCACGCGAACTGCGCTCCAGCGCGCAGCGCGAGGCGTTCCTCAACGGCGCCGTGATCCTCCTCGTCCTCGGCATCTCCCTCGTCGGCGCCTTCGTCGTCGCCCGCTCCATGGTCCGCTCGCTGCGGCGCCTCCAGGACACGGCGCAGGACGTCGCGCGCAAGCGGCTGCCGGAGCTGGTCCGCCAGATGTCCGAGTCCGAGCCGCAGGACGTGGACACCTCCGTCGAGTCGGTCGGTGTGCACAGCCGGGACGAAATCGGCAAGGTGGCCTCCGCGTTCGACGACGTCCACCGCGAGGCGGTGCGGCTCGCCGGCGAGCAGGCGCTGCTGCGGGGCAACGTCAACGCGATGTTCACCAACCTCTCGCGGCGCAGCCAGGGCCTCATCCAGCGTCAGCTCTCGCTCATCTCCGAGCTGGAGTCCCGCGAGGCCGACCCGGACCAGCTCTCCTCGCTCTTCAAGCTCGACCACCTCGCGACCCGCATGCGCCGCAACGGTGAGAACCTGCTGGTGCTCGCGGGCGAGGAACCGGGACGCCGCTGGACCCGGCCCGTCCCCCTCGTCGACGTGCTGCGCGCCGCGGCCTCCGAGGTGGAGCAGTACGAGCGCATCGAGCTGAACTCGGTGCCGGCCACCGAGGTCGCCGGCCGCGTCGTTNGCCAGGTCGTCAACGACCTCGTGCATCTGCTCGCCGAACTGNCCTCGTGCACCTGCTCGCCGAACTGCTGGAGAACGCCACGTCGTTCTCCTCCCCGCAGACCAAGGTCAAGGTCACCGGTCACGCGCTGCCCGACGGCCGGGTGCTGGTCGAGATCCACGACACCGGCATTGGCCTCTCCCCGGAGGACCTCTCCGCGATCAACGAGCGGCTGGCCAGCCCGCCGACCGTCGACGTGTCGGTCTCCCGCCGCATGGGCCTCTTCGTGGTCGGCCGCCTCTCGCTGCGGCACGGCATCCGCATCCAGCTCCGTCCGTCCGACTCCGGCGGCACCACGGCGCTCGTCATGCTCCCCGTGGACGTCGCACAGGGCGGCCAGGGCGGCCCCCAGAGCGCCAAGGGCAAGCCCGCGGCGGCCGGCGGCCCCGGCGGCAACGGCCCGAGCGTGCCNACTGCCCGGCGGCACGGGCTCCGGCTCCGGACAGGGCGCTCCCGGCGCCCCGGTCAGCCCCGGCGGTCTCGGCGGCCAAGGCGGCCCGGGGACGGGCGAGTTCGAGCGTCCCGGCGGCTGGGGCACACCCGGCGGCGGCTCCTGGGACCGGGAGAGCCAGTCGACGGGCGAGTACACGACGCCGCCGCTGCCTCCGCGCTACAGCGCCGACACCGGCGAGTTCCCGCGTCCGCAGTCTCCGTCGGAGACGGGCGAGTTCGCGCGTCCGCAGTCCTTCTCGGACACCGGCGAGTTCCAGCGTCCCCAAGGGCCGTCGGACACCGGCCAGTTCGCGCGTCCGCAGTCTCCCTCCGAGACGGGTGAGTTCCCGCGTCCCCAAGGACCGTCCGACACCGGCGAGTTCCAGCGTCCGCAGTCTCCGTCGGACACCGGCGAGTTCCAGCGTCCCCAGTCTCCCTCGGACACGGGCGAGTTCCCGCGTCCCGAGCCCGGCGGCCCCAGCGACACCTCGCAGTTCATGCGTCCCGACTGGAGCCAGTCGCGCCCGAGTTGGGCCAACGCCTCCGGCCCGGCCGAGGACGGCCCCCGCGGTCACGACGAGTCCGAGTCGAACGAGACCGGCGAGTTCGCGCGCCCCGGCTACACCGGAGCCTCCAGCGGGCAAGGCGCCGCCTCCGAGTACGAGCAGCAGCAGAACGGCCAGGAGCCCGCGTACGACCCGGACTTCGGGATACCGACCGGGCCGCCGGCAGCCGCCGACGCCCCGACGCCGATCTTCGAGTCGATCGAGTCCAACTGGTTCCGCGCGTCCTCCTCGCCGCCTCCGCAGCCGCAGCCGCAGACCCCGCCGGAGCAGGAGCGCTCCTCCTCGCAGCACGCTCCCGCCCCGCGTCCCGGACAGCCGGCCTCGGCGGTGCCGCCGATGCCGCAGCGCCACGCGGCACGCGGCACCCCGGAGGGCGCACACCCCAACTCCGGGCACATGGCGGCTCAGAACGGCGCCGAATCCGGCACCCACTGGGGAGCCTCGCCCAACGACGAGCGCTGGCGCCGCGCCGAACAGGTGCGCCAGCCCGCCGCGGGCGGCGTGACCACTTCCGGACTGCCGCGACGCGTACCCCGCGCCAACCTCGTCGCGGGCACCGCACAGCAGCAGTCCTCCGCACAAGCAGGCCCCCAGGTCTCGCGTGCACCAGATGACGTCCGCGGGAGGCTCACCAACCTCCGCCGCGGCATCCAGCAGGGCCGACAAGCCGGTACGACGAACGGCCGCGGCGTGGGCCCCCATTACCAGCAGGAGCGTTAGTTGAGTCCGATGAGCCAGGCGGCGCAGAATCTGAACTGGTTGATCACCAACTTCGTGGACAACACCCCAGGTGTGTCGCACACGGTGGTGGTCTCCGCGGACGGCCTCCTTCTGGCCATGTCCGAGGGCTTCCCGCGCGACCGCGCCGATCAGTTGGCGGCGGTCGCCTCCGGGCTGACCTCACTCACCGCGGGTGCCTCCCGGATTTTCGAGGGAGGCCCCGTCAACCAGACGGTGGTGGAGATGGAGCGAGGCTTCCTCTTCATCATGTCCATCTCCGACGGCTCGTCCCTGGCCGTCCTCGCCCATCCGGAGGCTGACATCGGTCTCATCGGATACGAGATGGCACTACTGGTAGACCGCGCGGGAACCGTCCTCACCCCTGACGTACGCGCTGAACTTCAGGGGAGCATTCTCAACTGATCTGAAAGCTCCCCTCTCCATGAGCCACCTCAGTCCGTTAACAAGACCCGACCTCATGCCTCGTCCGGAGGAGCCATGACCCCGCCAGCCTCGCCAGGCCCGTACGGTGCCCCATACCAGCACGCACCGTACGGAGGTGAGGGCGACCAGCCCCTGGTACGCCCTTATGCGATGACGGGTGGCCGCACCCGGCCGCGCTACCAGCTCGCCATCGAAGCACTGGTGAGCACCAGCGCCGACCCGGTGCAGCTCCAGGGTCTGCTCCCGGAGCACCAGCGCATCTGCCATCTGTGCCGGGAGGTCAAGTCGGTGGCGGAGGTCTCCGCCCTGCTCGCCATACCGCTGGGTGTGGCCCGGATCC
Source organism: Streptomyces nanshensis (assembly GCF_001751255.1). Lineage (GTDB taxonomy): Bacteria > Actinomycetota > Actinomycetes > Streptomycetales > Streptomycetaceae > Streptomyces > Streptomyces nanshensis_A. The sequence goes on along the minus strand of NZ_LJGW01000088.1, from coordinate 24,696 downwards.
TGGTCGCCGATCTCGCCGAAGCCGGAATGGTGGCCATCCACCAGCCCGGCGGCAGCTCCGAGCCCGGCGGCGCGCCAGATGTGACGTTGCTCGAAAGGGTGCTCAGTGGACTTCGCAAGCTCTAGCCCGCAGACGGGCCAGATGGTGGGTTACGGAGCCGGAGCCCCTGCGCCGGGACGCTCGACGACCTCGGCGAAGATCGTGGTGGCCGGCGGATTCGGCGTGGGCAAGACGACGTTCGTGGGTGCGGTCTCCGAGATCAACCCGCTCCGTACGGAGGCGGTCATGACGTCCGCGTCCGCCGGCATCGACGATCTGACCCACACCGGGGGCAAGACCACCACCACGGTGGCCATGGACTTCGGGCGCATCACGCTCGACGACGACCTGATCCTGTATCTGTTCGGCACACCCGGGCAGGATCGTTTCTGGTTCATGTGGGACGACTTGGTGCGCGGCGCGATCGGCGCGGTCGTCCTCGTCGACACCCGCCGCCTGGCGGACTGTTTCCCGGCCGTCGACTACTTCGAGAACTCGGGACTGCCGTTCGTCATCGCGCTGAACGGCTTCGACGGGCATCAGCCCTACACGCCCGAAGAGGTCCGCGAGGCACTCCAGATCGGGCCGGACACCCCCATCATCGTGACCGACGCGCGCCACCGCGCCGAGGCGAAGAGCGCGCTGATCACACTCGTCGAGCACGCGCTGCTCGCACGTCTGAAGTGAGCCGCCGCGTGCCGCGGCGCCCGCCGGGCGCCCAACTCGGCACGTAACGGGGCGAGTCGACCGCACAGCCGGGCAGGATCACCCTGCCCGGCTGCGTGTGCTGCCCGCAGGATGATCGGCTCCTTCAGGTTCATAACGTTTCGACAGTGAATTACGTCGCCGTGAACACGGCTGGCGAGCAAAAGGCTTCACTCTGCTCATAAAAGCTGGCCTCTTTGTCTCTCTCGCCCTCGTATGACTGATTTCAGAGCTGTGTGGGGCACTCGTTCCGGCCTCTCCCAACTGTTTGGCGGCCTCCGCCCTGACGTGCTGAAATGCGCTGAACTCAGCAGTAGCAAAAAGGCACGCCACCGACCCTCGGGTGCCGGATGCGGACACGTGGGTCAAGAGGTGAGGAGTCGCGTGAGGCGAAGCAAGACGGGCGCTGCGACACCGGGCCGTGCGGAGTCGAGGGGCAACTTCACTCCGCCGTCGCGGGCTTCGGTGACCTCCGACCTGCCCGACACCCCGGGTGACCCGGGAAGCCGCCTGGCCGTACGCAACTGGCGCGTACGGACGAGGCTTTACGCGATCCTCCTCATCCCCGTCGCCGTCGGCCTGGTCTTCGGCGGCTTCCGTGTGAGCGACTCCGTGGGCACCTGGAACGAGGCGGAGGACGCCCAGCGCACCGCCGAACTCGTGCGCGCCGCCGCCACATACGGCAACGCCCTCATCGACGAGCGCGACCGCAGCGCGGAACCGCTGCTCTCCGGCCGCCGCAACGACCCCGCGGTCGAGCGGGCCCGTAACGCCACCGACCGGGCCAAGAGGGAGTTCGACCGCGCCGCGTCCGCCATGCCGGACAAGCCCGGACTCGAGCGCCGGCTCGCTCTCTTCCGCAAGGTGGAGCCGGAGTTGGGCACGCTGCGCGCCAGTGCCTACAGCGAGCGCCTCGGGGGAGTGGAGACCGAGGAGCGCTACGTCGCCGTACAGCACCCGCTGATGGAGTTCGCCAACGAACTCGGCTTCGGCACGGGCAACGTCACCTCCTACGGCCGCACCGTCTACTCCGTCTCGCTCGGCAAGGCCGCCCAGTCGCTGGAGCGTTCCATCGGGATGCATCTGCTGGTGCGGCCCGGTCCGGGCAAGGCCGACACCAAGCGGCAGTACACGGGCCTGACTTCGTACGCCTACCTGGAGCGCATCGCGCTGGAGGAGTACGTCGGCGGCGGGCGCCCCTCCGATGTGAAGCTGCTCAAGCAGGAGCAGGCGAAGGCGGAGGCGAAGGGCAAGCAGCGCCTCGCCAAGGCGAAGGCCGCCGCGACCGCCGCCGGCAAGGACTTCGTCCCGCCGCCGTCGACGAAGAAGGCCATCCCGCTCATCGTCTCCGGAGCGGACAAGCGGGCGCTGGCGGCCAAGGGCGTCACGCCGCAGAGCTGGTTCGCGACGACGACCGGCACGTTCGACGCCTACCGCGCCGTCGAGAAGGAACTCACGGAACGGGCCGTCGACGAGACGGCGCAGATCTCCGACGACGCCGCCCGCGACGCCCTCGTCAACGCCGTCATCGTGCTGGTGGCGCTGCTCATCGCCTTCTTCCTCGCGGGCATGATGGCCCGTTCGATGAGCCGCAGCATGGGCAGCCTGCGCGCCGCCGCCTTCGACGTCGCCCAGCAGCGGCTGCCGATGCTCGTCGACCAGCTCTCGCGTACGGACCCGGGCCGCGTCGACACACGCGTTGCCCCGATCCCCATCGACAGCACCGACGAGATCGGCGAAGTGGCCCGCGCCTTCGACCAGGTGCACCGCGAGGCCGTGCGGCTCGCCGCCGAACAGGCGCTGCTGCGCGGCAACGTCAGCGCGATCTTCACCAACCTCTCCAGCCGCAACCAGGGCCTCATCGAGCGCCAACTCGGCCTGATCTCCGACCTGGAGAACAACGAGGCCGACCCGGACCAGCTCGAAAGCCTCTTCCGCCTGGACCACCTCGCGACCCGTATGCGCCGCAACGGGGAGAACCTGCTGGTCCTCGCCGGCGAGGAGCCGGGCCGCAGTTGGAACGAGCCCGTACCCCTGGTCGACATCCTGCGCGCCGCCTCCTCCGAGGTGGAGCACTACGACCGCATCGAGCTCTCCGGCATCCCCGAGGTCGAGATCCACGGCCAGGTCGTCAACGACCTCGTGCATCTGCTCGCCGAACTGCTGGAGAACGCCACGTCGTTCTCCTCCCCGCAGACGAAGGTCGATGTGACGGCCACCCGGCTGCCCGACGAGCGCGTCGTGATCGAGATCCACGACAAGGGCGTGGGCCTGACCGCCGAGGACTTCGCCGACATCAACCACAAGCTGGCCAACCCGCCGACCGTCGACGCCGCCCTCGCCCGCCGCATGGGCCTGTACGTCGTCGGGCGTCTCGCCGACCGGCACGGCATCCGCGTGCAGTTGCGGCCCTCGGGCCAGCAGGTCGGTACGACGTGCCTGGTGATGCTCCCCGCGGGGATCACCCAGGGAGGCGGCGGCGAGGACGAGGGCTACGAGGACTTCACGGTCTCCCGCATCGCGCCGGAACCGCCGGCTCCGTCCGTCCCGGCGCCGCAGTCCGGGCCCCCGTCGTACGGCCGCGGCCTGCCGCCCTCGCCCACCGCGGCCGAACTCGGCTTCGACGACGGCCGTTACGACGTGCCGGACGACCTCTCCTCGCTCGGCCCGCTCACCCCGGGCGCGCGCCCGCAGCTCGGGGACGGGCGCCGCGAGGCACCGGACCTCCGGCGCGGCGAGCTGGAGCAGGGACAGATCCCGGGACAGGACCGGGGCCAGGCCCGTCGACGTCAACAGGACGCGGGCCAGGGCCGTTTCGAGGACCGGGACCGGTACCAGCTCCGGTACGGCCCGTACCAGGACCGGTACGAGGAGCAGGAACCCGGCCAAGAGCCCGAGCAGGAGCCGGAGTGGCGGGGCGAGCCCTGGCGCGGACCGGGGCACGGCGCCGGGCAGGTCCTCGGTACGGGCGGCCCCGAGCACGGCCGGCAGCCGCCGCAAGCACCGCAGCCGCCGCAAGCACCGCAGCCGCCGCAGTCGCCGTACGAGCCTCAGTCGCCGTACGAGCCTCAGTCGCCGTACGAGCCGCACACGCCGCAGGGCCCTCAACGCCCGTACGGACATGGCGCGTTCGGCGGCCCCGGGCCCGGACCGGCCGGGCCGGGGGAGCCGGACGTCCGGAACGCCCCGGACGCCTCCGGACAGCAGCCCGCTCCGTCCGCGCAGCCGTTCTCGCCGTTCGGGAGCGGTCCGCCACGCGACGCCCAACTGCCGCAGCAGGGCGGCCAGTTGCCGTCCCGCGACGTCGACCGGAGTTCGCAGAGCGCCGAAGCGGAATCCGGTACGGGCGTTCACGAGACCGGTGGTGACCGCGTAGGCTTCGACCGTCCGGGCCCCGCCCCGAGCAGTTATCGCACCACAACCGGCGCAGGTCTCCCGCGCCGTGAGGCGGGGCGATCACGGCAGGACGGGGAACCGGCAGAGCAACACCAGCAGCACCAGCCTCAAGCGGAACCTGCCGAGGGTTCCGGGCAGTGGCGGAACGCCAACGACGAGAGCTGGAGCCGGGCAGGCCTGGTGCGGGATCCGCAGTCCAGTGGTCTCACGCCGTCCGGCCTTCCCCGGCGGGTGCCCAGGGCCAACCTGGTCGCGGGCACCGCCGAAGCGAATCCGCGGGGAGGCCCCTCGGTCTCCCGGGCGCCCGAGGACGTCCGCGGCCGGCTGAGCAACCTCCACCGCGGCGTCCGCCGGGGGCGCGGTACGGGTGACGTCTCCCAGAACGACCGAGAGGGCTTCGGCCCCGGCAGCACCTACGATCAGGAGCGTTAGTGTGAGCCCGATGAGCCAGGCGGCGCAGAACCTGAACTGGTTGATCACCAACTTCGTGGACAGCACCCCAGGGGTGTCCCACACGGTGGTGGTCTCCGCGGACGGACTTCTGCTCGCGATGTCCGAGGGCTTCCCGCGTGACAGGGCGGACCAGTTGGCCGCCGTCGCGTCCGGGCTGACCTCACTCACCGCCGGAGCCTCCCGCATCTTCGAGGGCGGCAATGTGAACCAGACCGTTGTGGAGATGGAGCGAGGATTTCTCTTCATCATGTCCATCTCCGACGGATCGGCCCTCGCGGTGCTCGCCCATCCCGAGGCCGATATCGGACTCGTCGGCTACGAAATGGCACTTCTCGTCGATCGCGCGGGCACGGTCCTCACACCGGATCTCCGCGCCGAACTGCAAGGAAGCCTGCTGAACTAGTCCCCAACCGGCAACCAGACAGTGCGCGTTGCGCCCGAGCGCCATACAGTGCTTCAGGTGCGGTGCCCGCCGAATGTGTTGCCGGAGCGGGACGGAACAATGTGTGGCCCGCACGTCCGCGAGTCGGAGGAGGAAACATGACAACGCCCCCAGGCGGCCCGTCGTCGTACGGCAACGGTCATGAGAACGGGCGCCATAAGCGCTTCAACTTCCCCTCCACGCCCAGCCGGCACGCCGCCGGGCAGTATCCCGCGGACGACCCGATGGGCTCTCCGCAGCCGTCGCAGCAGCAGCCTCCGCCGCCTCCGCAGCAGCGGCAGCCCTCCCGCTACGACGAGGGGCTCTACGAGACCTCGCGTTACGACCGGCAGTACGAGCGGCGTCAGTACGACCAGGCGCCGCCGCCCCGCATCCAGCCTGTGCAGCCTCAGCCGCGCAAGGACCACGCCAACCAGGGCGGGCGCAGCGAGCAGCAGCCGCTGGTGCGGCCGTACGCCATGACGGGTGGACGGACCCGTCCCCGCTACCAGCTCGCCATCGAGGCGCTGGTGCACACTTCGGCCGAACCCACTAGGCTCCAGGGGCAGTTGCCCGAGCACCAGCGGATCTGCCGACTGTGCTACGAGATCAAATCGGTAGCTGAGATCTCCGCACTTCTGACCATTCCCCTCGGCGTCGCCCGTATCCTCGTCGCCGACCTGGCCGAAGCCGGGCTCGTGGCCATCCACCAGCCCGGAGGCGACGACACCAACGCCGACGGCCAGCCAGACGTGACACTGCTCGAAAGGGTGCTCAGTGGACTTCGGAAGCTCTAGCGGCGGCGCTGCTGCCCGTTCCACCACCTCCGCGAAGATCGTGGTGGCTGGCGGATTCGGTGTGGGCAAGACGACCTTCGTCGGTGCCGTGTCGGAGATCAATCCGCTGCGCACGGAAGCCGTGATGACCTCCGCGTCGGCAGGTATCGACGACCTGTCGCACACCGCCGACAAGACCACCACCACGGTGGCCATGGACTTCGGCCGCATCACGCTCGACCAGGACCTGATCCTCTACCTGTTCGGTACGCCCGGACAGGACCGCTTCTGGTTCATGTGGGACGACCTGGTGCGCGGCGCGATCGGCGCCGTCGTCCTGGTCGACACGCGCCGCCTCGCCGACTGCTTCCCCGCGGTGGACTACTTCGAGAACTCCGGCCTGCCGTTCGTGATCGCGCTGAACGGCTTCGACGGGCACCAGCCCTACACGCCCGAAGAGGTCCGCGAGGCCCTCCAGATCGGCCCGGACGCCCCGATCATCACCACCGACGCGCGCCACCGCGCGGACGCGAAGAGCGCCCTCATCACGCTCGTCGAACACGCCCTGATGGCCCGCCTGCGCTGACTCAGGCGCTGGCCTGGGCGCCGGTCCGGGCCGTGCGCCCCGGGCGCCCACGACGGAGCACCGCTCACCGAGAAGCCGGACCCACGGGTCCGGCTTCTCGCCGTAGGAGGACGGCAGCCGGCGGGACGGACGGCTCAACACACGGCGCGCGTACGCCCGTTCGTCCGCAGACGCGGCCCCGCGCATGCGGGAGCCCCCGCACCGGCGGCCCGCGCGGCAGCGCACACGCTCCCAACCGCCCACGCGGGCCCGCCCGTTGCCCGGACTCACGGCCCAAACTCACGCCGTCCTGGCGGACTTCTTCTCCGCCGCGTCCCGCCACCAGGCGACGCCGATCGGCAGAAGCCCCAGAAGGAAGAGCGCCAGCGTGCCGGGCAGCAGCCACACCGGTACCTCGGGCGTCGCCGCCGTACGCCACTGGATCCAGCACAGCGGCAACAGGGCCGCCCCGCACAGGACGTTCATGAGCAGCAGCGCCCTGGCGGTACGGCGGCCCGAGGCCGCGCTCGCCGGCCGGTTGGTCATGGCGTTCGCGGCGCCGGACCAGCGGTTCGCGGCGGCGGGCATCTCGTCGAGGGGCGTGATACGGGCCGACAGCGCGGCGCAGCCGGCGAGCACCACGGTGATCCCGGCGTAGACGAAGACCGGGACGAAGGCGGCCCCGACACTCGTCGCCGTCCACGCGTCGACGCGGTCCGCGCCGATGTGCTGGGGCACCCGGTCCGGCAGCCGCGGATAGCGCACCACGCCCCACACCGCCATCGCACCCAGCAGCAGAAGGCTCGGTGTCAGCCAGGACCACAGCGGTCCGCTCCGCCCGTCGGCGGCTCGACTACGCACACCCGCTCCCATCACCGTCGTTCCAGGGGCCGTTCGCCTCGGCTTCAGGCGATTGTGCCCACGGCACGGCACTCCATACGGATCCGGATCCGCGTTCCCCGCCGACATCAGGGCTGGCCGCGCGTCCAGACCGCCGGCGGCCCTCGCCGCGCGCCGCCGTACGCGTCCCTGCGCGCCCCGCGGCGCCCGGGCGGCCCTGCGGCACCGGCCTCCGCCGTACGCCGCCGAGCGACCCCTCCGCGCCCCCGCGTACCGTCCGCACCGCCCCGTACCCGCCCACGGCCCGGAGGGTGGGGCGGAGCCCGGCCGGATCGCATCGCATACGCTGGGGCGTCGTCATCCCCGTAGTGCCATCCGAGAAGTGCCATCCGAGAAGGGCAGCCCCAACCCGTGCGCATCGCAAGATTCTCCCTCGACGGAAACGTCGCCTTCGGCGTCGTGGAAGGGGACGCGGAGACCGAAGGCGGCCCCGTCCTCGACATCATCAAGGGCCATCCCTTCGCGGAGTTCGAGCGTTCGGGCCAGAAGCTCCCGCTGAAGCAGGTCCGGCTGCTGCCACCCGTGCTGCCCAACAAGGTCGTCGGCGTCGGCCGCAACTACGCCGAGCACGCCCGGGAGTTGGGCAACGAGGTCCCGGACGTCCCGGTCGTCTTCTTCAAGCCGTCCACCGCGGTGTGCGGCCCGCACGACCCGGTGACGTATCCGTCCTTCTCCTCCGAGGTGCACTACGAGGCCGAACTGGCCGTCGTCATCGGCCGGTTGTGCAAGGACGTGCCGCGCGAGCGCGTCAAGGACGTGATCCTCGGCTACACCTGCGGCAACGACGTCACCGCGCGCGACATCCAGCGCTCCGAGTCGCAGTGGGCCCGTGCCAAGGGCTTCGACACCTCCTGCCCGCTCGGCCCGTGGGTCGAGACCGAGCTGGACCCCTCCGACCTCGGCGTGATGTGCACCGTCAACGGCGAGCAGCGCCAACTCGGCCGTACGAGCGAGATGGTCCGCTCCGTCGAGGACCTGGTCGTCCACATCACCGGGGCCATGACGCTGCTCCCCGGCGACGTCATCCTCACCGGCACACCGGCGGGCGTGGGCCCGCTCGCCGTCGGCGACGAAGTCGCCGTCACCATCGAAGGCATCGGCACTCTCACCAACAAGGTGGTCAAGCGTGACTGACGCGACCGCGACCGCACCCCCGAGCACGGCCGTCACCAAGGACGTACGCGTACGGTTCTGCCCCTCCCCGACGGGCAACCCTCACGTGGGACTGATCCGCACCGCCCTGTTCAACTGGGCGTTCGCCCGCCACCACGGCGGCACCCTCGTCTTCCGTATCGAGGACACCGACGCCGCCCGCGACTCCGAGGAGTCCTACGAGCAGCTCCTGGACGCCATGCGCTGGCTCGGCCTCGACTGGGACGAGGGCCCCACCGCGTTCGACGTTGTCTCCGGCGGCAGCGGCCCGCAGGGCCCCCACGGTCCGTACCGGCAGTCGCAGCGCAGCGAGATCTACGCGGACGTCGCCGCGAGGCTCCAGGAGGGCGGTTTCGCCTACCCCTGCTACTGCACCGCGGAGGAGCTGGAGGTGCGCCGCGAGGCGGCCCGCAAGGCCGGCAGGCCCTCCGGTTACGACGGTAAGTGCCGGGAGCTGACCGCCGAGCAGATCGCCGCGTACGAGGCCGAGGGACGCACCCACATCGTCCGCTTCCGGATGCCGGACGAGCCGGTCACCTTCACCGACCTGGTGCGCGGAGAGCTGACCTTCTCCCCGGAGAACGTCAGCGACTACGGCATCGTCCGCGCCAACGGCGCCCCGCTGTACACGCTCGTCAACCCCGTGGACGACGCGCTGATGGAGATCACACACGTGCTGCGCGGCGAGGACCTGCTCTCCTCCACCCCGCGCCAGATCGCCCTCTACCGCGCCCTGGCACAGCTCGGCGTCGGCAACGGCACCACCCCGGTCTTCGGCCATCTCCCGTACGTCATGGGCGAGGGCAACAAGAAGCTCTCCAAGCGCGACCCGCAGGCGTCCCTCAACCTCTACCGCGAGCGCGGCTTCCTGCCGCAGGGCCTCCTCAACTACCTTGCGCTGCTGGGCTGGTCGATCGCCGAGGACCGCGACATCTTCACCCTCGACGAGATGATCGCCGCCTTCGACATCGCGGACGTCAACGCCAACCCGGCCCGCTTCGACCTGAAGAAGTGCGAGGCGATCAACGCCACGCATCTGCGCGAGCTCCCGCTCGCCGGCTTCGTCTCCGCGTGCGCGCCCTGGCTGAGCGCCCCGTACGCACCGTGGGCGCCGGAGAACTTCGACCAGGCGGCCTTCGAGGAGCTGGCCCCGCTGGCGCAGACCCGGCTGACGGTCCTCTCCGACATCACCGCGAACGTCGACTTCCTCTTCCTCGACGAGCCGGCGGAGGACGAGGCGTCCTGGGCGAAGGCGATGAAGCCCGGCGCGGAGGAGGTGCTGCGTACGGCCCGTACGAAGCTCGCCGACGCCGACTGGAAGGCGGAGGCGCTCAAGGAGGCGGTGCTCGCGGCGGGCGAGGAGCACGGCCTGAAGCTCGGCAAGGCCCAGGCCCCCGTCCGCGTGGCCGTCACGGGCCGTACGGTCGGCCTCCCGCTCTTCGAGTCCCTCGAAGTCCTCGGCAGGGAGCGGACGTTGGCGCGGGTGGACGCGGCGCTGGCGAAGCTGGACGCGGCCTGACGAGGTCGGGGCGGCTCCGCCGGGGCCGCTGCTGAGCGCCGTACGGGACCGCTCACCGCCTCAACGACCGGGCGGGCGGCTCTCGTTGAGCCGTCCGTTCCGGACGCCGCCGTCGCCGCCACGGGCCGCTGGAGGCCCGCGGGGCCACGGCGGCGGAGCTGCCGGAGACCTTCGCACGGCGGCCGCACAGCGCTCGCACGGGCGCCCGTGCGCTGCTGGTCGTGTGCTCGCGGCGGGCGTTCGCAGCGGCGCCGGGGCCGGACGGAACCCGTTTTGGAGCGCCGTCGCCGATCGGGTACTGTTCTTCCTGTCGCCGAACGGGGCGAGGCCGCAAGGCCCGACCGGTAGGCGATCACCCGGACAAGATCCCCGCTGAGCACAGCGCTTCTGGGGGTTGCGTTTTGGTGGGCTATGGTGTAATTGGCAGCACGACTGATTCTGGTTCAGTTAGTCTAGGTTCGAGTCCTGGTAGCCCAGCGCGATCGTGACTTCGGCGCATTGCACAGGCGTCAGAGACGTAAGTCACAAGATCGAGGCCCCCGTTGTGTAGCGGCCTAGCACGCCGCCCTCTCAAGGCGGTAGCGCCGGTTCGAATCCGGTCGGGGGTACGGGCCGATGGAGACGGAGGTCGTCATCGGCCAGGCTGGGGCCCCCGTTGTGTAGCGGCCTAGCACGCCGCCCTCTCAAGGCGGTAGCGCCGGTTCGAATCCGGTCGGGGGTACTCGATGGGAAGCCCTCCGCATCATGCGGGGGGCTTTTCCGTGTGCGCGGTCCGTCCGCCCCGTACGGGAGTGAGGCGCGCCCGGAGCCTCAACTCCCGCTGTCTGCACTTCTGTTGAGTTTACTTCCGCCAACACGGGCCGCCGCAGGGCGCGTTCGCCGTGGCCGGCGTCGGCCGCATACGACCGGGGGCCGCAACAGCGGTGCGGCCGTGGGGACTTGGCGGAGCTCCCGCAGAGGGGAGTGACCGGGCGCTCAGCCCGCCGTACGCCGCAGCGCCTCGCTCAGCCGGGCCGCCGCGTCGACGATCGCCTGCGCGTGCATACGGCCGGGGTGCCGCGTGAGCCGCTCGATGGGCCCGGAGACGGAGACGGCGGCGACGACGCGGTTCGACGGGCCGCGCACGGGCGCCGAGACCGAGGCGACGCCCGGTTCGCGCTCGCCCACGGACTGTGCCCAGCCCCTGCGCCGTACGCCGGAGAGCGCCGTCGCCGTGAAGCGGGCGCCCTGAAGGCCGCGGTGGAGCCGCTCGGGCTCCTCCCAGGCCATGAGGATCTGTGCCGCGGACCCGGCCTTCATCGGCAGCGTCGAACCGACCGGCACCGTGTCCCGCAGTCCGGACAGCCGCTCGGCCGCGGCGACGCAGATGCGCATGTCGCCCTGGCGCCGGTAGAGCTGCGCGCTCTCGCCCGTGACGTCGCGCAGATGTGTCAGTACGGGCCCGGCGGAGGCCAGCAGGCGGTCCTCGCCCGCCGCGGCGGCCAGTTCGCCCAGGCGCGGCCCGAGGATGAAGCGCCCTTGTATGTCCCGCGCCACCATGCGGTGGTGCTCCAGTGCCACCGCGAGGCGGTGTGCCGTCGGGCGGGCCAGACCGGTCGCCCCGACCAGCCCGGCGAGGGTGGCCGGACCGGACTCCAGAGCGCTCAGTACCAGAGCCGCCTTGTCGAGAACGCCGACGCCGCTAGAGTTGTCCATGCGTCGATACTCGCGTCTCAGAGTGTGAAACGCAAGTTCCTTTTCCGGCGCCACCCGCCACCCTGGAGTGGCGGCGCACACACGCACTCGCAGGGCCCGGGGCCCTCGGCGGCCGACCGCGGCCGGTGTGCCATTCGGATCTCGACATGTGGGCCGGCGACGCTGCCGGCCGGAGGGAAAGCGATGGGACGGACACTCGCGGAGAAAGTCTGGGACGACCATGTCGTCACGCGCGCCGAGGGCGAGCCGGACCTTCTCTTCATCGATCTGCACCTGCTGCACGAGGTGACCAGCCCGCAGGCCTTCGACGGTCTCCGCAAGAACGGCCGCCGCGTGCGCCGTACGGATCTCACCATCGCCACCGAGGACCACAACACCCCCACGCTCGACATCGACAAGCCCGTCGCCGACCCTGTCTCGCGCACTCAGCTCGAGACGCTGCGCAAGAACTGCGCGGACTTCGGCGTACGGCTGCACCCGCTCGGCGACGTCGAGCAGGGCGTCGTCCACGTCGTGGGACCGCAGCTCGGACTGACGCAGCCCGGCATGACGGTGGTGTGCGGCGACTCCCACACCTCCACGCACGGCGCGTTCGGCGCGCTCGCGTTCGGCATCGGCACCAGCCAGGTCGAGCACGTACTGGCCACGCAGACGCTGCCGATGGCGCCGTTCAAGACGATGGCGGTGACCGTCAACGGCGAACTGCCCGAGGACGTCACGGCGAAGGACCTGATCCTGGCGATCATCGCGAAGATCGGCACGGGCGGCGGCCAGGGCTATGTCATCGAATACCGCGGCGAGGCCGTCGAGAAGCTGTCGATGGAAGCGCGGATGACCATCTGCAACATGTCCATCGAGGCGGGCGCCCGCGCCGGGATGATCGCCCCGGACGCCACGACGTTCGAGTACGTACGCGGCCGTGAACACGCCCCGCAGGGCGCCGACTGGGACGCCGCCGTCGTGTACTGGAAGACGCTGCGCACCGACGACGACGCGGTCTTCGACCACGAAGTCGTCATCGAGGGCGGGGAGTTGGCGCCGTTCGTCACCTGGGGCACCAACCCCGGCCAGGGCGCGCCGCTCTCGGAGACGGTGCCCGACCCGGCCTCCTTCGAGGACCAGGGCGCCCGGCTCGCCGCCGAGAAGGCCCTGGAATACATGGGGTTGAGCGCGGGACAGCCGCTGCGCGAGGTGGACGTCGACACCGTCTTCGTCGGCTCGTGCACCAACGGCCGTATCGAGGACCTGCGTTCGGCCGCGGCCGTGCTCAAGGGGCACAAGGTCGCCGACAGCACGCGGATGCTGGTCGTGCCCGGTTCGGTACGGGTCGCGCTCCAGGCCGTCGAGGAGGGCCTGGACAAGGTCTTCACCGAGGCCGGAGCCGAATGGCGGCACGCGGGCTGCTCGATGTGTCTGGGCATGAACCCCGACCAGCTCCAGCCCGGCGAGCGCGCGGCCTCGACCTCCAACCGCAACTTCGAGGGCAGGCAGGGCAAGGGCGGCCGTACGCACCTGGTCTCCCCGCAGGTCGCCGCCGCCACCGCGGTGCTGGGACGCCTCGCGTCGCCCGCCGATCTGACCGACGTACGCGTGCCCGCCGGCGTCTGAGGAGGACGCATCACCATGGAAGCCTTCACGACACACACCGGCCGGGTCGTACCGCTGCGCCGCAGCAACGTCGACACCGACCAGATCATCCCCGCGCACTGGCTGAAGAAGGTCACCCGCGACGGCTTCGAGGACGGGCTCTTCGAAGCGTGGCGCAAGCAGGACGACTTCGTGCTCAACCAGGAGGCGTACAAGGGCGGTACGGTGCTCGTCGCCGGCGAGGACTTCGGCACCGGCTCCTCGCGCGAGCACGCCGTATGGGCCCTGCAGAACTACGGCTTCAAGGCCGTGATCTCCCCGCGCTTCGCGGACATCTTCCGCGGCAACTCCCTGAAGAACGGCCTGCTCACGGTCGTTCTTCCGCAGCAGACCGTGGAAGCGCTGTGGGAGCTGGCCGAGTCCGACCCGTCCACGCCCGTCACCGTCGACCTCGTCGAGCGCAAGGTGCTGGCGCCGGGCGTCGAAGCACCCTTCGAACTCGACGAGAACGCCCGCTGGCGTCTGCTCGAAGGACTCGACGACATCAGCCTGACCCTGAAGAACGACGACGCCATCACCGCCTACGAGTCGGGGCGTCCCGCCTTCAAACCCCTTACGCAGCAGGCCTGACGCACCGCCGGCGCACCATGCCGGCACCACGCGTCACACCGCTCGACGACGGCAACACCGCTCGCGCCCCGCACCTTCGTGGTGTGGGGCGCGAGTGCGTGTTGGGAAGCCGGTATGCGACAACTCACCCCAGATGGCACAATCGGTGCATGGAACGCGACGGTCAACTCGATCTCTACGACCGGCTCGCCGCCCGCTTGAAAGAGGCGCACACACGAGTGCGCACACTGCAAGTCCCCGAGGGCGTACGGGTGGCGCTGCAGCGCAAGCTGCTCGTCATCACCGCGGCCTCGAAGCACGATCTCGCCGACGCTGAGCGGCGCGTGGACCGGCTCATGGCGGATATCGACGAGGGACGCTTCCCCGAGGAACAGGCAGGCAAGCGCGCTGACGGAACTCGATGAAGGGCGAGTTCGTTGCGGCACAAGGGTGATTCGCCCGTTTCATGTTTGATTCGCGGTATATATCTGCCTAGCGTGCGAAAAAGCTTGAACACATTCGTTCCTGCAATAGTTCCGAAGGGGAAGACGTGAACAAGGCGCAGCTCGTCGAAGCAATCCAGGACAAGCTCGGTGGACGGCAGCAGGCCGCGGACGCGGTCGATGTCGTACTGGACGCGATCGTCCGTTCCGTCGTCGCAGGGGAGCGGGTCTCGGTCACCGGGTTCGGCTCCTTCGAGAAGGTGGACCGTCCCGCCAGATACGCCCGCAACCCGCAGACTGGCGAGCGCGTGCGCGTCCGGAAGACCTCGGTGCCGCGCTTCCGCGCGGGCGCCGGCTTCAAGGAACTGGTCAGCGGGGCGAAGAAGCTTCCGAGGAACGACGTCGCCGTGAAGAAGGCCCCGAAGGGCAGCCTGACGGGCGGCACTTCGGCCAAGAAGTCGACGTCGAAGCGTGCCGCGGCGAAGAAGTCGGCCGCCAAGCGCGGGGCGGCGAAGAAGGCGACGGCGAAGAAGACCACCGCCAAGCGCACACCGGCCAAGAAGGCCACGGCGAAGAAGACCACCGCCAAGCGCACACCCGCCAAGAAGACGACCGCGAAGAAGACCACCGCCAAGAAGTCCGCGGCCAAGAAGTCGACTGCCAAGAAGGCGACGGCGAAGAAGGCTCCGGCGAGGAAGTCGCCGGGTCGTCGNCCGCCAGTCCACCGCCAGAAGGGCGACGGCGCGCAAGCGCTGAGCGGCAGGCACGTACCCGTACACCGCGTACGGCCCGCGCGGCCGTGTGCAGTGCGTACGGTCCGTACGAGGCCTGCATCCCGAAGAGCCGCGTACAGCGCGCACGTTCACGTGCACCCGCGTACGCACGTCCCGCAGCGCCGGGCCGGACTCCCGCCGGAGTCCGGCCCGGCGGGCGTTTACGGGGAGTTGTGCGCTGCGGCGCCGTCGGTCAGAGGGTCTGGAGCGTCACGAACGTGACCCGGCGTTCCTCGCCGCTGCCCTCGACCTCGATGCGCACCCGCTGTCCGGGCCGCAGCAGCCGCAGGCCCCCCGCGTCGAAGGCCGCGGCGTCGAAGGGGAGCGGCGTCCCGTCGTCGAGCAGCACGCTGCCCGCGCGCGTCTCGGCGTCGAACGTGTACGAAGTGGCCTGCATGCAGGGAAGCCTAGGGGGTCACTGCGTGCCGCACGCGGGCACGGTCCCGGGATCGCGCTCGGGCGTGACCGCGCGGCGGGCGCCGATCGTGAACGGGCCGAGCCCCAGCGCCTCCGCGGCCACCAGATCCTCCGCCGTGTCCACGTCGCGGCGCACGCTCTCCACATCCGCCAGAACGATCTCCTCCGCGCCCGACGAGCGGTGCCGCGCGGATGACGACGGCCCGAAGCGCGGTCCGAGCGCGCTGTCGGGCAGGGCGGAGAGCAGCGTGGTGCCCGTACCGGCGGAATCGGCGAGGAAGGCGCGGGGGAAGCGGGCGGCGAAGTCCAGGACGCGGCGCAGCTCTTCGGGCCTCAGCGCGGGCAGATCGGCGTTGAGGACCGCGAGAGCGGCGTCGGGGCGGAGCGCGCGGACCTCGGCGGCGCCGTGTGCGAGCGCCGCGTTGAGGCCGGCGTCCGGGGCGTCCGGCACGATGTGCGCGCCGAGCGTGCGCAGCGCCTCCGCCGCGCGTTGATCGTCCGTGACAACTGCCACATCGCGTACGGACGTACAGGCCATCGCGGCGCTCACCGTGTCCTGCGCGAACGCCAGCGCGAGCGCGGTGCGCGCCGGGTCGCCCGCGGTGGCCGNGAGCCTGCTCTTGGCCCGGGGCAGCGGCTTCAACGGCATCACGAGAGTCCAGGCGACGGGCGTCACTTGTGGCTGCATCCTCCTCATTCTCACCTGCCGCCCGAAGCGTCCCGAGGGCGCCCGGCTACCGTTGCCGGTCGGGCGCAGGCGGACGGTGTGCTCGACACGGTGGGGGGATCGGGGTGAGACTTGCCCCTCGCGCGCCGGGGTGAGCGCACGCCGGACGCGCCGGTCGGGCCCACGCCCGCCGTGCCGGGGTTCCGCGCCCGCCGCCACGGCAGGCCCGCGTTCTGCCGCCGGGACCCGTGGGCTGTTCGAACAGGCAAGAGGAGATGGTGTCCGGGTGTCCCGCCGCAGAATCGGCTTCTGGTACCGCCTTGCCGCGGTTTTGGTGAAACCGCCGCTCTTGGTGTTCTTCAAGCGAGACTGGCGCGGAACGGAACATATTCCGGAAACCGGCGGATTCCTCACCGTCGTCAATCACAACTCGGCCGTCGACCCGCTTTCCTATGCCCACTTCCAGTACAACTCGGGGCGCGTTCCGAGGTTTCTCGCGAAGGAAAGCCTCTTCAAGAGCGGCTTCGTCGGAACGGCCATGCGCGGCACCGGACAGATCCCCGTCTTCCGTGAGTCGAAGGACGCCATAGGAGCCTTCCGCGCCGCCGTCGAGGCCGTCCACAAGGGAGAATGCGTCGCCTTCTACCCGGAGGGCACCCTCACGCGGGAGCCCGGGATGTGGCCGATGAAGGGCAAGACCGGTGCCGCACGTGTGGCACTGGAAACGCGGGCGCCCGTCATTCCCGTCGCACAGTGGGGCGCGAATCTCGCGGTGCCGCCCTATCCCAAACGCGGCGAGATCAAGCTGTTTCCGCGCAAGACGCTCATCGTCCAGGCCGGACCGCCCATCGATCTCTCGGAGTTCTACGGACGGGAGCCCACCGCCGCCGTGCTGCGCGCGGTCACCGACCGCATCATGGACGAGATCACGGCGCAGCTCGCCGACGTCCGCGGCGAGGACCCTCCGCCGCAGCGCTACGATCACCGCGCCGTCGAACAGCGGCCGGAGCAGGTACCGCCGCAACAGCAGCCGCAGAACGGACAGCAGGCAGAATCCTCGCAGCGGGCGGACGACGCACCGCAGGCACGGCCGGCACAGCAGGACACGGCGCCCCCGAGCGGCGCCGGGGGAGAGAACGCGTGACGAAAGCCGCCGTATTCGGCACCGGTTCCTGGGGCACCGCCTTCGCGATGGTGCTCGCCGACGCGGGCTGCGACGTGACCCTGTGGGGCAGAAGGGCGGAGCTGGCCGAGGCGGTCAACACCCGCCGCGTCAACCCCGACTACCTCCCCGAGACCGAACTCCCCGTGCGCGTACGGGCCACCACGGACCCCGCGGAGGCGGCGCGCGACGCCGAGTTCACGGTGCTCGCCGTACCGTCCCAGACGCTGCGCGGCAACCTCGCCGCATGGGTGCCGCTGCTGCACCCCGGCACGGTGCTGGTCTCGCTGATGAAGGGCGTCGAACTCGGCACCGCGAAGCGGATGAGCGAGGTGATCGAGGAGGTCGCGGGCGTCGAGCCCGCCCGCGTGGCCGTGTTGACGGGGCCCAACCTCGCGAAGGAGATCGCCGCACGCCGTCCTGCGGCCTCCGTCGTGGCCTGTACGGACGCCGCGGTCGCGCAGCGTCTCCAGACCGCTTGCCACACCCCGTACTTCCGTCCGTACACCAACACCGACGTCGTCGGCTGCGAACTCGGCGGCGCGGTCAAGAACGTGATCGCTCTCGCGGTCGGCATCGCCGACGGAATGGAACTCGGCGACAACGCCAAGGCGTCGCTGATCACCCGCGGTCTTGCCGAAACCACGCGTCTGGGGCTGGCGATGGGCGCCGACGCGCACACCTTCGCCGGTCTCGCCGGCATGGGCGACCTGGTGGCCACATGCTCCTCGCCGCTCTCGCGCAACCACACCTTCGGCACCAACCTCGGCCGCGGCATGACGCTGGAGGAGACGATCGCGGTCACACGGCAGACCGCGGAAGGTGTCAAGTCCTGCGAGTCCGTACGTGAACTGGCCCGTCTGCACGGCGTGGAGATGCCGCACACGGAGACGGTCGTCGGCATCGTCCACGACGGCAAGCCGCCGCTCGTCGCGCTGAAGGAACTGATGTCGCGCAGCGCCAAGGCCGAGCGGGTCTGAGCCGTACTCATGCGAGCCGTACGCATCCGGCTCGTACGCACGGAGCTTGGGTACGGCGGCGCGCAACCCCCCTGCCGCCGGAGGGCAGTTGAGCCGCGCGCCGTCGCCCGCGACAGCGCGCGGCGGGCCCGCCCGCACACCGCGGGGGCCGTGGCGACGCGGCGCCCGCGCACCCTGACGGCAGTGCGGCCAGACGGTACAGTCGACGCGATATGAGCAGCCAGAGCCCCTCCCGCAAGCCCCGCGTCGCCGTCGTCTTCGGCGGACGAAGCTCCGAGCACGCGATCTCCGTGGTCACGGCGGGCGCCGTGCTCGGCGCGATCGACCGCGACAAGTACGAGGTGCTGCCCATCGGCATCACCGCCGACGGACGGTGGGCCCTGACCGCGGACGAACCCGAGCGGATGGCCATCGAGAACCGCAGGCTGCCCAGCGTCGCGGAACTGGCCGACTCCCAGCCCGGCGGCGTCCTGCTGCCCCTCGAACCGGGCAACCGTGAGGTCTCGTACCACGAGCCCGGTTCGGTGCCGAAGGCGCTCGGCGAGGTCGACGTCGTCTTCCCCGTGCTGCACGGTCCGTACGGCGAGGACGGCACCCTCCAGGGGCTGCTGGAGCTGTCCGGAGTGCCGTACGTCGGCGCCGGAGTGCTCGCCTCCGCGGTCGGCATGGACAAGGAGTACATGAAGCGGGTCTTCGCCTCCTTCGGGCTGCCCGTCGGCCCGTATGTGACGATCCGGCCCCGTGAGTGGCGTACGGACCCGGGCGCGGCCCGCAAGCGGATCCTGGATCTGGCCGGGGAGCACGGCTGGCCGCTGTTCGTGAAGCCCGCACGCGGCGGCTCGTCCATGGGCATCTCGAAGGTCGACGACATCGGCGGCCTCGACGAGGCGGTGGCCGAGGCGCAGCGTCACGACCCGAAGGTCGTCGTCGAATCGCAGCTCGACGGGCGCGAGATCGAGTGCGGTGTGCTGGAGTTCGAGGACGGGCCGCGCGCGAGCGTTCCCGCCGAGATCCCGCCCGTGAGCGCGCACGACTTCTACGACTTCGAGGCCAAGTACATCGACTCCGCCTCCGGCATCGTGCCCGCGCCGCTGAGCCCCGAGGAGACCGAGCGCGTACAGGAACTGGCGGTGCTGGCCTTCGAGGCGGCCTCGTGCGAGGGCCTGGTGCGCGCGGACTTCTTCCTCACCGCCGGCGGCGAGTTCGTGATCAACGAGATCAACACGATGCCCGGCTTCACGCCCATCTCGATGTATCCGCGGATGTGGCAGAAGAGCGGCGTGAGCTACGCGGAGCTGGTCGACCGGCTCATCCAGGCCGCGCTGCGGCGCGAGACGGGGCTGCGCTAGCCGCCGTTCGCCGGCCGGGCCGGAGGGTGTCGTGGGGGGCGGGAAAGAGCGGTGGTCTCTGGCGTCGCGGTCAGCGGCGTTCGGGCACCGACTGCCGTACGGCGCGGGCGAGATCCGTCAGCGGGTTGACCTCCGGCGCGTAGTCGTCGGGCACGGTCACCTCGACGTGGGCGACGCGGTCGGTGGTGGTGAACCGGTAGCCGCCGTCGCGCTGTTCGAGCAGCCACGAGACGCCGTTGACTTCCGCCGCCTCTGCGGTGGGGTTGTAATGTTCACTACCGGGCGAGAGCTTCTCGGGGCGCGGCACACCACAGCGCAGCTCGATGGCCGGATCGCCCCACGCCGCGGTGTACTTCGAGGCGGGGTCGAGCGTGATCCGCTGCTGCCCGTCCACACGCTTCGGCAGCCGGTCGTGCAGCGACCGGCATGTCTTGGCGGCCTCGCCGGAGGGGCTGGGCGCCGCCGGGCCGTCCCCGTCCGCGGAGGCGCAGCCCGCGGCGGTCAGAACGGCGAGCGCCACCGGGACGGCGACGGCGGCCCGGAGGGTCGCGTCGGCTGCTGTATCGCGGTACGCCCGGCTGGGATCACGGCTCACCGGGCGAGCATACGGGGGAGCTAGAGATGAACGATCGGACAGGTCAGCGTCCGTGTGATGCCGTCGACTTGCTGGATCTTGGCGACGACCATGCGCCCGAGTTCGTCCACGGTGTCGGACTGCGCGCGCACGATCACGTCGTACGGACCGGTCACGTCCTCGGCCTGCAGGATTCCGGGGAGCTTCGCGATGACGTCGGCGACGGTCGATGCCTTGCCGACCTCGGTCTGGATCAGGATGTACGCCTGTACCACGGAACCTCCAGGGCGGCTACGAGGATCATGGGGGGAGAGGGATCGCAACGGTACCGCGTAGCCGCTACCCGGCGGGAGACCTCGGGCACGGCCGGTGACGGAGGATTCCTGCGGCGGCCGGCGCACGGCGGCGCGGCCGGTGACGGAGGATTCGTACGGCAGCGGGAGACAGGCGAAAGGGCGCACTGATGCATCGCAGCGGGGAGTACCGCGGGGGAAGGGCGCGGACACCCGGCACCGTGGGCGAGCTCGGAGAGTTCGGCCTGATCCGGGAGTTGACGTCCCGGCTGACGACGACGCCCGCCGTGCGCGTCGGGCCGGGCGACGACGCCGCCGTCGTGGCCGCGCCCGACCGCAGAGTCGTCGCGACGACCGACATCCTGCTGGAGGGACGGCACTTCAGGCGCGACTGGTCCACCGCCTACGACGTGGGCCGCAAGGCCGCCGCGGAGAACCTCGCGGACGTCGCGGCGATGGGCGCGGTGCCCACGGCGCTGCTGCTCGGGCTCGTCGTCCCCGCCGAACTCCCCGCGAACTGGCCCACGGAGCTGATGGACGGCATCCGTGACGAGGCCCAGGTCGCCGCGGCGGCCGTCGTCGGCGGCGACGTCGTACGCGGGGAGACGATCACCGTCTCGATCACGGCGCTCGGCGATCTGCGCAACCGGGAGCCCGTCACACGCGGGGGCGCACGCCCCGGCGACACCGTGGCCGTCACGGGCTGGCTGGGCTGGTCCGCGGCGGGGCACGCGGTGCTCTCCCGGGGGTTCCGCTCGCCGCGTGCCTTCGTCGAGGCGCACCGGCGTCCGGAACCGCCGTACCACGCGGGGCCCGCGGCGGCCGAGTTGGGCGCGACGGCGATGACGGACGTCAGCGACGGGCTTGTCGCCGATCTGGGACACATCGCGGAGGCGAGCAAGGTCCGCATCGATCTGCGGTCCGCGTCGCTCGACGTACCGGCGCAGATGTCGGACATCGGGCAGGCGGTGGGCGTCGATCCGCTGCACTGGGTGCTGACCGGCGGCGAGGACCACGCACTTGTCGCGACGTTCCCGGCCACGGCCAAACTGCCGGCGCGCTGGCGCAAGATCGGCGAGGTACTGGCACCGACGGCGCAGCCCCAGGTGACCGTGGACGGCGCGGCGTGGGAGCGGGCCGGCGGCTGGGACCACTTCGACTGAGGAGGGCCGACGAGCCGGTGGGAGGGCGGTCCGCGCCGTCCGGACGGCCGTGTCCCCGTGCGGAGTTGGGGCTTGCCGGGCCGGTGGGTCGCCGGGTCGCCGTGGGTGCGGCTGACCGCTTCCGTGCAGGGGGGCTCGTACCCGTACGCGAGGCACGGCTAGTTTTGGTGCCATGACGACGACTTCCGCCCATTCCGCTTCCGCGCGCTCCGCGCCGCCCCGGGTGCTGACCGTCGCCGGTTCCGACTCCGGTGGCGGCGCGGGGATCCAGGCGGACCTGAAGACGATGCTGGCGCTCGGCACCCACGGCATGAGCGTCGTCGCCGCGGTGACCGCGCAGAACTCCCTTGGCGTGCAGGGCTATTGGGAACTTCCGGCAGAGGCGGTGCGCGCGCAGTTCCGCAGCGTCGTCGACGACATCGGCGTCCAGGCCGTCAAGACCGGAATGCTCGCCTCGGCCGAACTCGTGGAGACGGTGGCCGGACTGCTCGCGGACGTGGCGGCGCCCGTCGTCGTCGATCCCGTCGGCGTCTCCAAGCACGGCGACCCGCTGCTCGCCCAGGACGCGCTGGACTCCGTACGCACCAAGCTGCTGCCCGTCGCGACCGTCGCCACCCCGAACCTCGACGAGGTGGCGCAGCTCACGGGCGTACGGGTCACGAACGAGGCGGGGCTGCGGGAGGCCGCGGCGGCCGTGCTGTCGTACGGGCCGCGCTGGGCGCTGATCAAGGGCGGCCATCTCGCGCGTCACACGGACGGTGACGGATCGGGTACCGACGCCCGAACGAGCGGTGCGGAGGAGGCAGTCGACCTGCTCACGGACGGCCACGAGGAGCACTGGCTGCGCGCACCGCGCCACGACAACCGCCATACCCACGGCACGGGCTGCACGCTGGCGAGCGCGCTCGCGGCGGGACTGGCCCGTGGACTGCCTGTGCCGGAGGCGGCGCGGGCCGCCAAGGAGTACGTGACGGGGGCGCTGGCGGCCGGATTTCCGCTGGGGGAGGGGCTGGGGCCCGTGGACCACGGCTGGCGGCTGCGCGGAAGCTGAGACGCGGAAGCTGAGACGCCGAAGTGGTGAGTCCGGGAGCGGGAGTTGGGATCCCGTGGGCCGGATCGGAAAAACGAGGGCGGCGCGGAGGGCGGACGCACGGCCGGCGTCACGCCCCGCGCACGCGCGAAGCCGGCCCGTCATGACGACGGACCGGCTTCTTCAGCAACCAGCTCGGTGGCCGCACTGCTCTGGGCACCACTCCGGCCGCTAGGCCAAGGGGCAGGTCAGCGCGAGACCTTGCCGGCCTTGATGCACGAGGTGCAGGCGTTGAGGCGCTTCGGCGTCCCGTTGACCACTGCACGCACGCGCTGGATGTTCGGGTTCCAGCGGCGCGGGGTGCGGCGGTGCGAGTGGGAGATGCTGTTGCCGAAGCCCGGCCCCTTGCCGCAGACGTCGCAGTTGGCAGCCACGGGTCACTCCAAAGACTTCAGATGCATGTACGGAAAATTCCCGGCGGTGCAGGCACAACGATCGACCGGCGAAACCAGGGAGGTCATGACGCCCGATACTCATCAGGCAACCGGGGAAGCATACAACGCCTGCTCATGAACGGCGAAACGGGCCTGTGAGGGCACCACGCGGCCCGGCCTCTCCGCGTCCACGGCGCCGATTCCGGCCCGCAGGCCGGTTCCGCTCGACGCCCCCTCCGTGCTCTCGTCTAGCCTGCGGAGGCCGCACCGCCCGCGGCGTACCGGACAGGAACCGGAGGAGGCCCTCACGTGCCGCAGCCGTTCGACTCCACCGTGGTGCGCACCTGGATCGCGCTCGCTCTCGAAGCGGTCGGCGAGGGGCGCGCGGAGATCGACGCGATCAACGTCTTCCCCGTCGCGGACGGCGACACCGGCACCAACCTCCAGCGCACGCTGGACGCCGCGGCGCGCGCGCTCGACGCCGAGTGGCAGGAACGGGAGGCTCCCGCGGCGCCCGCGCTGCGTGCCCTGGCGCGGGGCGCGCTGCTCGGCGCCTGCGGCAACTCCGGCACGATCATGGCCCAGTTGCTGCGCGGAATGGCCGAGGTGTACGCGGAGGCGGACGCGGGTGAGCGCCGGTCCGAAGACGCCGAGGTACGGGACGGGCAAGCGTCCGAAGTGCCGGGCGGGGCACGCCCCGACGGTGCGGGCACCGCCGAAGTACCCGGCGACGGGCGGCAGTTGGCGCG
>NZ_LJGW01000088.1:0-809 GCF_001751255.1 Streptomyces nanshensis | reverse complement strand
CGGGCGCTGCGGCGTGCCGCCGAC
Source organism: Streptomyces nanshensis (assembly GCF_001751255.1). GTDB lineage: Bacteria > Actinomycetota > Actinomycetes > Streptomycetales > Streptomycetaceae > Streptomyces > Streptomyces nanshensis_A. The sequence continues at coordinate 785 of NZ_LJGW01000088.1, read as the reverse complement.
TCCGCGTACGAGGCCGTCGCACACCCCGTCGAGGGGACGATGCTCACCGTGGCCGGAGCCGCGGCGGACGCCGCCGTACGGCACGCGGACTCCGACCCCGCCGCCGGCGCCGCGGACGTCGCACGCGCCGCACACGAGCGCTCACGCGAGGCGCTCGCCGAGACCACCGGGCAGCTCGACGTGCTGCGCCGTGCCGGGGTCGTCGACGCGGGCGGCAGCGGTCTGGTCGCCGTACTGGGCGCGCTGGCCGGGGCGCTGGAGGGCGGCTCGGGGTCGGAGGCGGAGGCGGACGGGACACAGAGCGAGCGCGCGCGTCCCCGTCCGTACGAGGCGCCGCGGCGCGACGAGCGGAACGACGGCGGCGGTGACGGTGACGGGAGCGGCGGCGCGTACGAGGTGATGTATCTCCTCGACGCGGACGACGCCGCGGTGGCCGCCCTCCGCGAACGCCTCGACGGCATGGGCGACTCGCTCGTCGTCGGCGGCGGTGACGGGCTGTGGAGCGTCCACGTCCACGTCGACGACGCGGGAGCGGCCGTGGAGGCGGGCCTCGGCGCGGGACGCCCGCACCGCATCCGCGTCACACATCTCGCGTCGGGCGGCGCCGCGTCGGCGGCCGGGGGCTGCCGTACCGCTCCGGTGGAAGCGGAAGCAGAAGCGGAAGCGCAACCGGACGCGGCCGCCGACCGTTCCGCCCCCTGCGCCCCCTCCGGCCGCCGCGGACGCGCCGTCGTCGCGGTGGTGCACGGCGACGGCCTCGCCGGGCTCTGCGAGGAGGCCGGAGC
>NZ_LJGW01000292.1 GCF_001751255.1 Streptomyces nanshensis | reverse complement strand
CGCGGGCGCTTCCGTGGGCGGCGCGCCCGCGACCGCCCCGGGCCCGCAAACCGAGCCGTTCGTGGGGGAGTTCCCCGGTCTGCTGCTGGCGGCGGCGCTCGCCGCGGTGGCGTTCTGCACCGTGGTCACCGTGCTCGACGGCGCGGTCCTCGTGGCCGCCGAGCGCTGCGCGTGGCGTGCCGCCTGGCGCGGACAGTTCCAGCGGGCGGCGGCGCCCCATCTCCTGCACGGATTCGTCGGGTTGATGATGGCGGTGCTGTGGCGCAGCACGTACGGACCGGTCGCGGCGTTCCTCGTGCTGCTGCCGATGTACATCTGCTGCTGGGTCTTCGCCCAGTACCACCGCGAACGCGGCGCCCACCAGGCCACCATCCGGGCGCTCGTGCAGGCCGTCGACATCAAGGACCGCTACACGCGCGGCCACAGCGAACGCGTCGGACGCGCCTCCGTGATGATCGCCCGCGAACTCGGCATGGACGACGAGCGCACGGAGGCGCTGCGCTTCGCCGGCATCCTGCACGACGTCGGCAAACTCGGCGTCCCCACACGGCTGTTGCGCAAGGACGGGCCGCTGACCCCCGAGGAGCGCCGCGTCATCGAGCTGCATCCCGAGTACGGGCACGAGATGGTGCGCGGCATCGCCTTCCTCGGGGAGGCGCGCGACGCGATCCTGCACCACCACGAGCGGATGGACGGCAGTGGCTATCCGTACGGGCTCTCCGGCGCCGCCATCCCCGAGTTCGCGCGGGTGGTCGCGGTGGCCGACGCCTTCGATGCGATGACGTCGACGCGCAGTTACCGCAGGGCCCGTCCGGTCGGCACGGCGGTGACCGAGCTGAAGCGGTGCGCGGGCACGCAGTTCGATCCGCGGATGGTACGGGCGCTGGCGGGCGCGCTGGAGCGGTACGGCTGGTCGCCGGCCGTCACGGCGGACCGGCCGGGCGGCGGGGACGTACCGGGGCCGCGGGACCGGGACGGCCGGTACGGGCGCGGCGGCGCGCGGGAGTTGGGACGCCCCGACGGTGTGGCCCACGGACTCCGGGACGCACGGGGCGAGTTGGACGCGCGGGACGAGTGGGACCTGCGTGATGTGCGCGGTGTGGCCGGTACGGACGGGGAGGGCGCCGCCGTGGGCGCGGCGTACGGTGCGCGTGAACGCGAGGCGGAGTCGGGCGAGTTGGGCGAGCCGGGCGACGTCCCCCAGGGATCCGCCCCTTCCGCGCCCACTGCCCCCTCCGCGTCGTCCGCGCCCTCCGCCGAGGAGGCCAAGGCGGGACGTCCCCCTGTATGAAGTACCGCGTATGAAGTTCGCCGCCGCACTGTGCTCCGCCGCCGCGATCGCCCTGGGCTGTGCCGCGTTGGGCGTCACCGCGTGGCGCGGGCTCGAACAGCCGTGGGTGGCACTGGCGTTCGCGGCGGTCATCGCGGTCGGCGAGGCCGTGCGCGTCGAGTTGCCGGGGCATGAACCGGACGGACGGGCTCCCACGAGCGCCCCGGTCGGCGCCGCCGGCGCCCTCGGCTATGCGCTGCTCGGCGTGGTCGGCGGACGGGACACCTCGCACGGCGTGCTCCAGATCGTCGCCGTCGTGATCGTCGCCGTGCTCGTGGGCAGCGCGCCCCGCGCCGCACGCGGCCCGTCGCTCGACCTCGGCCACGCCCTGCGCGGTGTCCTCGCCGTCGGCTTCGCCGCCACCTGCTTCCAACCCCTCGTCCACTCCGGTGCGTTGGCGCACTGGGCGGGTGACGGCCCGTACTACGCGCTGTGTCTGCTCGCCGTCACCCTGCTCACGGGGCTGTGCGACGCGGTGCTGGGCGCCGTCTTCGCCGCGGGCCGAACCGGCAGGCCCGTCGGCCCGTTGCTGCGCGGCCAGCTCCGCGCACGCGTCGGCATAGCTCCGGCCATCGGAGCGACCGGCGCCGTGATCGCGCTCGCGGTGGCCGTCGCCGGGCTCTGGGCGCTGCCGGTGTTCTGTCTGCCGCTGCTGCTCACGCAGTTCTCCTTCCGCCGCTACGCCTCCGTACGCGCCACGAACCGGCAGACCATCGCCTCGCTCGCCCGCTCCACCGAAGTCGCCGGCTACACACCGCACGGGCACGCGCGCCGCGTCGCCGAACTGAGCTGCGCCGTCGGCCGTGAGCTGGGGCTGACCGACCCGGAGCTGACCGTGCTGGAGTACGCGGCGCTCATGCACGACATCGGGCAGCTCTCCCTCGTGGACCCGGTGGCCTCGGGCGCCACGGAGCCGCTCGACCCCGAGGTGCAGCGGCGCATCGCGCTGCTGGGCGCCGCGGTGGTACGGCAGACCGGGGTCGCGCGCGAAGTCGCCGTGGTGGTGGAACGCCAGGCCGATCCGTTCCGTGAGCAGCCCCTCACAGCACGTATCGTCCGCGCCGTCAACGCGTACGAGGACATGGTCGCCGGGAAGGCTTCCGTGGAGGGGTCGTTGCAGGCCGTGGAACGGCTGCGACTGGGGAGCGCGCAGGACTACGAACCACGCGTCGTGGAAGCCCTGTCACGCGTGGTGGCGCGGGGGGCGCCGGGTTGACACCCGGGTAGTGAGCAGCCCCCCGTACGGGCATGGTTGGATGCGAGAGGGGAACTGCGAAAAGCGCGCAGACCGTGCTCACAGGGGGTGCGGTGCGCGACGACGACAGGCGCCGGGAGCAGGAGCGAGCGCGACAGCAGCCGGTCAACAGGCGGGAATCAGGCGGGAACATCGTGAGGATCTTCGGCAGGGTGCGACACCGTCCCTCCGCTTCGTGGCGGCAGGCGACGGACCGTGCCTTCGCGCTCATCGGCGACGGACGTTACGAGGACGCCGACGCCCTGCTGACGCAGGCCGCCGATCTCGAACCGTGGCTGTCGGAGTCCTGGTTCAACCTCGCGCTGCTGCACAAGTTCCGGCACGACTGGGAGCAGGCCCGCACCGCCGGTCTGCGCGCGGTCGCACTGCTGGAGCGCCAGACCGGCGCCCCGGACTGGTGGAACGTCGGCATCGCCGCCACCGCCCTCCAGGACTGGCCGCTGGCCCGCCGCGCCTGGCAGGCGTACGGACTGCGCGTACCGGGCCAGTCGCAGGCCGCGGCCGTCGCCGAACCGGCCGGGATGCAGCTCGGCAGCGCGGCCGTACGGCTCTCGCCGGAGGGCGAGGCCGAGGTCGTCTGGGGCCGGCGCATCGACCCGGCGCGGGTGGAGGTGCAGAGCATCCCGCTGCCGTCCTCGGGGCGGCGCTGGGGCGAAGTGGTGCTGCACGACGGGGTGCCGCACGGCGAACGCACCACCGCGGGCGGCCCGTCCTACCCGGTCTTCGACGAGATCGAACTGTGGGCGCCCTCGCCGGTGCCCACCTGGGTGGTGCTGCTGCAGGCCGCCACCGAGGCCGACCGGGACGCCCTGGAGCGGCTGGCCGCGGACGCCGGATTCGCCGCGGAGGACTGGTCCTCGTCGGTGCGGCTGCTGTGCCGTACGTGCTCGGAGAGCAGCATGCCCACGGACGAGGGCGACGGCTCCGCGCACGTCGACCCGCACGACCACAGTTCGCCGGGGCATCCCGGCCCGCTGGGGCACATGACGCCCGGAGGCCCGGGGGAGCTGTGGGTCCCCGAGCGCGAGTGCGGACTCGCGGCGCCGGAGGGGCTCGTACGCGGGCTGCTCGACAGTTGGGTCGCGGACAGCCCGGATTCGCGCGAGTGGCGTGATCTGGAAGAGGTCTGCTGAACGCCGGTACGCGTACCGGGTGTTGAGCCCCGCGGTGCGTCGCCGGAGTCCGTCCCGGGCGTTCATTGCGGGTGTCCGGTCCGGGCGTTGCGTCTGCCGTTGCCGTTGCCGTTGCCGTTGCCGTTGCCGTTGCCGTCCGCCCGTCCCGTACGTGCCGTGGCGCGGTACGGCCCTGCCGTGGCCGCGGTCGGCCGTCCCGGTCCTCGGGCTACGCTGTGAGGCGACGGTTTCATGTGTCGAGGAAGGCAAGCGGCGGAATGGCGCGACAGCAGCAGGAGATCAGCGGGGTGTCCGCGGCGGCCGGTGCCGCCACGGCCGGTACCGGCTTCGTGGACGACACGCAGGAGTGCGAGGCGCGCGAGAAGGCCCACCGTGAGCGCGGCACGGCCCGTCCGATCACGGTCGTCGGCAATCCGGTGCTGCACAAGGAGTGCCAGGACGTCACGTCGTTCGACGGTGAACTCGCCACGCTGATCGACGACATGTTCGCCAGCCAGCGCGCCGCGGAGGGCGTCGGGCTCGCCGCCAACCAGATCGGCGTCGATCTGAAGGTCTTCGTCTACGACTGCGTCGACGACGAGGGCGTACGGCACGTCGGCGCCGTCTGCAACCCCGTCCTGGACGAACTGCCCGCCGGCAGCCGCAGTCTGGACGACTCCAACGAGGGCTGCCTGTCCGTGCCGGGCGCGTACGAGGCACTCGCGCGCCCCGACTACGCGGTGGTGCGCGGCCAGGACGCCCAGGGCGAGCCCATCGCCGTCGAGGGCACCGGCTACTTCGCGCGCTGCCTCCAGCACGAGACCGACCACCTGTACGGGTATCTCTACATCGACCGGCTCTCGAAGCGGGAGCGGAAGAGCGCTCTGCGGCAGATGGCCGAAGGCACGCCCCGGTACGAGACCGTCCCCAACGAATAAGCGGAGGCGGGGAGTTGGCCTCTGCCGGCCCCGGCACCCCCGCTTCGCGGACCGGCCGCCGGCCGCCCGGCAACGGGTGCGGCGTCCGCGATACATGACAGACATAACGCGTGAGGCATGAATTCCGCCCGGTGCCGACGGCGCCGGGCGGTGGTCGTGTTCCGCTCCCACCGCTCCGGCCTGCACCGCTGTGCGCCCGAGCGGCCCGTCATTCAGTGGCCTCGTCCATTGGCAGTTTTTGTCAGTTGTTGACGCGTTCCGTATGTCCCGACAAGCTCTGGTGCCACCCCCACACGACATGGAGGCCACCATGCCCCGACGTACGGCGCGGACCGTACTGGCGCTCGTCATGGTCGCGGCGGCAGTCCTCGTGGGTTCGGCCGCCGTGGCGACCGCCGGCCCCGCCGCCCCCAAGGACGGCTGCTTCACCTGGGACCGCGACCTCGCGCAGGGCGCTTCCGGCGACGACGTCAAGGAGCTTCAGGTCCGGGTCTCCGGATATCCGGCGAGCGGCGAAGTCATCGCCGTGGACGGCAAGTTCGGCCCGGCCACCAAGGCCGCCGTGAGCCGCTTCCAGAAGGCGTACGGAGTGAAGGCCACCGGCAAGGCCGACTCCGCCACGTACGACAAGATTTACGGGCTGCAGGACAACGACTGCTCGCCGAAGCACTTCTCCTTCGCCGAGCTGAACAACTGCAACTCCGACTGGAGCGGCGGCGCCGTCAGCGCCGCGCAGGCGAAGTCGAACGCGCTGCGCACCATGTGGAAGCTGGAGGCGCTGCGGCACTCGCTGGGCGACAAGGCGCTCCGGGTCACCAGCGGATTCCGGTCCAAGGCGTGCAACGACCAGGTGGGCGGCGCCCCTTCGAGTCGTCATCTCTACGGTGACTCCGCCGACCTCGGCGCCGGGCCCCACTCGCTGTGCACGCTCGCCAAGGAGGCCCGCAACCACGGCTTCCACGGCATCCTCGGGCCGGGCTACCCGGGCCACGACGACCACACGCACGTGGATCACCGCTCCAGCAAGTACTGGGACGCCCCGGACTGCGGCGTCACCTCCTGACGGCCGGCGCTGACGGCCGGGAACGATCCCGACATCAGCGAACTGCAACTCCCGCTACTCCCACGTGGACACAGGGAAGGACACCACCCCCCATGAACAGAAAGATCGCTCTGCGGGCGGCCGTCGGCGCATCGGCGATGGCTCTCGCGCTCTTCTCCACCGCCTACGTCGCCGAGGCCACCACCGAGGAGCCCAAGGACGCGGCGCCCCTCGCGAAGATGAGCCACTCCGCCGCCGCCAGCAAGCTCAACGGCGCCGGCATCAGCATCACCTCCAGCGGCGGCTGTTCGGACCGCAACCAGTCCAACTGCACCTCGCTGGAGCAGGTCAACTCCGCGACCGTCGACGGCGCCATCACGCTCAAGGGCGCCAGCAAGTGCGACCTGACCGTCACGGGCGGCACCGAGACGGGCCACGCGAGCGGCACCTACAGCCACTGGAACGGCTACAAGCTCGACTTCCACATGACGAGCTGCCTGACCAACTACGTGAAGAACACCTTCACTTCGATCGGCGGCAACAAGTGGCAGTCCGGGTCGGGGAACGTCTACTTCGACGAGGGCAACCACTGGGACGTCACGTTCCACAACTGCGGCGGCTGCCTGCGCGGAGGCAAGGGCTGACGCGGACGCAGGGGTGACACGGGGCTGACACAGCCACCGGGTACGACGAGGGGGGCCGCGCGGGCAGCGCGGCTCCCCTCCGTACGTCTGCGGGGCCGTCGGAACCCGCCGCCGAAGGCCGAAACGGGCCCTCGGCGCCCAACCGGCGTGCGGAGGCCCGCCGTTCGGCGGGAGGGGCGCACCGCGGGCGCGGGCACGCCCCCGTTCACAGGTCGAGGACGAAGACATGCAGCGCGAGATCCTGGTACGGATACCAGTCGCGCTCGGGGGCCCGGACGAAGCCCAGCCGTCCGTAGAGCCGGTGCGCCGTCGCCATCTCCCCGGTGCTGGAGAGCACCAGCCGCCGCAGCCCCCGCTCCCTCGCCCGCTCCATGCACGCGCGCACCAGCGCCTCGCCCGCTCCCCGTCCGCGCCCCTCGGGCCGTACGGCCAGCATCCTGAACTCGCCCTCGTCCTCGGCCGCCACCTCGCCGAAGGCACCGCCCTCGCCCACGAAGGCGACCGCGCCGAGCACCGCGTCCGAGGCGGCGTCCACGGCGACGAGCAGCTCCGTGTGCTGCGCTCGCAGCCGCGCGGCCCGCAGCCGCTCCAGATACGGATCCTCCTCGCCGAAGGTGAGCAGGCCGTCCTCGAGGTAGGCGCGGGCGGTCAGTTCGCCGACCTCGTCCAGTTCGTCGTCGCGTGCCGGTCTGATCGTGACATCCATGGAACGAGCATGCCTCGTCCCACTGACAACGGCACCGTCAGTGGGACGAGGAGATGCTGTTCGCGTTCAGTGCGCGGCGGTCGGAGCCGGCAGCTCCTCCTCTACGCCGGGGTCTCCCGCGTCGGCCGTGTAGTCCGAGGGCTTGGTCTCGTCGACGCCCTCCGGCGCCTTGAGGGCCCGCAGGACGACGGTGAGCACGACCGCGACGAGCGCGTTGAGCACGAAGGCGGTGAGGCCGATGTAGCCGATCTCGCCGATGCCCGGAATCACGTCGTTGCTGCCGCCGAAGTGCTTCTGCACCGGCGAGGCCACGCCGTACGCCGTGACCGTGCCGTAGACCATGCCCACCGCCCAGCCGGCCAGCAGCGCCCACCGGTGGAACCACCGGGTGAAGAGGCCGCCGACGAGCGCCGGGAACGTCTGCAGGATCCAGATGCCGCCCAGGAGCTGGAAGTTGATCGCCACGGTCTTGTCCATGCCGAGCACGAAGACCAGGGCGCCGACCTTCACCAGCAGCGAGACGATCTTGGAGACCTTGGTCTCCTCCTCCGGGGTCGCGTGCGGCCGGATGAAGTCCTTGTAGATGTTCCTGGTGAACAGGTTCGCCGCGGCGATCGACATGATCGCCGCCGGTACGAGCGCGCCGATGCCGATGGCGGCGAAGGCGACGCCCGCGAACCAGTCAGGGAACATGTTCTCGAAGAGCTGCGGGATCGCGAGCTGCCCGTTCTCCACCTTGATCCCCGCCGCGATCGCCATGAAGCCCAGCAGCGCGAGCAGGCCCAGCATCAGCGAATACAGCGGCAGGATCGTGGTGTTGCGGCGGATCACGTTCCGGCTGCCGCTGGAGAGCGTCGCGGTGATCGAGTGCGGATACATGAACAGCGCGAGCGCCGAGCCGAACGCCAGCGTCGCGTACGCCCACTGGTTGGGAGAGCTCGGTGTCACCTCGCCCTTCGGCTTCCCGGTGGCCGGGTTGGTCTGCGAGAGCGCGTCGCCGGCCTTGGCGAAGATGTCGTCGAAGCCGCCCAGCTTGATGGGGATGTAGATGATCGCCACCGCGATGACGATGTAGATCAGGGTGTCCTTGACGAATGCGATCAGCGCGGGCGCGCGCAGCCCGGACGAGTAGGTGTAGGCCGCCAGCACCGCGAACGCGATCAGCAGCGGCAGGTCCTTGACGAACCAGTGCGTCGACTCGCCGCCGCCGATGCCCATCACGTCCAGCACCGACTGGATGCCCACGAGTTGCAGCGCGATGTAGGGCATCGTCGCGAGGATGCCCGTCACCGCGACGGCCAGCGCGAGCGACTTGGAGCCGAAGCGCCCGCGGACGAAGTCCGACGTCGTCACATAGCCGTGCCGGTGCGAGACCGACCACAGCCGCGGCAGGAACGTGAAGATGAGCGGGTAGACGAGGATCGTGTACGGGACGGCGAAGAAGCCCGAGGCCCCCGCCGCGTAGATCGCCGCCGGCACCGCCACGAACGTGTACGCCGTGTACAGGTCGCCGCCGAGCAGGAACCAGGTGACCCAGGTCCCGAAGCTCCGTCCGCCCAGGCCCCATTCGTCGAGGCTCTGGGCGTTCTCGGCCCGCCGCCAGCGGGCGGCCAGGAAGCCCATCGCCGTGACGAGCGCGAAGAAGAAGAAGAAGACGCCGAGTGCCACACCGTTGACGCCGTTCACCGGCCACCGTCCTCTCGCTCGCCGCGCCGCCGCGCGTCCTCACGCCGTACGAGCTTGTACGCGACCATCGTCAGCGCCCCGGAGAGCAGCACCCACAGCATCTGGTACCAGTAGAAGAACGGCAGCCCTATGAGGGTGGGTTCGGTCCGGGAGTAGGAGCTGACCCACAGCAGCGCGACGAACGGGACGAAGAGGCACAGCCCTACGACGACCCGTGTCGGCGTGACGACGGGCAGCGCGGACCGCGGCTCGGTCTCGGGGGTTTCGGGTGGCGCAGGCATGCCTCGGCTCCGTCCGTCGGGAATCTCCTGTCGCAACGCGGACGAAATCTAGACGAGCGCTTCGCTCCCCGTCACTACCTGCACGGATAACGGAACGGCACCTTTTGCTGCCTTCGTGCGGACGTGCGCCGCCCGGCCCCGCGGGCGCCGGGTCGCGAGCGCCCCGTATGCGCCGAACAGGCCCTGCCGTCCCGGCTGTTCACTCAGGACGGCTTCGGACGGCTTCAGGCGGATCCGGCCGACTTCGGCCGGTTCGTCCCGTCTCAGCCGTTCTGTCCGTGCGGGGGCCGCTGGAGGTTCGCGACGAACTTGTAGCGGTCGCCCCGGTAGACCGAGCGCACCCACTCCACGGGTTCGCCGTCGGTGTCGAGGGAGTGCCGCGAGAGCATCAGCATCGGCAGGCCCACGTCCGTACCGAGCAGCCCGGCCTCGCGCGGTGTCGCGAGCGAGGTCTCGATGGTCTCCTCGGCCTCCGCGAGATGCACCCCGTACACCTCGGCCAGCGCCGTGTACAGCGACGTGTACTTCACCAGGCTGCGGCGCAGCGCGGGGAAGCGGCGCTGTGAGAGATGCGTCGTCTCGATCGCCATCGGCTCGCCGCTCGCCAGCCGCAGCCGCTCGATGCGCAGCACGCGTCCGCCGGCCGGGATGTCGAGGGCGGCGGCGAGACGGTCGTCGGCGGTGACGTACCCGATGTCCAGGAGCTGCGAGGTCGGTTCGAGGCCCTGGGCGCGCATGTCCTCGGTGTACGACGTCAGTTGCAGCGCCTGCGAGACCTTGGGCTTGGCGACGAACGTGCCCTTGCCCTGGATGCGCTCCAGCCGTCCCTCGACGACGAGTTCCTGCAGCGCCTGCCGGACGGTCGTACGCGAGGTGTCGAACTCGGTGGCCAGCGTGCGCTCGGGCGGCACCGGGGTGCCGGGCGGCAGGGTCTCGGTCATCTCCAGCAAGTGCCGCTTGAGACGGTAGTACTTGGGCACGCGAGCGGTCCGCGCGCCGCCGTTGCCGCCTGCCGACTCCGGCTCTGCCGCGGTGGTGACCGCGCCCCCGTCCGTGCTCATGGCTCGCCTTCCCGATCGTCTCGTGCTGCCGTCACCGGCCTTCTCCGTGTACGCGGGCCGCGCCATGTGGCCCGCACGGGGCTCCGGTTGTGGCACCGGACGCTGTGGCGTCCGCGGTGGTGCTGCGGCCCACGTCCTCCGATTCCGGCTGTGCTCCGCGGCTCACATCGTGGCACGTGACAGGGCTTCCGGGACTGTCCCGCCCAGATGTCGTTCCGATAACGGAAGCACGGGCTCGGTTCTGCACCGTTGACACCTCCAATAGGTCTAGGCCAAGCTGCCGACTGGTCTAAACCATTAGACCAGCTCAGCCAGTCCGTTGGGGAGGATGCCGTGAGACGAGGACTCATCGCCGCGACAGGAATCGCGGCTCTGATGGCGGGAGTTGCCGCCTGCGGCTCCGGCGGCGGAGCGGACTCCGGCGCCGACGGCTTCAAGGGCCAGACGCTGACGCTGTGGGCCATGGACGGCTCCACGCCCAAGCAGTGGGAGAAGGACGTCAAGGCGGCCTTCGAGAAGAAGACCGGCGCCAAGCTGAAGCTCGAAGTCCAGCAGTGGAACGGCATCCAGCAGAAGATCACCACCGCCCTCTCCGAGTCCGACCCGCCGGACGTCATCGAGGTCGGCAACACCCAGACTCCCGCGTACGCCAAGACCGGCGGCCTCGCCGACCTCGGGGACCTGAAGAAGGGCGTCGGCAAGGACTGGACGCCGTCCGTCAACAAGTCCGCGGTCTACGGCGGCAAGCAGTACGCGGCGCCCTGGTACACGGTCAACCGCACCGTCATCTACAACAAGCGGATCTGGGCCGAGGCGGGCGTCGACGAACCGCCCCGTACCCGCGCCGAGTTCTTCGACGCGCTCGACGCGATCGAGAAGAAGACCGACGCCGAACCGCTCTATCTCCCCGGCCAGAACTGGTACTTCTTCGACGGCCTGCTCATCGGCAAGAACGCCGGCCTCGTCAAGAAGCAGGGCGGCAAGTGGGTCTCCAACCTCGACGACCCCAAGGTCGCCTCCGCCATGAAGCTGTACGAGAAGTACGCCTCGTACTCCCAGGCCCCCAAGGACAAGGACGAGGCGACCCCGCAGCAGGCCGAGGTCTTCGCCAAGGGCAAGACGGGCGCGTTCATCGGGCTCGGCTGGGAGGCGGCCACCGCCGTCGAGGCCAACCCGAAGATCAAGAAGGACATCGGGTACTTCACCATCCCCGGTGAGAAGGCGGACAAGCCCGAGGGCGTCTTCCTCGGCGGCTCCAACCTCGCCGTCGCCGCGGGCAGCGAGAAGCAGGAACTCGCCAAGGAGTTCCTCAAGATCGCGCTCTCCGACAAGTTCGAGGGCGCGCTCGCCAAGGAAGGCGGCGTCATCCCCAACAAGTCCGCGCTGCAGAAGCAGGTCGAGGGCAACCCGGCGGCGGAGGCCGCGGCTCCCGCGGTCGCGGACGGCGGACTCACCCCGCTCATCCCGCAGTGGGCCGCCGTGGAGAACCCGCCGAACCCCGTGAAGCGCTACATGACCGCCGTACTCAAGGGGAAGTCGCACGCCGCTGCCGCCGCCTCCGTCGAGGGCGAGATGAACAAGAGGCTCGCGCAGAAGCAGTGACGCCCCGCCGGGCTGCCGGGGTCTCGGCAGTCGTGTTGCCGGAGGGGGCGGCACGACTGCCGGCACACCGGCAGCCCGGGCTCAACCACCATGTCAGCGGGAGCAGATGTGTCAGTGCAGATCCATGACGCGCCGCCACCGGCATGCGGCGCACCGGACCCGGCGGGCACCCCGGCCGAGCGGCGCCCGTCCGGCGGCGGCGCACCCGGAGGCGGACGGCAGCGCCGCGCCGGGAGCAGACTGCCGTATCTGCTGCTCCTGCCGGCGCTCGCGGTCACCGCCGTGCTGCTGGGCTGGCCGCTGGTGATGAACGGGCTGCTGTCCTTCCAGAACCTCAACATGACGCAGCTCATCCGGCACGTCACGGAGTGGGCGGGCACGGACAACTACCGCGCGGCGCTGGGCAGTGAGGACTTCTGGCGGGTCACGCTGCGGTCGGTGGTCTTCACCGCCGTCAACGTCGTACTGATCATGCTGCTGGGCACCCTGACGGGTCTGCTGCTCGCCCGCCTCGGGCCGCGTATGCGGCTGCTGCTGTCGGCGGGGCTCGTCCTGGCCTGGGCGATGCCCGTCATCGCCGCGACGACCGTCTACCAGTGGCTGTTCGCACAGCGCTTCGGCGTCGTCAACTGGGTGCTCGACGCGCTCGGTTTCCACTCCATGGCCGGCTTCAACTGGACGGGCGGGCAGCTCTCGACGTTCTTCGTCATCTCGCTGCTGATCATCTGGACGTCCGTGCCGTTCGTCGCCGTCAACCTCTACGCGGCGACGACCACCATTCCGCGTGAGCTGTACGAGGCGGCGGCGCTGGACGGGGCGGGCGCCGCGCAGAGCTTCGCCACGGTCACGCTGCCCTTCCTGCGGCCGTTCCTGCTGGTGACGACGTTCCTCGAAGTCATCTGGATCTTCAAGGCGTTCCCGCACATCTTCGCCATCAACGAGGGCGGCCCCGACCGCCTCACCGAGACGCTGCCCGTCTACGCCTTCGTCGAGGGCGTCGGCAACCAGCACTACGGGGCGGGCGCGGCCATCTCCGTCCTGACGATCCTGATCCTGCTGGCGCTGATGTCGTACTACCTGCGCATCGCGATGCGCCAAGAGGAGGACGAGAAGTGACAGGCGCAGCACAGCGGTTGAGCGGCGTACCGGCCCGAGGCGGTGCCGCACGCACCGGCGCACGCCGCCGCGGCCGCGCCCGCATCTGGGCGCGTGTATGGCCCAACGCGACGGCGCTCGTGCTCTTCGCGGGCTTCGTCTTCCCCGTGTACTGGATGTTCAGCACGGCCTTCAAGCCCAACAGCGACATCGTCACCGACAGCCCGGTCTGGTTCCCCACCAGCCCGACGCTGGAGCACTTCAGGACAGCGGTCGAGGCCGAGAACTTCTGGACGCTGGTGCGCAACTCGGTCACCGTGACACTGGTCGCGGTCGGACTCGCCCTGCTCATCGCGCTGTTCGCGGCCTTCGCCCTCGCGCGCATGCGCTTCGCCGGACGCAAGAGCATCGTCCTGACCTTCATGGTCGCGCAGATGGCGCCCTGGGAGGTGATGGTGATCGCGATCTACATGACCGTACGGGACGCCGACATGCTCGACAGCCTCGTACCGCTCACGCTCTTCTACACCGTGATGGTGCTCCCGCTGACCGTGCTGACGCTGCGCGGCTATGTCGCCGCCGTACCACGGGAGTTGGAGGAGTCGGCGATGGTGGACGGCTGCGGGCGCACCGAGGCGTTCCGCCGGGTGATCTTCCCGCTGCTGGCCCCGGGCATCATGGCCACCTCGCTCTTCGGCTTCATCACGGCGTGGAACGAGTTCCCGATGGTGCTGATCCTCAACAAGGAACCGCGGGCGCAGACGCTCCCCCTGTGGCTCTCCGGATTCCAGACGGCGTTCGGCGACGACTGGGGCGCCACCATGGCCGCTGCCTCCCTCTTCGCCGTGCCCATCCTGCTGCTCTTCCTCTACTTGCAGCGCAAGGCCGTCGGCGGGCTCACCGCCGGCGCGGTGAAGGGATAGGTGAGGCCCGTACTCAGCCCCCTCCGATCTGCCAGCGAAGGGCCATCAGTGAAGGGACAATGCGCCACATGACCACGCTCGCAACCGGCACCGAGAGCCTCACCCGCGACGCCCTCACCGTGCTGCAACCCGGCTTCACCGGCACCAGCGCGCCCGACTGGCTGCTGCGGCACCTGGGCGAAGGGCTCGCCTCCGTGGGCCTGTTCGGCCGCAACATCGAATCCCCGGAACAGCTCGCCGCGCTCACCGCGCAGCTCCGCGAGGCCCGGCCCGAGGTGCTGGTCGCGATCGACGAGGAGGGCGGCGACGTGACCCGGCTGGAGGCGCGTACCGGCTCCTCCTTCCCCGGCAACCACGCCCTCGGCCACGTCGACGACACCGGCCTCACCCGCGACGTCGCCCACGAACTCGGCCGCCGGCTCGCCGCCTGCGGCGTGAACCTCAACTGGGCGCCGTCCGCCGACGTCAACTCCAACCCCGACAACCCCGTCATCGGCGTCCGCTCCTTCGGAGACGACCCGGACCTGGTCGCACGGCACACCGTCGCCTACGTCGAGGGGCTCCAGGCCGCGGGCGTCGCCGCCGTCGTCAAGCACTTCCCGGGGCACGGCGACACCGCCGTCGACTCCCACCACGCGCTGCCCCGCATCGACGCCGACATGACCACCCTGCGCGAACGCGAACTCGTCCCGTTCCAGGCCGCGATCGACTCCGGCGCCAAGGGCGTGATGAGCGCGCACATCCTGCTGCCCGCGCTCGACGAGAGCCTGCCGGGCACGCTCAGCCCCGCGGCGCTCATGGGGCTGCTACGCGCGTCACGCGAGGACGGGGGCCTCGGCCACACCGGGCTGATCGTCACCGACGGCATGGAGATGGAGGCCATCTCCGGTACGTACGGGCTGGAGCGGGGGAGCGTCCTCGCCGTCGCCGCGGGCGCCGACGCGCTGTGCGTGGGCGGCGGACTGTCCGACGAAGAGACGGTTCTGCGGCTGCGCGACGCACTCGTACGAGCCGTGCACGACGGCGAGTTGACGGAGCAGCGCCTCGCCGACGCCGCGGCGCGCGTACGGTCCCTCGCGCGCTGGACGCGGACGGCGGGCGCGGCGGCACGTGAGGCGGCGTCGGGCGGAGCCGCGTCGGGCGGGG
>NZ_LJGW01000306.1 GCF_001751255.1 Streptomyces nanshensis | reverse complement strand
CCCGGACGTCCACCAGTCCGGCAGCACCTTGTCGAACCGCACGCAGTACCGCCCGTACACGAAGCACTTCTCGTACCAGGGAATCCGCGACCCCGGCTCCGTCGGCACCGGCACCGCCGTGCGCGACGGCGACGGCGTGGCCCCGGGCGGCCCGGACGCCCCGCCGGAGCGGGCGTAGAGCGCGGCGCGGAAGGTCTCGGCGGACGCCGGGTTCTCGGAGCACTGCCACACGCCGTGCGGGCAGTAGTCGGTGAGCGTCTGGTAGAGCGGCTTGTGCCGGTCGAACCAGTCGAGCATCCGCCGCACGTACTCCGGGTTGTCGCCGTTGCGGAAGAGGCCCCACTCCGGGTACGAGACGGCCTTGCCGTGGTCCCTGGCGAAGTCGACCTGCGCCTGGAGGCCGTGCGGCTCGTTCACCTGCTCGTCGAAGGACGTGCCCTCGGGCTGGTCGTAGGTGTCCATCCCGACGATGTCGACGAAGTCGTCGCCCGGGTAGCACTCCGTCCACGGGAAGGCGTCGCTGCCGCGGCTGGGCGCGAAGTCGAAGCGGAACTGCTGGCCCGGGACCGACCGCATCGTGTTGACGATCCGCCGCCAGTACGCCGTCCACGCCCCCGGGTCGGGTGCGCAACGGTGCGAGTACGTGAGCCCGTTCATCTCCCAGCCGAGCACGATCACCGTGTCCGGGGACTTCAGCCGTACGAGACGTTCGGCGAGGGTGCGGTAGTGGTTGTCGAAGCGGCCGTCGGCGCCCTGGCGCAGCAGACCGCGTACCTCGTCGTCCGGCAGCCCGTCCTCGTTGCGCTCCAGCATCGGCACGTTGAGCACCAGGAAGCGGTCCTTCTGCTGCTCGCGCCACCGTGTCCAGGGCCGCAGGAACTCCGGCCTGCCCTCGATGTTCGACCACAGGTCGCCGGGCAGATACGTGTGAGCGACCTTCAGTTCCGTACCGCCGAGCCAGCTTTGGAGCTGTGTGATGCGCCGTACGCCGTCGGAGTCGGAGCGCAGGAAGGCGCCGAGCGGTGCGAGCGGAGCGACGGCGGAGCGCTGAGCGGGCCCGGAACCGGACGACTTGGGGCTCGCCCCGGGTGACGCGGGAGCGGGGGACGGAGTGGCGCCGCCGTGCGAAGCGGCGTGACGGACGAACGATTCCGACTCGAAATCGGGCAGATCCACCGGCAGGACGCTACAGGAAGCCAGAAGCCCGGCGGCGACGGCGACGCCGCAGATCCCTTTGTATCCACGGCGTTTGGCGCTTTGCATCGATCCTCCCGGTCCTTCGACGGCCTCCCTGGCCGCGAAACACGCATTTCAGACCTCACCCTCCGGGACGGCGAGGTGCGGTCTGATAGCCCAATGGGGATATTTTCGCCCTGTTCGTCCGATACGTGATGCAAGGACATACCCATGCCGCCGTTCGCCACGGAAGTCCCGGCCCTGCTGCTCCGGCTCGACCCGAATCCGTTCCACCACGGGACGCTGGGGGCCATCCGCTCTCTCGGGCGGACGGGGATCGAGGTGCATGTCGCGGAGGCGGCGCCCGGACCGGTGGACCGTTCGCGGTTCGTGCACCGCCTGCATCCCCTTCCGCAGTACGGCAGTTCGGGCCGTCTTCCGCACGTCGTCCCGGACGGCACTCCCGACGAGGAACTGGAACGCGCGCTGTGCCGCATCGGGGACGCCATCGGCAGACCGTCCGTGCTCATCGCCCTGGACGACCGCGGCGCGATCGCCGTCTCCGCGCTCTCGGAGCGGCTGCGGGGCCGCTTCCTGCTGCCGGACACCGCGCCCGGTCTGCCCGCACGCGTCGCCGACAAGGCCGGGCTGGCCGAACTCTGCCGCGACGCCGGGATCTCACACCCCGTCACCGTGACGCCGGGCAGCGGCGGCGAGGCCGCACACCAAGCGGCCCTGCTGGGGCTCCCGGTGGTGGCCAAGTGGAGCCGGCCGTGGCTGCTGCCGAAGGGCATGCGCAGCACCACGCTCGTACGGACGCCCGCCGCCGCACGGGAGTTGTACGAGCGCGGCACCCACGCGGGCAGCCGACTGCTGCTCCAGCGGCGGCTGCCGCCGGGGCGCGCGACGGACTGGTTCTTCCACGGATACGCCGACGGCGAGAGCGGTTTCCTCATGGGCGGCGCGGGACGCAAGGAGCTGTCCTGGCCGCCCCGCACGGGTCTGACCGCGCTGGGCACCTGGCTGCCCAACCGGGACGTGGAGGAGGCCGCGGCCCGGCTCGCGGCGCGCATCGGCTACCGGGGCGTCCTCGACCTCGACTTCCGGTTCGACCCCGGGACGGGCACGTACCACCTGCTCGACTTCAACCCGCGCCCCGGCGCGCAGTTCCGGCTGTTCACGGACGACGGCGGGCTGGACGTCGTCCGCGCGCAGCATCTGCATCTGACGGGGCGTGCCGTACCGGAGCAACGGGGCGGTCCCGGGCGGGTGTTCGTCGCCGAGAACTACGCGCTGCTGTCGGCGCTGGCCACGGGGGCGTCCCTCATCACGGCTCCTCGGGGGGCGCGCCGGGGCGCGGCGCGGCGGACCCCGGCGGCGACGACGGGGACGGCGGCCGAGTCCGTACGGCACGGGGGCGGCGCGTCCCGCGGATTCCCGCGCCGCGGGTTCGCTCGCCGGACGTTCCCTCGCCGCCGTACCCGCGTCGAGCGTGCCTGGTTCGCGGCCGACGACCCGCGGCCGTTCTTCGCCATGGCCGGCGCCTGGTTGGTACGCGGCGCGCTCAAGGCATGGCACGTCGTCGGCCGCTCCGCGGCGGCGCAGCCCGCGCCGGCTCAGGAGCCGCCGTCCGTACCGCAGTTCCGCACCGCTCGTGGCGAGCGGTCAGTGAAAGATCAGAGAGAAGGAAACGCATGTACGACCTCGTAGTGGTGGGCGCAGGCCCCTACGGCCTCTCCATCGCCTCGCACGCCGCGGCCGCCGGTCTCAACCTGCGCGTCCTGGGCCGTCCCATGGCCTCATGGCGGGACCACATGCCCGCGGGCATGCATCTGAAGTCCGAGCCGTGGTCCTCCAACCTCTCCGACCCGGCGGGCACGCACACGCTGGCCGCCTACTGCTCCGCGCGCGGCGTCACCGTCGAGCACGGGAGACCGCTGCCGCTGGCCACGTTCACCGAGTACGGGCAGTGGTTCGGGCAGCGGGCGGCCCCGGCGGCGGACGAGCAGACCGTGACGTCGGTCGTCCCGTGCGCGCGCGGGTTCCGCGTGGAGACCGCCGAGGGCGAGGTGCTGGTGACGCGTACCGTCGTCGCCGCCGTCGGCGTCATGCCGTTCGTGCACAAGCCCGGACCGCTGCGGAAGCTTCCGTCCGCGCTCGTCTCGCACAGCAGCCACCACCGCGAGCTGAGCCGCTTCCGGGACAAGGACGTGACGGTGATCGGCGCCGGGCAGGCGGCCCTGGAGACCGCGGCGCTGCTCGCCGAGGAGGGCGCGCACGTACGGGTCGTGGCCCGCGCCGACCGCATCAACTGGAACTCGCCGCCCCAGCCCCTCCAGCGCTCCCTGGTCAAGGCGATGCGCGATCCGCACTGCGGCCTCGGCACCGGCTGGCCGAGCTGGGTCTACTCCGAAATGCCCTGGGCCGTACGGAAGTTGCCCGCGACGCTGCGCCAGCACATCGCGCGCACCGCGCTCGGGCCGGCCGGTGCCTGGTGGCTGCGGGACCGCTTCGAGTTCGCCGTTCCGGTGCTGCTGAGCAGCCGGCTCAGCTCCGCGGAGGAGGTACGGGGCCGGGTGCGGCTGCGGCTGGAGTCGACCGACGGCGTCGTGCGCACCGTGGAGACGGACCACGTCGTGGCAGCCACGGGCTTCGCGCCGCGGCTGGCACGGCTGTCGATGCTGGACGACTCGGTACGGGGCATCCTGCACCGCGTCGGGACGAGCGACGCCCCCGAACTCAACGCCCGGTTCGAGTCGTCGCACCCGGGGCTGTTCTTCGCGGGCCTGCTGGCGACGCCGTCGTTCGGCCCGTCGATGCGTTTCGTGTACGGGGCGACCTTCGCCGCGCAGCGCGTCGTGCAGGGCGTACAGCGGCGGCTGGCGGAGCCGCGGCTGGCGACCGTCCCGCACGCCGCACGCTCGCGGACGGTCGAGCAGCACCGCACGAAGCCGTACTCCGCGCAGGAGTTGGGGCGGCCCGCCGGGCCCGCTCCCGCGTCCCAGGGGTCGCAGCAGGGCCAGGGCAAGGACCAGGCGGCCGTGCCGCGCTGACCGCACCGGGCGTCCCGGGGCGGGTGAGACATGACCGTGCGGTCGCGCCTCACCCGCCCCGCAGTGCGTCGGCCGCCACCCGCAGATCGGCGACGAGGCCGTCCCGTACGGCCTGGCGGTCCGCTTCGTCGGCGCGCAGCACGGCGGAGGGATGGATCGTCGCGACGAGGCGTTCGCCGCGCCCGTGCACCTCCCGCTCCAGCAGTGCGCCGCGCTCCTTCGTCACGCGGAACGAGGAGCCGAACAGCGCCTTTCCCGCAGTCGCTCCCAGCACCACGATCAACTCCGGGCCGGTCAGGGCCAGTTCGGCGGCGAGCCACGGGCCGCACGCGGAGATCTCGCGCAGATTGGGCGCCTTGTGGATGCGGCGCTTGCCGCGCCCGCCCGAGGCGTACTGGAACGTGAAGTGCTTGACGGAGTTGGTGACGTACGTGTGCGACGGGTCGATGCCCGCCTCCTCCAGCGCCCGGTTCAGCACACCGCCGGCGGGGCCCACGAAGGGCCGGCCCTGCCGGTCCTCCTTGTCGCCGGGCGCCTCGCCCAGCAGCAGCACGCGGGCACGTGGATCGCCCTCGCCGAAGACGGTCCGGGTGGCGTCGCGGTTGCAGCGGGCATCCGCGGCAGTGCGCGGCGGCCTCACGAAGGGAGTCGAGGCCCGCCTGGCCCCGCCTGCGCCCGGAGGGCAGGAAGGGCTCGGCGGTGTAGGCGTCCTCGGGGTCTCCGGGACCGGGCTTGGTTCCGGGACCGGCCTTGGTTTCGGAACCGGCTTCGGGCCCGGTGCGGTGCTTGCGCGGTGCCGGCATGCGGCCGCGGGTACCCCCGCCGGGCCGCCTTCAGGCACCGCGCCCGCGGGCACCCCGGCGGCGGCGCCTCAGGCGACCCTCAGATCCGCATCGGCTGGGGAGCTTCGCGGCGCTCCGGGTCCGGCCCCTCGTACTCGCGGATGATCTCGTAGCGGGTGTTGCGCTCGACGGGGCGGAAGCCCGCGTCGCGGATCAGGTCGAGCAGATCCTCGCGGGTGAGCTTGTCGGGCGTCCCGTAGTTGTCCGCGTCGTGCGTGATCTTGTACTCGACGACGGAGCCGTCCATGTCGTCCGCGCCGTGCTGGAGGGCGAGTTGGGCGGTCTGGACGCCGTGCATGACCCAGAAGACCTTCACGTGCGGCACGTTGTCGAAGAGCAGCCGCGAGACGGCGAAGGTCTTCAGCGCCTCCGCGCCCGTGGCCATCGTCGTACGGGCCTGGAGCTTGTTGCGGACCTTGCCGTCCTGCATGTCGACGAAGTCGTGCTGGTAGCGCAGCGGGATGAAGACCTGGAACCCGCCCGTCTCGTCCTGGAGTTCGCGCAGGCGCAGCACGTGGTCGACCCGGTGCCGGGGCTCCTCGATGTGCCCGTACAGCATCGTGCAGGGCGTCTTGAGGCCCTTCTGGTGGGCGAGGCGGTGGATGCGCGACCAGTCCTCCCAGTGGGTGTCGTGGTCGACGATGTGCTGCCGGACCTCCCAGTCGAAGATCTCGGCGCCGCCGCCCGTCAGCGACTCCAGACCGGACTCGATGAGGACGTCGAGGATGTCGCTCGCGTCCATGCCCGAGATCTTCTCGAAGTGCTGGATCTCGGTGGCGGTGAACGCCTTCAGCGAGACCGTCTCCGGGAGGGCCTCCTTGAGCGCGCTGAGCGACCGCGGGTAGTAGCGCCAAGGCAGGGTCGGGTGGAGCCCGTTGACGATGTGCAGCTCGGTGAGGTTCTCGCCCTCCATCGCCTTGGCGAGCTTCACCGCCTCCTCGATGCGCATCGTGTACGCGTCCTTCTCGCCCGGCTTGCGC
Source organism: Streptomyces nanshensis (assembly GCF_001751255.1). Classification (GTDB taxonomy): domain Bacteria; phylum Actinomycetota; class Actinomycetes; order Streptomycetales; family Streptomycetaceae; genus Streptomyces; species Streptomyces nanshensis_A. The sequence goes on along the minus strand of NZ_LJGW01000306.1, from coordinate 20,811 downwards.
TGGAACGAGCAGTACGCGCAGGACGCGGTGCACACGTTCGTCATGTTGAGGTGGCGGTTGATGTTGAAGTGAACGATGTCGCCGTTCTTGCGCGTTCGCACCTCGTGGGCGAGGCCGCCGAGCCAGGCCAGGTCGTCACAGTCGTAGAGGGCGATGCCGTCCTCGCGCGTCAGCCGTTCACCTGCGCGGACCTTCTCCTCCAGCTCGCGCTTGAGCCCAGAGTCCATGCGTCGCCCTCCTCGGATTTCTGCTTCGCAGCGCCCTTTTGAGCCTACTCCCCGCCGCCGGTGCGCTCCTGCCGGGTGTGCGGCGGGCGGACGCACCGCGCGCACACGGGCCGGCGGCACGGTCTCCACGGGTACATGGGCCACGGCCGCCGATGCGGCGTCAGCTCTCCTGCGGCAGATCGCCCACGCGGTTCTCCCACTTGGTGCTCAGCACCACCGTCGTACGCGTACGGGAGACGCCCTTGGTGCCGGAGAGCCGGCGGATGAGGATCTCCAGCGCGTCCACGTCCGAGGCGCGGGCCTTGAGCATGAAGGAGTCGTCGCCGGCGATGAACCAGCAGTCCTCGATCTCGTGCAGGTCGCGCAGTCGGCCCGCGACGTCCTCGTGGTCGGTGGCGTCGGTGAGCTGGATCCCGATGAGGGCCGTGACGCCGAGACCCAGCGAGGGCGCGTCGACCGTCGCGCGGTAGCCGGTGATCACACCGGCGGTCTCCAGGCGGTTGATGCGGTCGGTCACGCTGGGTCCCGAGAGGCCGACGAGCCGGCCCAGTTCGGCGTACGAGGCCCTGCCGTTCTCCCGCAGCGCCTGGATGAGCTGCCTGTCCACCGCGTCCATGGGTCCTGGTGCCTCCGTTGCCGAATACGAGGTCTCCCCGCGGGGCTGGTGACGGGTCTCTCCGCGGGGCGGGGGACGGGGTGTCCCGTGCCGGGCAGGGGACGACGGCGTCTCCCCGCCGAGGGCAGGGAACCGTGGGCTCCGCGAAATCTCCGGTAACGAATCTAAGGCATGGGGACGGCTCGCCCTCAGACACCCTTCCTCAACGGCTCCCCGGGACCTCCCGTGCGTCCCCGGCGGGCCGGCCGGAGTCCGACCCCGGCCCCCGCCGCCGTCGCCGTCCGCCCCGCGTAGGCTCGGTGTCGTGACCGCCACGACCGGAACCTCCGCGCCGCGCAGGCCCTGGATCGTCGGTGTCTCCGGCGCTTCGGGCACCCCGTACGCGGCCGCCGTGGTCCGTGCGCTGCTGCACGCCGGGGAGGCCGTGGACCTCGTGGTGAGCCGGGCCGCGCGGCTGACGATCCTGGACGAGACGGGCCATCCCTTCCGCGACGCCCATGCCCAGGACGATCTGCGCCGCTGGCTCTCCTTCGGCGCCGACGGGACCCCGGACGCCTTCGACGCGGACGTCTCGGGCGTACGGCACTGGGCGGCCGGCGACCTCGCGGCCGGGCCCTCCTCCGGGTCGTATCCGGCGCGGGGAATGCTGATCGTGCCCGCGAGCACCGCGTGTGTGGCCGGGGTCGCGCTCGGGCTGTCGAAGGATCTGCTCCAGCGGGCGGCCTCGGTGACGCTCAAGGAGCGCCGTCCGCTCGTCGTCGCCGTACGGGAGGCACCGCTGCACGGGCAGACGCTCCGGCATCTCGTCACGCTGGACGAGGCGGGGGCGGTGGTGCTCCCGGCGTCGCCCGCCTTCTACGCGGGAGGCAGCACGGTGCAGCGTCTCGTCGACTTCGTGGCCGGGCGGGCGCTGGACGCGGCGGGCGTGGCGCACAAGCTCTATCCGCGCTGGGAGGGCGAGTTGGGGGCGCGGGGCGGGGACGCGCGGGGCGGCGACGCGTCCTCGTAGGGCGGACCGCGTTCCCCTGGACCGACTGGCGTCGGAGGCCCGTTGTGCGGTTGGCTGCGGGCATGCCGTTCTTCCGCCCGCCGTCCGGTTCCCGTACGACCGTTCGCGCCGCCGCCGCGGTGAGTTGTGCGGCGCTGCTCGCCGCCTCCGTGTCCGCGTGCAGTTCGGCGGAGCGGCTCACGACGGGGATGAAGGTGCGGAACGCCGTGGTGAAGCTCGGCGACCAGCCGGCCGCCACCGTCATCGCGTCCGTCGACGGATCGCCGCGCCAGGCCCGGGAGTTCCTCGCCCAGGTCGGAAACGGGAAGGGCGACGGTGACGGGAAGGGCGACGCGGACGACGGCGACTCGACCGACAAGGCCCTGGACAAGGCGGCGCTGCGGCTCGCGCGGGCCGAGGTGACCCTCTCCGCCGGTACGGGGGACGAGGAGGAGAAGACGCCGCTCAAGGAGCTGCCGAAGTCCGACGCGGCGAACGTCGCGGCGGCCGTGAACTTCGGCGGCAAGGACGTGGCGGCCGTCAAGTCCGTGGACGACAGGCTGTATCTGCGCGCCGATCTGGAGGATCTGGTCGAGCAGACCGAGGGGTCGAAGCGCGCCCGCCGTGCCGTCTCGGAGATCGTCGCGCTCGCCGACGATCTGCCCGGCTCGCTGCGGGCCGCGCGCGACGCCCTGAAGGGCAAGTGGGTACGGGCCGATCCGGAGACCTTCGACGACTTCGCGCGCGCGGCCGAGACCCTGGCGGAACGGCAGCAGCGCAAGCACCACGAGGACGAAGCGGAAGCCGACGGCGGCAAGCACGGCGACGGCGACGGCGACGGCGACGGGAACGGGGACGCGGCGAGCGAGGAGCACGAGGAGAGCGAGCAGGCCCGGCGGAGCCGCGAGATCCGGGACGCCGTGACCGTCGGCTCGGCCCTGAACGGCCAGTCCCAGCGCGAGTTCATCAGCGGCGTACAGGAACTGCTGCGCGAGCACGCCGAGTTCGACGCCCGGGGCGAGCGGGGCGGCGCCGAGCACGTACGGCTCACGCTCCCCGGGAAGAAGGCGGCGAAGGACCTGGTCGCCGCGTTGCGGCCGCTCGGCGCGGAGATCGCCCCGCGGCGCGTGCCGCAGGGCGACATCGTGGCGGATCTCTCCATCCGGCGCGGGCAGCTCACCTCGCTCACCCTGGACCTCGGACAGTTCACCGGCGGCGGCGCGCATCTGCCGCTGCGCCTGGAGTTCAGCGGCGGGGACGCCGTCGCCGTGACCGCGCCGGGCGGCACGGAAGAGCTGCAACCGCAGGACCTCGTGGCCGCGCTGATGTACGGCGCTCTGGGCACGGAGCGGTTCTGACGCCATCCTGGATCCCGGAGGACGGAACTCCGGGTGCCTCCTGCCACGTTCCATGGTCGGAGGCATCGGCTCCGCGCACTGTCTCTCAGGGGAGACTCGATGGCGTACGGATCAGGACCGGACATCAACCGCACGAGCAGCGACAGATCACCACGGCGCGCCGGCGCCTGGCCTGCCGCCAAGCTGATCCTGCTCTGGACCGCGCTGCTGTGGGTGCTGGAGTTCTTCGACCAGGCCACGGGCAACTCGCTGGACACCTTCGGCATCGTGCCGCGCAAGCAGAGCGAACTGATCGACATCGTCCCCGCGGCCTTCATGCACTTCGGCTTCGGCCATCTCATCGCCAACACGGTGCCGCTGCTCGTCCTGGGCTTCCTCGCGGCGCTGCGCGGCACCGGGCGGTTCCTGGCCGTCGCGCTGACGATCATCGTCGTGAGCGGTCTGGGCGTGTGGCTGATCGCACCGGACGGCAGCAACACGGCGGGGGCGTCCGGGCTGATCTTCGGGCTCTTCGGCTATCTGCTCGTACGGGGCTTCGTCGACCGCCGGATCACGGACGTGGCGCTGGGCGGCGTCGTCGCCGTGTTCTACGGCTCGATCCTGTGGGGCGTGCTGCCGACCGAGAGCGGCATCTCGTGGCAGGGGCATCTCTTCGGTCTGATCGGCGGCGTGCTGGCGGCGTTCATGACCTCCTCGACGCGTACGGCCGGGGGCGGCAGACCCGACTGGCACTGAGGCGCCGCCGGTACGGGGACGTATCGGCCGTGACGTACCGGCGGTGACGTACCGGCGGTGACCTATCGGCAGTGAGGGGCCTCAGACGCCCAGGCCGCGCACCACCAGGTCCAGCAGCGCGCAGACGAAGAGCGCGATGCCGATGAAGCCGTTGACCGTGAAGAACGCCCGGTTGAGGCGGGAGAGATCGCCGGGTCGCACGATCGAGTGCTCGTAGACGAAGGCCGCCGTGACGATCAGCAGCCCCAGCCAGTAGAAGAGCCCCGTCCCGGTGAGTACGCCGAACAGCACCAGCAGCGCCACCGTCACGACATGGCTGCCGCGCGCACCGTAGAGCGCCGCCGCGATGCCGAACCGCGCCGGTACGGAACGCACCCCGTGCGCCCGGTCCGCCGCCACGTCCTGGCAGCCGAAGATCAGGTCGAAGCCGCCGATCCACACGCCCACCGCGAGCCCCAGCACGACGGCGTCCCACGACCAGGCGCCGGTGACCGCGATCCACGCGCCGATCGGGCCGATGGCCTGCGCCAGTCCGAGGATGGCGTGCGGGAAGTCGGTGAAGCGCTTCCCGTACGGATAGACCACCATCGGTACGACGGCGACCGGGGCGAGCACCAGGCACAGGGGGTTGAGCAGCGCGCACGCCCCGAGGAAGACGGCGAGGGCGACGAGCGCGCCCGCCCAGGCGGAGCGTACGGACAGTGCGCCGGTGACCAGTTCGCGCCCCGCGGTGCGGGGGTTGCGGGCGTCGATCTCGCGGTCGATGATCCGGTTCGCGGCCATGGCGAAGGTGCGCATCCCGACCATGGCGACCGTCACGAGCAGCAACTCCCGCCACAGCACGGTGCCGCCGTGCCCGAACATCGCGCTGAGCGCCGCGATGTAGGCGAACGGCAGGGCGAAGACGGAGTGTTCGATCATCACCAGGCGCAGAAAGGCCCGTACGCCGCCGCTTCCGCCCTCGCCGCGTCCCTCCGGCGCACCGGCCCCGGCGTGCGCTCCCGACTCGGTGCGCGCACCGGCCTCGGCCCGCGCTCCGCCGCCCGTCGCCGCGTCGCCGCTCACGGCGTCCCCGCTCACAGTCCGTACTCCTTCCAGCGCCGGGTGACGAGCGAGGCCACGTCCGGATCGGAGACGATCTCGTGCGGCCATCCCCCGTCGCGTGTGTAGCCCTCCGAGGGCAGCTTCGCGGTCGCGTCGACACCGGCCTTGCCGCCCCAGAACTGCTGGTACGAGGCGTGGTCGAGATGGTCGACCGGCCCTTCCACGACGGTCAGGTCGCGCGCGTAGTCGACGTTGCCCAGCGCCCGCCAGGCCACCTCGTGGATGTCGCGTACGTCGCACTCGGCGTCGACGACCACGATCAGCTTCTCCAGCGAGAGCATGTGCGCGCCCCAGATAGCGTGCATCACCTTCTGGGCGTGCTTCGGGTACTTCTTCTCGATCGAGACGATCATGCAGTTGTGGAAGCCGCCCGCCTCGGGCAGGTGGTAGTCCACGATGTCGGGCACGATGATCTTCAGCAGCGGCAGGAAGAACCGCTCCGTGGCCCGCCCGAGCGGACCGTCCTCCGTCGGCGGCCGGCCCACGACGATCGACTGGAAGACGGGGCGCTTGCGCATCGTCACGCAGTCGATCGTCAGCGCGGGGAAGTCCTCCTGCGGCGTGTAGAAACCGGTGTGGTCGCCGAACGGGCCCTCGGGCAGCGTCTTTCCGGGCTCCAGCCAGCCCTCCAGCACGACTTCGGCGCCGGCGGGCACCTGGAGCGGCACGGTCTTGCAGTCGGTCATCTCCACACGCTTGCCCTGGGTGAAGCCGGCGAAGAGGTACTCGTCGATGTCGCCGGGCAGCGGCGCCGTCGAGGCGTACGTCACAGCCGGCGGGCAGCCGAAGGCGATGGCGACGGGCAGCCGCTCACCGCGCCGCGCGGCGACCTGGTAGTGGTTCCGGCTGTCCTTGTGGATCTGCCAGTGCATGCCGATGGTGCGCCGGTCGTGCCGCTGGAGGCGGTAGAGGCCGAGGTTGCGTACGCCGGTCTCGGGGTGCTTGGTGTGCGTCAGGCCGAGGTTGAAGAAGGAGCCGCCGTCCTCGGGCCAGGTGAACAGCGCCGGCAGCGCCTCCAGATCGACGTCGTCGCCCTGGAGCACCACTTCCTGTACGGGGGCGTCCTTCACCTTTTTCGGCGGTACGTGCGTCATCGCGCCGAGCTTGCCGAACACCTCCCTCATCCCCACGAAGCCCTGCGGCAGTTCGGGCTTGAGCAGACCGCCGATGCGCTCGCTGATCTCGTCGTACGAGGAGAGTCCGAGCGCCTTGAGCAGCCGGCGGTCGGTGCCGAAGACGTTCATGGCGAGCGGGAGGGAGGAGCCCTTGACGTTCTCGAAGAGCAGTGCCGGGCCGCCGGACTTCTGCACCCGGTCCACGATCTCCCCGATCTCGAGGTACGGATCGACCTCCGCCTTGATCCGCTTCAGGTCCCGGTCCCGCTCCAGCGCCCGCAGCAGCGAGCGGAGATCGTCGTAAGCCATGCGCCCCAGTATCCGGCATGGGGCACCGCGCTTCACCGGCCGCCCCCGGGGCCCCGCGGACACCGTTACGCTGGCATACACACGTACGGCGGGGGCCGGGCCGCCGCCGTACGCGGAGCAGCACGAAGCACACAGCACGAACCACGAAGCACAGCGCACCAATCCGCACGTCCGGCCCGCCGTGCCGAGTCAGCTCGCCTAGGGGGCGTCCCGCATGCTGAGGTATCTGCCGTTCCTTCTCGTCCTGGCGGTGTGGATCTACGCCTTCATCGACTGCCTCAACACCCCTGAGCAGGAAGTGCGGAAGCTGCCCAAGGTGGTGTGGGTGATCGTCATCCTGCTCTTCGGGCAGGTGCTGCTCGGACCGGTGGCGTGGTTCGCCGTCGGCAGGCCGCGCAGGAACGCCCCGTACGGCGCGACGCGCGCGGACGAGCGCCGCTGGGTCGCCCCGGACGACAACCCGGACTTCCTGAAGTCCCTCAACAGCGATACGCAGCCGGGACGTTCGGGCGGCGACGCGGAGACGGCGGGTGAGCAGCCCCGTACGGGCGGCGCCGCGGACGAGGTCTCCCCCACCGATGACGGCTCCGCGGACGGGGACGCCGACACCGGGCGCGGACGTGGGCGCGGCAGCAGCGGCAACGGCAGCGCGGCGGGCGCCGGGCCCGAGCCGCAGGAGGCCGAAGTGCGGCGCCACGACGAGGAGTCGGGACGCCGCGACAACGGCACGGGCGGCACGGACGCCAAGCCCCCGGAGGGCTGAGGCCGTTCGTCCGGCGCCGGGCGTCACCGCCCGGCGGTCACCCCGGGGCTGTCGTCCCGGGGCTGTCGTCCCGGCCGGGCTCAGACGCCCGCGTACGAGTGCTTGCCGTTGAAGAAGATGTTCACGCCGTAGTAGTTGAACAGGAAGCACGCGAAGGCGATCAGCGCCAGATAGGCCGCCTTGCGCCCCTTCCACCCCGCGGTCGCGCGCGCGTGGAGATAGCACGCGTAGGCGACCCACGTGATGAACGACCAGACCTCCTTGGGGTCCCAGCCCCAGTAGCGGCCCCATGCGTCGCCCGCCCAGATGGCGCCCGCGACGATGGTGAAGGTCCAGAACGGGAAGACGGCCGCGTTGATGCGGTAGGCGAACTTGTCGAGCGAGACGGACGAGGGCAGCCGCTCCATCACGGACGTCGCGAAGGCGCCGGGCTTGCCGCCGCCCAGCAGCTTGGTCTCGTACCGGTCGCGGAAGAGGTAGAGCGCCGTCGAGACGAACCCCAGGTAGAACAGCGCACCGCAGGTGATGGCCAGCGAGACGTGGATCCACAGCCAGTACGAGTGCAGCGCGGGCACGAGCTGGTCGCTCTCGGTGTAGAGGACCGTCACGGCCAGACCCAGGTCGAGCAGGACGGTCGTCACCAGCGGAAGGCCGATCCAGCGGACGTTCTTCCGCGCCAGCAGGAAGGCGAGATAGGCGCCGACGCCGACCATGGAGAACGCCGTGGAGAACTCGTACATGTTGCCCCAGGGGGCGCGCTGCACCGACAGCGAGCGGGTCAGCACACCGGCGACGTGCAGCAGGAACGCCAGCGTCGTCAGCGAGACGGCCATGCGTCCGTACAGATCGCCCTGCGCGTCGCCGGCCGCGGCACCGGGGCCGTCCGGAAGGTCGCCGCGGCCGCCCGCGGACGAGCGCACCACGACCTTGGGGCGGGCGCGCTCCAGGACGGAAGTACCGGCGGACGCCGGGGAGTTGGCGCCGGACGCCGCGGACTTGGCGGCGGGGGCGGCCGGTTCCGCGTCCTGCTTCCCCGCTCCGTCCCCGGCTCCGTCCCCGTCTCCGGCCGCGGACGCGTCCGCGCCGCCGCGGGCGCCGAGCGCCGCGGCCGTACGCGCGACCTTGCTGCGGCTGCCGAAGACCCACTCGGCGATGTACGCGACGAAAGCGAGGGTGTAGACGGCCATCGCCGAATAGATCAGGTAGTTGCTGATCTCGGCGAGATTCTCGTTCGTTCCGGCGGCGGCGATGTTCACGTGCGGTCTCCTCGCGGCGAGGGCCCGGCGCTGGCCTCGTCCTCGTCCCTGTCGTGGTCCCTGTCGTCGTGTGTCCGGTCGTCGTGCTGACGGGCGTCGTTCCCGGCCGTGCCCTGCTCGTCGTCCTGCTCGTCCGGACCGTCCTGCCCGTCCCGTTCGTCCTGCCCGTCCTGCTCGTCCACCGGCGGCGCCTCGGCCTGCACCGCGTACGCCAAGTCGCCCAGCTCCTCCGGGAGTCGGGCCGACTCGCTGCGTCCGAGCCCGGCCATCTCCACGACCGTGGAGCCGTCCGGGCCGGGCACCGCCCGCACCCAGACGCGGCGCCGCTGGATGAACAGCGACCCGGCCAGACCGCCGATCGCGGCGAGCGCACCGCCGAGTGCCCAGCCGTTGCCGACCTGGTGGACGACCTGGAACTGGGCCCAGCGGCGCGCCCCTTCGAACTTCAGCTCGCCGCCGCCGTCCGGGAGCTTCATGGTCTCCCCGGGCAGGATCTTCTTCGCCAGCGGGCTCCCGTCCGCCTTCTTGAACTGCTTCATCCGCTTGGTGTCGAGCTGGTAGACGTTCTGCGCCGCACCGTAGTCCAGCCCCAGATCGCCGTGGTAGGCGGTGAGGAAGAGCACGGGATTGCGCATCGTCGGGGACGCGGAGAACATCCGCCCCGAGGTGGGGTCGAAGGTCGGCACGAAGAAGCCCTGGAAGCCGAGTTGGTCCTTGCTGCCCTTCGCGTCCCGGTAGTCGGTGACCTTGACGACGCCGGACGAGGTGAGGTTGCCGTCCTGCTGGAGGAAGGGGACGGGGCCGCGGTAGGCCGTGCCGCCCTTGCCGTCCTTGACGGAGACCACCGGCGCATAGCCGGTGTTCATCAGATAGACCTTGGAGTCGCCGATCTCCAGCGGGTGGTTGACCTTGATCCGGGTCCGCTGCTCCTTGCCGCCCGAACCCTGCCAGTACGAGATGTCGGCGCGGTAGTCGCGTGCGGTGCCCTTCTGCGGACCGGACTCCTCGTACGTCGCGTGCATGTCGTCGAGCGTGAAGCCGAAGGCGTCCAGGTCGTCCGGCTCGAAGAGGGAACCGGACTTGAAGTCGTCGTACTGCGTGAGGGTGTTGGAGAAGCCCTGGCCCTGGACGATGAGCTTGCCGCCGTCCGACTTCCACAACTGCCCCGCGGCGAAGGCCAGCAGCAGCACGATCAGCGCGATATGGAAGAGGAGGTTCCCCGCCTCGCGGAGATAGCCCTTCTCGGAGGCGACGGCGTCGCCCTCGCGCTCCACGCGGAAGCGGCGTCCGCTCAGCAGCCTGCGGGCGCCGGTCAGCACCTCGTCGGGTGCGGCGTCGGTGCGCCACGTCGTGTACGCGGGCATCCGGTCCAGACGGCGCGGCGCACGCGGCGGCCTGCTGCGCAACTGCCCGACGAACTGCCAGGAGCGCGGCACGATGCAGCCGACCAGCGAAACGAAGAGCAGGATGTAGATCGCCGAGAACCACACGGACGTGTAGACGTCGAAGAGCTGCAACTTCTCGTAGACGGGCGAGAGTACGTCGTGCTGCTTCTGGAACTGCTCGACCTTGACGGCGTCGACGTTCGTCTGCGGGATCACCGAGCCCGGGATCGCCGCGAGCGAGAGCAGGAAGAGCAGGATCAGCGCCACCCGCATCGACGTGAGCTGCCGCCAGAACCAGCGGGCCCAGCCGACGACGCCGATGGAGGGGACGTGCAGCTTCTCCTCGCCGGGCGCGGTCGTCAGCGAGGAGAGCTGCGACTCGGCCTCGCGCGCCACGCGCGTCTCCTCGGCGGGGCCGCCGGTCCCGGCGTCCGTACCGGCGACGGCCGGTTCGCCGTCCGTGCCGGCGTCCGCCGCGCTGTCCGTCGTACGCATCTCAGATTCCCACGGTGTAGTCCGACGACCAGACTTGAAGGTCGTACACGATCCGGTCCCAGACGCCGGTGACGAGCAGCAGCCCGACCACGACGAGCATCACGCCCCCGGCCCGCATCACCCACGCGTAGTGCCGCTTGACCCAGCCGAACGCGCCCAGCGTGCGGCGGAAGGCGACGGCCGCCACGACGAACGGGACGCCGAGCCCGAGACAGTACGCCACCGTCAGCAGCGCGCCCCGTCCCGCGCTGGCCTCGCTGAACGCCAGGGTCTGCACGGCGGCGAGCGTCGGCCCGATGCACGGCGTCCAGCCGATGCCGAACAGCACGCCCAGCATGGGCGCACCCGCCAGACCGACGGACGGCCGCCGGTGGATGCGCAGTTCGCGCGAGGTCAGCCGCGACAGCGGTCCGAGCGCGCCCATGAACGCCAGCCCCAGCAGGATCGTCAGGCCGCCGAGCACCCGGGAGATGACCGTGCGGTGCTCCTGGAGCGTCGCGCCGAAGCCCCCGAAGAGGGCGCCGCCGGAGACGAAGACCGCGGTGAAGCCCAGCACGAACAGCCCGGCGCCCAGAAGCATCCGCCCGCGCCGGGCCTGCGCCAGGTCCGTCCCGCTGACCCCGGTGACATAGCTGAGGTAGCCCGGTACGAGGGGCAGGACGCAGGGGGAGAAGAAGGAGACGAGCCCGCCGAGCACGGCGACGGGCACGGCCAGCAGCAGGGCCCCGCTGAGCACCGTGTGGTTCACCTCCGCGGGCAGCGCCGCGAGGAGGGTGCCGGCGGCCGGTGGTGCGGTGGCCGCCGCGGCGGGGTCGGGCAGGCTCATGGGGCGGTCACTTCTCCGCCGTCAACGGGTCGAGCGCGGAACGCAGTTCCTTCTCGCTGAGCTCCTTCAGGGCCCGTACGGCGATCTTGCCCTGGCGGTCGAGGATCAGCGTCGAGGGGATGGCCTGCGGGGAGAGACTGCCCTTGGGGAAGCGGAGGATCAGCTTCCCGTCGGGGTCGAAGAAGCTCGGGTAGCCGACGTCGTAATTGCGCTCGAAGGCCTTGGCGTTGGCGCGGTCGAGATCGCGGGTGTTGATCCCGACGAACGCGACGTCCTTGCCCTCGGTGTCCTTGGCGACCTTGGCCAGGTTCGGGGCCTCGGCGCGGCAGGGCGCGCACCACGATCCCCAGACGTTCAGGACGACGATCTTGCCCCGGTAGCGGGACATCCGCAGTTGCTCGCCCTCGACGCTCTTGCCCGAGATGTTCGGGGCCTTCTGGCGCTCGCCTTCCGGGACTTCGGTGATCTTCCCGGTGCCCTGGACGATCTTGGTGTCCCCGGAGGAGGAACCGACGTCGTCACCGGAGCACGCGGTCAGCACGGACACACCCGCCGCGAGCGCGGCGGTCACCAGTACGGCACGGCGCCGGGGGGCACGGGTCTGACTCATGTGAAAAGTTTCGCATGGGTCCCCGGCCGATCTTCCGCGCCCCCCTTGTGCCCGTTCCATACGGGCCGTCCGCACTTGCGGGCGCCGCTCAGGCGCCGCGACCGCCGCCGCCCTTGGTGCCCTTGGCGCCCGCACGGAGGTGGGCCGGCACGAGATCGCGGGCCGGTTCCGTGTAGCCGACGGAGACGATCGTGTCCCCGTGGAAGGTGAAGGTGGTGAGCGAGGCGAGGGTGCACTGCCGGCGGCGCGGGTCGTGCCAGAGCCGGCGCCGCTCGACGAAGCTGCGCAGCGTCCAGATCGGCAACTGGTGCGAGACGCACACCGCTTCGTGCCCGCGCGCCGCGTCCCGCGCCGCTTCGAGCGCGGTCCGCATCCGCTGCACCTGGTGCACGTACGACTCGCCCCACGACGGACGGAAGGGGTTGAGGAAGTGGCGCCAGTTCGCGGGTCTGCGCAGTGCGCCGTCGCCCACGCCGAGGGTCTTGCCCTGGAAGACGTTGTCGGCCTCGATCAACCCCTCGTCCACGGCGATGTCCAGGCCGTGCGCCTTGGCGATCGGCGCGGCCGTCTCCTGTGCGCGCTCCAGCGGCGAGGCGACGATGTGTGTGATGTCCCGCTCCGCGAGGTGCTCGGCGACGCGCTCGGCCATGCGGTGTCCCAGCCCGGAGAGGTGGTAGCCGGGGAGCCGTCCGTAGAGGACGCCGCCGGGGTTCTCCACCTCGCCGTGCCGCATGACGTGCACCACCGTGACGGGCCCGGGGGCGGTCTCGCCGCCGGCGTCGCCGCCGGTGCCGTTGACCGTCCCGTCACCTGTGCCGTTGCCGGTCCCGCCGGCCGCGGCGCTCACAGCGTCGCCTCGGCGGCGGCGCGGGCGGCGGCGGGCAGCGCGTCGGCGACGCGCTCCAGGGCGCCGTCGTCGTGTGCCGTCGAGACGAACCACGACTCGAAGGCGGAGGGCGGCAGATACACGCCCTGCTCCAGCATCGAGTGGAAGAACGGCCGGAAGCGGAAGGCCTCTTGGGCCTTGGCGCCCGCGTAGTCGGTGACGGGCTCGTCGGTGAAGAACACGGAGAACATGTTGCCCGCGGCCTGGAGCCGGTGTGCGACGCCCGCCTTCGTGAGCGCCTCGGCCACCTCCGTACGGAGCTGCTCGGAGGCCGCGTCCACCGCCTCGTACGCGGCGTCGTCCAGCAGCCGGAGCTGTGCGAGCCCGGCGGCGGTGGCGACCGGGTTCCCGGAGAGGGTGCCGGCCTGGTAAACGGGCCCGGCCGGGGCGAGTTGCTCCATCACGTCGCGACGGCCGCCGAACGCCGCGGCCGGGAAGCCGCCGCCCATGACCTTGCCGAACGTCATCAGATCGGGGACGACTCCGTCGATCCCGTACCAGCCCGTGCGGCTGACGCGGAAGCCCGTCATCACCTCGTCGGAGACGAACAGGGCGCCGTACTCGTGGCAGATCTCCCGCAGTTGCTCGTTGAAGCCGGGCTCCGGCGGCACGATCCCCATGTTGCCGGGGGACGCCTCGGTGATGACGCACGCGATCTCGTCGGGCTGCGCCGCGAACGCGGCCCGTACGGCGTCGAGATCGTTGTACGGCAGCACGATCGTCTCGGCGGCCTGCGCCCCCGTCACGCCCGGGGTGTCCGGCAGCCCGAACGTCGCGACGCCCGAACCGGCCGAGGCGAGCAGGGCGTCGACGTGGCCGTGGTAACAGCCCGCGAACTTCACGACCTTGGGGCGCGAGGTGAACCCGCGCGCCAGGCGGATCGCGGACATCGTCGCCTCGGTCCCCGAGGAGACCAGCCGCACCTGCTCCACGGGCCCGATACGCGCCACGATCTCTTCCGCCAGGGCGACTTCGTCCTCACCGGGTGTGCCGAAGGACGTGCCGCGGCTCACCGCGTCCTGCACGGCGGCGATCACCTCGGGGTGCGAGTGGCCCAGAATCATCGGCCCCCAGGAGCAGACGAGGTCGACGTACTCGCGTCCGTCGGCGTCCATGAGGTACGGACCGGCACCGGAGGTCATGAAGCGGGGCGTACCGCCCACGGCCTGGAAGGCGCGGACCGGAGAGTTCACGCCTCCTGGTGTCACGGCGGCGGCGCGCTCGAAGAGCGACTGCGATACTGGGGCCTCGTAGGAGTAAGTCACAAGGGCCATGGTGTCAGAGCGTTCCGGAGACACTGCGTCGTCGTCCCGTCCGTGGGTATACGCCACTTCAGGAGACGGCTCGGGGTACCGGGCCGGTAACGCGGGGATTACCCGGGCGCTGCGGAGCGTTTCACGTCCCGCAGGGCGGGGAGGTCTCTGACACGATGATCGGGTTGCGCGGCGGCAGCCGCGAGTGGTCGGGTGGTGACATGCAGCGCGGTGGTGAACTCGGAGAGGGTACCGGGGACCTGGGTCCTGAGCGCGCGCGGGGACGCCACCGTAGAGACGCGGCTGAGCGATACGCCGTGGAGAGAGAATCAGAGGGCAGCAGGGGTGGCCGAGTGGGGGTGACCTACAAGTACTTCGGCGCCCCGGACGGCGCGACCGCAGCGCGGGTCCCGGTCTCGATGCGCCCCGAGGAGCTCGGCGGTGACGAGCTCGGTCACGGCATGTTCACCAAGATCAAGCCGGAGACCATGGCCGCGATGGTGCTCACCGGTATCGAGGGCATACCTCTCCACCGGGTGCCGCCGCTCGAACTCGTCGTGCTGCACCCGGATTACGCCGTGGTCAAGCTGCCGATGACGGTCGTCGACCCGCTGCGCGGCATCGGCGAGGAGTCGGTGGGCGCCGCGGCGTTCATCTGGTCCACGGTGCCCGACCGCGCGGGCCCGCAGGACGCCTTCAACGTGTACCAACTCCTGCACGAGTGGCAGGACTTCTCCGACCGGCTGCACATGGCCGGCCACCAGCCGTACTGTCTCGTGTGGCCCTGAGCGGCGCGGCACCTCCGCGTCCGCATCCCACCCCGCGCTGAACTCCGCGCTGTCCGCGGCCATTTCACGCCGCTCCGCCTCCGCCGGGCCCCGCCGCCCCGAACTCCGCCCGCACGCCGCCGCGTTCGCGGCGTCACGGCTCCGGTGCCGTCAAGTACCGCTGGACCGTGGGGCCGAGCCAGTTCACGATCTCCTCGTGCGTCAGCGCCACCACGGGCGGCAGCTTCAGCACATACCGGCTGACGGCCATGCCCAGCACCTGTGAGGCCAGCAACGCCGCGCGCATCGGGGCCTGTTCGCGATCCGGGCACACGGACGCGACGGCCGGTGCGACCTGGTCGCGGAAGACGGAGTGCAGCCGGTCGGCGCCCGCGGGGTTGGTGACGCCGACGCGCAGCATCGCGTTGAGCGTCTCGTCGCCCTCCCAGCGTTCGAGGAAGTGGCGTACGAGGCGGGCCCCGGTCTCCTCGGGCGGTACGCCGGTCAACTCCGGCAGGCGCAGGTCGATTTCGGAGGCGGCGGCGAACAGGCCCTCCTTGTTGCCGAAGTAGCGCATCACCATCGACGGGTCGATGCCCGCGTCGCGCGCGACGGCGCGGATGGTGGCCCGCTCGTATCCGTCCGCGGCGAAGCGTTCGCGTGCGGCGCGCAGGATCGCCGCACGGGTCGCGTCCGAGCGGCGCGGGGGCGGGGTCGTGGCGTCGTCCTCCATGCCAACGACTGTAGGCCAACGCACGTTGGCGCACCAGGCCGTACGGTCCGGGGCACCGGCAGGCGGCTCCGGGAGCGCGGGGCCGAGGCGAGGCGGAGAGCCGCACCAGGGTGCCGCCGCCGGTCGTCAACAGCCGTGGGCCAACAGCCGTTGACACCCCTCGAGAACCCGCTCTACGGTTGATGCCAACAAGCGTTGACCACCACGCGTCGGCACGTGTACCCGGGGAGGAACCATGGCAGGCACCGGAACCGGCACGGGCACCGGCGGCGGCACCGGCGGCCCGGACTCCACCGGCCCCCTGGCCTCCGACGGCACCGCCCCCGACGTCATCGTCGTCGGGGCCGGACCCACCGGACTGCTGGCGGCCGGCGACCTCGCCGAGGCGGGCCACCGGGTCACCCTGATCGAGCGCCGCGACGAGACGATCAGCAACCTCTCCCGTGCGCTCGTCGTGCACGCCCGCACCCTGGAGCAGTTCGACGCCCGCGGGCTGGCCGACGAACTGCTCGGCACCGGCGCCCGGATGGAGACGCTCAGCCTCTTCGGCCGCGCCGCGCTCCGGCCGTCGACGCTGCCCAGCCGCTTCCCGTTCGTCCTGATCACGGGCCAGTACGAGGTCGAACGGCTGCTGGAGCGGCGGGCCCGCACGGCGGGCGTGCGGTTCCTGTACGGCACGGAGGTCGTCGAACTGCGCCAGGACGGCGCCGGGGTGGAGGTCGACCTGACCACGGCCGCCCCCGCGCCGGAGGACGCCGGCTCCGGTGCCGCCGGCTCCGGTACGGACGAGCCCGCGCCCGAGGACGTCCGTACGCTCCGCGCCCCGTATCTGATCGGCGCCGACGGCGTGCACAGCAGCGTGCGCGAACTGCTCGGGCTGCCCTTCCCCGGCAAGTCCGTGATCCGCTCGATCGTGCTGGCCGACGTGCGGCTGACCGATCCGCCGGAGTCCCCCTTCCTCGTCAACGCCTCCCAGGACGGCTTCGGACTGCTCGCGTCCTTCGGCGGCGGCTGGTACAGGGTGATGGGCTGGCGGCGGGACCGGCAGCTCCCCGACCACGCGCCCGTCGGCTTCGAGGAGGTCCGGGAACTCGCCGTGCGCGCACTGGGATCGGACTACGGGATGCACGACCCCCGCTGGATGTCCCGCTTCCACAGCGACGAACGGCAGGCGCCGCGCTACCGCGTGGGCCGCGTCTTCCTCGCGGGCGACGCCGCGCACGTCCACTCGCCCGCCGGCGGCCTCGGCATGAACACCGGTCTCCAGGACGCCGCCAACCTCACCTGGAAGCTCTCCGCGGTGCTGCGCGGCCACTCCCCCGCGACCCTGCTGGAGACGTACGACAGCGAACGGCACCCCGTGGGCGCGACGGTGCTGCGCGTCAGCGGCGGCATCATCCGGCTCGCCCTCGCCCGTTCCGGGCCGAAGCGGACGCTGCGCGCCGCGGGCGTCGAAGTCCTGGGCCGCATGGGCCCGTTGGCAAGGCGGGCGGTACGGACGGTCTCCGGCATCGGCATCGCCTACAAGGCGCCGCGGGGATCGCATCCGCTCGCGGGCCGGCGCGCACCCGATCTGCCGCTGACCTCGGGACGGCTCTACGAGGCCCTGCGCCAGGGCGCGTTCGTGCTCGTCTCGCCCGTCGGTGCGCCGCCGCCGGACACCGGCACGGAGGCCGACGACCGTACGGTGCACGTGCGTTCGGCGGCCGTCGGCGAACGGACGCTGCTCGTACGGCCGGACGGCCATATCGCCTGGGCCGCCGACCGGTACGACCCGCAGGGTCTGCGTCAGGCGCTGGCGCAGTGGACGGGGTCGCCCGCGGTACGCACGGCGGCGTGAGCCGGAGACCCGAGACGGTCAACGGCCCGCCCGCGCACGGCAGATCACGCCCGCGTACCCCGGGCATGCCGTAGGCCCGCGGAGGTCTCCCGTAGCCTGCCCCCATGCTCATCGCCCGCTCCGTCGCCCTGTTCGTCCTCGCCGCGCTGCTGGAGATCGGCGGCGCCTGGCTCGTGTGGCAGGGCGTACGCGAGCACCGCGGCTGGGTGTGGATCGGTGCGGGCGTGATCGCTCTCGGCGTCTACGGCTTCGTCGCGACCCTCCAGCCGGACGCCCACTTCGGACGCGTACTGGCCGCGTACGGGGGCGTGTTCGTCGCCGGTTCGCTGGCGTGGGGCATGGTGGCCGACGGGTTCCGGCCAGGCCGCTGGGATGTGACGGGAGCGCTGATCTGCCTCGTCGGCGTCGCCGTGATCATGTACGCGCCCCGCGGCGAGTGACCCGCGTCCAGTCTCCGACCCCGACGGCCCCGACCGGCCCCCGTACACACGACGTAGCCTGTCGCCCATGAGCAGCAACCGCACCGCCGTCATCAGCGGCGCCAGCAGTGGCATCGGCGCCGCCACCGCACGCGCACTGGCCGCGGCCGGCTTCCGGGTCGTGCTCACGGCCCGGCGCGAGGACCGGATCGACGCGCTGGCCTCGGAGTTGACCGACGCCGGGCACGAGGCCGTCGCCCACCCCCTCGACGTCACGGACCGCGCCGCCGTCGACGCCTTCGCCGCCGGGCTGGACCGGTGCGACGTCCTCGTCAACAACGCGGGCGGCGCCCTCGGCACCGACCCCGTGGCCACCGCGGACCCCGCCGACTGGCGCCGCATGTACGAGGTCAACGTCCTCGGCGTACTGCACCTGACCCAGGCGCTGTTGCCCGCGCTGGTCCAGTCGCCCCCCGGTCCCGACGGCCCGGGCGGTGCCCCCGCCTCCGGCGAGGGCACGGTCGTGGTCGTCTCCTCCACCGCGGGCCTGGGGACGTACGAGGGCGGGGGCGGCTATGTCGCCGCCAAGCACGGCGCGCACGCCCTCACGGAGACGCTGCGTCTGGAGCTGTGCGGTGAGCCCGTACGCGTCATCGAGATCGCGCCCGGCATGGTGAAGACCGACGAGTTCGCCCTCACCCGCTTCCGGGGCGACGCCGAGCGCGCGGCCAAGGTCTACGAGGGCGTCGCGGAACCGCTCACCGCGGAGGACGTGGCGGACACCATCGCCTGGACGGTGACGCGGCCCCCGCATGTGAACGTCGATCTGCTCGTGCTGCGGCCACGGGCGCAGGCGTCCAACACCAAGGTCCACCGCGAACGCTGAGGGCTCCGCCCCGGGGCACCCGGCCACCCGCGCGTACCGGAGGCGCCCGCGCCGGGCGCGCACCCCGCGTCACCCGCGTCCCTGTCGTACATCTCACTCCATCCGGTACGGACGAAGCCCCGCACAACTCCCCTACACGGCGAAGCGGAAAAGCCGGACTTCCGTGACATAGACAGCAGGTGACCGGACGCCCGCGCGGCGCGTGCGGTAGACATTGTGTTCCGCCGCCCCGCGCGGCGGAACGAGACTTTTCGGACGGACGGCGGCAGCGCCGAGCAGGAGGCAGGACAGTGCAACGGAGGGCGAAGACGTACGTCACCGGCGTCGCGCTGGTCGTCATGCTCTCCGGGAGCGTCACCGCCTGCAGCGGGTCCTCGGACGACACCGGCGGCGGCGACACCAAACCCGGCAGCTCCTCCTCCGCGCCGCCCCCCGCCGAGCCCGGCCGCTACAGCACGCTTCCCGACCCCTGCGACGCCGTCGACGTCGGCACCCTGAAGAAGCTGCTCCCCGGCGCCGAGGCGGCCCAGAGCGCGGCGGGCGGCGACAGCTCGGGCAAGGGCGGCGGCACCGAGGCCGGCGAGTCCCCGTTCGACGGCGAGGCCACGGTCACCTACGACACCGACCGCCGGGCGGGCTGCCGTTGGAAGAGCGCCACCAGCCTCGCCACCCGTCATCTCACCGTCGATCTGGAGCGCGTCGTCTCCTACGACCCGGCCACGAGCGACGACGAGCAGGCGCAGCTCCTCTACGACGAGCGCGCCGGCCAGGCAGAGATCCCCACCGACGACGACAGCAGCGCACCGCCCGAGGACGAGAGCGGTGACGACGGCGGTGACAGCGGCGGGGACGGAAACGACGACGGCGGCGACAAGGGCGACGGCGGAGGGGACTCCGACGACAAGGCCGCGCAGGGCGGCGGGAGCGACGACGCCGAGCAGAGCGACAAGAGCGGCAAGGACGCGAAGGACGACGAGAACGGCGACGCGAAGGACGAGAAGGACGGCAGCGACGGGAGTGAGAAATCCGACAGCGCCTCCGAGGCCCCCGATTCCTCCGCTTCGCCCGATGAGGATCTCTCCCCTCGTATGCTCGACGACATCGGCGACAACGCCTACATCGACGACCAACTGGACACCGGCGACTCGGGTGTCCACCGCGACATCACGCTCGTCTTCCGCAGCGCGAACGTGATCGCCACGGTCACCTACGACCAGTGGCTCACGGACAAGCGGCGCACGCCCGACAGCGCCGAGTTGCAGGAGAAGGCCCGCAGTGTGGCCGCCGAGCTCGCCGCGGACTTCGACGACAACTGACGCGTCACCTGACGCGACGTGAACTGACTGGAAGCGAAGGAATCATGCCCCGTACAGCTCAGCGAACCTCACAGCGACGCTCACCGCGCCTCGCCCGGACGCTCGCCTGCGCGGCAATCGCGGTCCCCGCCCTGCTGGTGGCGGGCTGCTCCTCCGACTCCGGTGGCGACGGCGGCGGTTCGGCGACCTCCGACGAGGGCGCCAAGGAACCGAAGGCGGCGCCCGTGAAGTTCAAGGAGCTGCCGGACGCCTGCAAGACGGTCTCCAAGGACACGGTCAAGAAGGCGACTCCGAAGACGGACAACGCCTCGGGCAAGCGCATCGGTTCCGGCAACACCCAGGACTCCGGAAGCTGCCTGTGGAGCGGCCTGGACAAGTTCGACTACCGGCAGCTCACCGTCACGCTCAAGCGCTTCGACTCCGACACCTCGCGCGGCTCCGGCGACAAGCTGGCCGGTGCGTTCCTCGACCAGCAGGCGGACGCCGTGCAGTCGGACAAGGCCAACAAGGAGCTCAAGTCCGGTTCGGCGGGCGGGATCGGCGACAAGGCCACGTCCTTCAGCTACAAGGTCGACAAGAAGGACGGCAAGAAGTCCGAGGAGTTCCGCGAGCACCAGATCTTCGCGCGCAGCGCCAACGTCGTCGTACTCGTGGACTACGCGGGCGCCGGCTTCGAGAGCGCCAAGCTCCCCAGCGCCGACGACCTGAAGAAGAACGCCGAGAAGGCCGCCGAGGAAGCCGTCGCGTCCCTGAAGTGACGCCCCGTCTCCTCGCACACCCGTGCGGCGGAAACTTGACGCATGTGCCAGTCTGGTGCGCCGCGCAGCTTTCCGAGGGTGGGGGACGACTCCAGTGCAGGCCGTACAACTGACACGTACACACCGCATATTGGTCGCGGTGGTCGTCATCGGTGCCGTGACGATC
>NZ_LJGW01000277.1 GCF_001751255.1 Streptomyces nanshensis | reverse complement strand
CGGCCGCACCGCCGCCGCCGCGAGCGCGGAACGCCGCCGCGCGCTGTGTTCGAGGCCGCCGCCCGGCAGCAGCAGTACGACCGCGTGCGGTGCCGCCCCGGAGGCGTCCGCTCCCATCGCCCGACCCAGCCGGGCCTCCCGCTCGGGCAGAGCTTGCTGAGCCATGGGAAGACGATCGCAGAAGCGGGAGTGCCCGGACGGTGTCGTGGATCACCATTGCGTATCGAAGCGCGGGAGCCGTTTCAACTGGCGGCCATGAAACGGAAGTTAGGGTGCAGATGCCATCTACGCGCGTAGGAGCTAGAGTACGTGGATGACGAGCCAGACCCTCAACACCGTTCCCACACCGCAGCAGATCCGACGCGCACCGAAGGCGCTGCTGCACGACCACCTCGACGGTGGCCTGCGTCCGGCGACCATCGTCGAACTCGCCGCCGAGACGGGGTATGACGCGCTTCCCGAGACCGAAGCCGAGCCGCTGGAGCGCTGGTTCCGGCAGGCGGCCGACTCCGGTTCGCTGGAGCGCTACTTGGAGACGTTCTCCCACACCGTGGGCGTCATGCAGACCCGGGAGGCGCTGAAGCGGGTCGCCGCCGAGTGCGCCGAGGACCTCGCCGCGGACGGCGTGGTCTACGCGGAGATCCGCTTCGCCCCCGAGCAGCACCTGGAGAAGGGCCTCACGCTCGAAGAGGTCGTCGAGGCGGTCAACGAGGGCTTCCGCGAGGGGGAGCGCAACGCTCACGCCGCGGGGCACCGGATCCGCGTCGGTGCGCTGCTCACCGCGATGCGGCACGCCGCGCGTGCCCTGGAGATCGCCGAACTCGCCAACCGCTACCGCGAGTTGGGCGTCGTCGGCTTCGACATCGCGGGCGCCGAGGCGGGCCACCCGCCCACGCGCCACCTCGACGCCTTCGAATACCTCAAGCGCGAGAACAACCACTTCACCATCCACGCCGGCGAGGCGTTCGGACTGCCCTCGATCTGGCAGGCGTTGCAGTGGTGCGGCGCCGACCGGCTCGGGCACGGCGTACGCATCATCGACGACGTCCAGGAGGAGGACGACGGTTCGGTGAAGCTGGGCCGTCTCGCCTCGTACGTACGGGACAAGCGCATCCCGCTGGAGCTGTGCCCGTCGTCCAACCTCCAGACGGGCGCGGCGCCTTCGTACGAGGAGCACCCCATCGGGGTGCTGCGGAGGCTGCACTTCCGCGCCACCGTGAACACGGACAACCGGCTGATGAGCGGTACGAGCATGAGCCAGGAGTTCGAGCACCTGGTGCGGACGTTCCACTACACGCTCGACGACATGCAGTGGTTCACGGTCAATGCGATGAAGTCGGCGTTCATTCCGTTCGACGAGCGGCTCGCGATGATCAACGAGGTCATCAAGCCCGGCTACGCCGAGCTGAAGTCGGAGTGGCTCTTCCGCGACTGACGTCCGGACGGGCCCCCGGCGTACGGACGGACACCCGACGACCGGACGCCGCGGGAGGTCCGTGGAACGCGAACGGGCCGCGCATCGCCTCCGATGCGCGGCCCCTGTGCGGGAGAGACGTACCGATTACCAGGCGGTGCGCTGGTCGTCGTTGGGCAGCAGGATCCACAGCGCCAGATAGATCAGGAACTGCGGTCCGGGCAGCAGGCAGGAGAGAACGAAGATCACGCGCATCGTGCCGGGCTGCATGCCGAAGCGACGTGCCAGTCCGGCACACACTCCGCCGATCATCCGGTTGTCTCGGGGGCGGGCAAGTGCGGGCATGACGCGACTCCTTCACTCCGTGTCTGTCTTCGACGTCCGTCCTGTGGACGGGTTTCCACGCTAGGCGCCGGGCACACTCCGCGGCGTCGGTCTACGGGGCGATCCCGACCCTGGCCGCTCTCGGGGGCGTGCCGGCGGCGGTCTCGTCCGTGAGGGGGAGCGGCTGGTGCGGCCCGGTCCCGTGGGTGTAGCCGCCGTTCCACGGCAGGTGACGTCCGTACCGGCGGCGCAGCCACGCCCGTACGAGCGGGAAGACGAGCAGGCAGCCGACGGCGACCCCGGCGGTGTTCAGCACCACCGCGTCGACGTTCACCGTGCGCCCCGGCACCCCGGACTGCAACAGCACGATCGCGGACGAGATCAGCGCCGCGGACGCGACCGTACGGGCGCAGGTCACCGCGAGCGGACGCTCCGGGTGCCACGAGGCCAGCGGCAGCAGTACGCCCAGCGGGGCCAGCAGCGCCAGGCCGCGGAGCAGTCCGCCCAGGGCGTCGGACGAGCCGTCGTCGAGGTCGGAGCGGATCGTCGCGAAGGGCTGGAGGTTGGCGGGCGCGACCCACGGCACCGGGAGCGGGCGCAGCGCGACCCAGCCGACGACGGCCAGGTACGCGATCAGCAGGACGAGCCCTGCGACGCGGATGCGGGGAGCGGAAGCGGCGGTACCGCCGCCACGGCCAAGACGCTGCACACCAGCAAGGACGCCGCGCTCCCGTGTCCGGTTCCGGCCGCCGTTACTGGTGCCGTTACTGGTGCCGTTACTGGTGCCGTTCCGGGGGTCGCCCCGTGGGTCGTTCAGGGCAGCGCCCCGGCTGCCGTTCCGTGCGGCGGTCACAGCGGAGTACCGGCCGTGGCGGCCGCCTCGGGGTGGGTGCGCAGCGGGGTGTCGCAGCCGTAGCGGCGCGGGGAGTCGCTGGCCCCGTCGCTGCCGGGACCGGCCTCGGTGCGACCGCCCTCGGCGTCCTCGCCGCTGACGGTTCCGTCGTCGCCGCTGACGTTCCCGGTGTTCTCGTCGCCGTCGCCCGTGCCGTTCCCGTCGCCGTCGGCCCCGCCGTCGTCGCTTCCGTCGCTTCCGTTGCTTCCGCCGCTGTCGCCGTCGTCGGGTCCGGCGAGGATCACCGAGCGGTCGGAGCCGGCGGCGGCCGTGTCCGCGTACGTGCAGACGATCTGGGCCAGCGCGAACGCCGGCAGATCACGGATCGGCCGGCTCAGCCGCAGCGTGGCCGGAGGGTCGCCGGGGCGTGCTCCGGAGACCTTGAGGTCGCGCGGCACGGCGGTCTTGAAGCCTGCGGCCTCCTCCTCCGCGTCGGGCCGGGCGCGCAGCGCGTCCAGCAGTCCGCGGGCGACGGGCAGCCGCTCGGAGTCGTCGCCGGGCAGGGCCACGCGCCGCTCCACGGGGGAGACGCGCGAACCGCACGCGAGATACACCCGGACCGGCAGATTGCCGCCGTCGTGCTGATCGGCCGTCTCCCGCCCGCCGGGCAGTACGCAGCTCGCGCGCGAGGGCGCGGCGCCCGCGTCCACGGGTACGGACGTCGAGCGGATGCCGCAGCCCGAGGCGAGCGTGCCCAGCAGCGCCAGACCGGCCGCGAGCGC
>NZ_LJGW01000276.1 GCF_001751255.1 Streptomyces nanshensis | reverse complement strand
GGCCGACGGTGACTCTCCGCCGTACACGGCCCGCGACGTGCGACGCCCCCGGACATGGAGTCCGGGGGCGTCGCGTGCGTACGGGGAGGTGGGGGACACCCCGCAGCGGCCGGTGGGCGCGGGGGTTCGGCTCAGCCGAGCCCGTCCACGTGCGGGCCGACCGTGGAGGACCAGCTATTGCCGTCGGAGGCGTCCCAGTTGGTGGACCACGTCATGGCGCCGCGGATGCCCGGGTACTTCTTCTCGGGCTTGTAGTCGCCGCAGTTGGTGCCCTTCGCCAGGCAGTCCAGGGCGTCGTTGACGACCTTCGGCTCGACGTAGCCGGAGCCCGCCGCGCTGGAGGAGGCCGGGGTGCCGATGCCGACCTGCGACTCGTCGAGGCCGCCTTCGAGCTGGATGCAGGCCAGACCCGTGAGGAAGTCGACGCCTCCCTGTGCGTACGTCTTGCCGTCGCAGCCGTTCATCGAACCGCTGTTGTAGTACTGCATGTTGACCACCGTCAGGTAGTCCTTGATGTTCAGCGCGGTCTTGAAGTAGTCGGTGTCGGTGGACTGCATGTCGATGGTCTGCGGGGCCATCGTCACCACGACGTCGCTCTTCTTGCTGTGGACGGCGTCCAGCGCCTTGGTCATGTACGTCGCGTTGAGGCCGTTCTCCAGGTCGATGTCGACGCCGTCGAAGCCGTAGTCGTCCATGAGCTTGACGATGCTGGAGGAGAAGGCGTCGGCCGAGGCGTCGTCGCTGACGCTCACCGCGCCCTTCTCGCCGCCGACCGAGACGACGACGGACTTGCCCGCCTCGTGCAGGGACTTGATGTCGGCCTTGAAGTCGTCCTCGGAGCTGTAGCCCGTCGCCGGGTCGAGCGTGAAGCCCACCTCGCCGGGCGAGCCCGTGGCGTCGGCGAAGGCCACGGCGATGATGTCGTAGTCGTCCGGTACGTCGGACAGCTTCTGGGTCTTCGCGCCGTTGTCGAAGTTCTGCCAGTAGCCGGTCACGGCGTGCGCGGGGACCTCCGAGGCGCCCACGGCGGGGCCCGTCTGCTGCGCGGACTTCGCCTTGTGCGGCGCGGGTGCCGGACCGGCGCTCGCGGTACCGGCCGTGACCAGGCCGCCGACCGCCATCGCCGCGGCCGCCGCGACGGCGACGGCGATACGAGGACGCGTCCATGAGCGGTGATACAGGAATCGTGCGCGTGCCACAACTGCCTCCGTGGTGGGGGGAGATGGGGGAGGAAAGGTGCCGGATGCGGTGCGCGGGGCCCTGCGCTTCGCTGACAAGATGGTCCAGACCAATCCCGTTGTCAAGGCTTCCGGTGTCAGCGGGAGCCCTTGTGTTGATCGTCTTTCGGGGATTTGATGCGCCCGGGCAGAACCCGTCAGGGGACGAGTGCGAAGGCGGTCCGGAGATGACAACCGAGGACAACGAGCAGACCGGGGCCGTGGCTCCGGCTTCTCCCCCCGTACGCAAGGCCAGTTGGAAGATGGTGGGCCCGGGCATCGTCGTCGCGGCGACGGGTGTCGGCGCCGGCGACCTGGTCGCCACGCTCATCGCGGGCAGCAAGTTCGGCTACACGCTCATGTGGGCCGCCGTCGTCGGCTGCATCGTCAAGGTCGCCCTCGCCGAGGCGACCGGCCGCTGGCATCTGGCCACCGGCCGCACGATCTTCGACGGCTGGCGCTCGCTCGGACCGTGGACCACGGTCTACTTCGCGATCTACGTCGTGGTCTGGGGCTTCGTCTACGGCGGCACCGCCATGTCCTCCTCGGGGCTGCCGCTGCAGGCGCTCTTCCCGGACGTGCTCGATCTGAAGGGCTGGGCGATCATCACCGGGCTCGTGGGCCTGGTCTTCGTCTGGTTCAACCGCTACGCCGTCTTCGAGAAGGTCATGACGGTGATGATCGGCGTGATGTTCGTGGTCGTCGTCTACGTGGCGATCCTCGTCGCACCCGACATCCCCGCCAGCGTCGCCGGGCTGGTGCCCGTCCTGCCGGACGGCTCGCTCTTCTACACCCTCGGCCTCATCGGCGGCGTCGGCGGCACGATCACGATGGCCGCGTACGGGTACTGGGTGAACTCCAAGGGCTGGACGGACAGTAGCTGGATGAAGATGATGCGGCTCGACAACCGCGTCGCCTACATCACCACCGGCATCTTCGTCGTCGCGATGCTGATCGTCGGCGCCGAGCTGCTGCACTCCACGAACATCGCCATCGCCGAGGGCGACAGCGGCCTCGCCGACCTGGACAAGGTGCTGGAGTCCCGCTTCGGCGCCTTCACTTCGACGCTCTTCCTCGTCGGCTTCTTCGCCACGTCGTTCACGTCGCTGATCGGCGTGTGGCACGGAGTGAGCCTGATGTTCGCCGACTTCGTGGAGCGGCTGCGCGAGGCCCGTACGGCTTCGGGGTCCGGCGGAGGCTCCGGCGCGGCGGACGTGGACGCGGCCGCCGACTCCGGTGCGGACTCCGGCGAGGAGGAGGCGGTGAAGGCCGTGGCCGGCGGGCGGCGCGAGCGCTCGCTGCCCTTCCGCATCTATCTGCTGTGGCTGACCTTCCCGCCGATGACGCTGCTGTGGCTGGACCAGCCCTTCGCGCTGGTCGTGGCCTACGGCGTGCTGGGCGCGTTCTTCATGCCCTTCCTCGCGCTCACCCTGATCTGGCTGCTCAACTCCCGCCGCACGCCGCAGGAATGGCGCAACGGCATCCTCAGCAACGTCATGCTCTTCGTCTCCGGGATGCTCTTCGTCGTGCTGTGCGTGCAGCAGGTGCGCGATATTCCCTGGTGACGCGTGGGACCAACGCCCCCGGTGCGTTCCCGCAGTTCACATAAACGGTGGGAGCGTACCCGGGTTGGCCGGTGGACGGGGCGGGGTATGGCACGGGTGTGAGCGGGCAGGGCAGAAGCTGTTCCGAGCTGTGGTCTCCGCCCGTAAGGTGTGGTGTCGTCAGATCAACATGACTGTCGGGTAGTCGGGCCCTCGCGGCCCGGCATGGAGCGCGGGGGCGGGGATGACCACTGCGATAGCAGTCACGAGCAACGGTCACATGCTGCCCTCGCCCGAGCGGCACACCCCTCGGGCGCACGTCTTCCAGGCGCCGCAGGAGCAGCCGTTCGACGTGGCGCTCGCCGAGACGCAGCGTCTGATCGAGGAGCACGGCCATGTCGTCGTCGTGCACCCCGTCGATCTGCCCAGGGCGTTTCTGCACCGGCTGCACGCGATCCGCTCCGTCCTGGAGACCGACCGCATCGCGCTGATGCCCACGTCGCTGCCGCCGCTCGGAACGGCCGTGCTCGTACGGCAGTTGAGGCAGCTCTCGATGTGCGAGTTCAGCCCCGGGGTGCTGGGCGCGTCCGTACGGCTGCTCGCGCACTATGTCTACGCGGGTGCACTGATGCACTCCGTCACCAAGCTCGACCGGCTGCCCGCGTCGCTGATCGCGAGCGCCAAGTCGTGGAATCCGCGGGCGCAGTTCGCGGTGCTCGCGGCGCCGACGCCGCAGCTCGTACGGACGGACGGCGGCGACTCCGGCGGCGCCCGTGCCGTGCTCTCCGGGCCGCAGTTCCCGACCCAACTCACCGTCGCGCACGGCCAGTCGACCGCCACCTGGGTCTCCGGCACGCTGGCGCCGCAGTGGCGGGTGGCCGACGTGCACGAGGTGTATCTGCCCGAGGAGTCCCCCAAGTGGTGGGGGACGGGCAAGCTCGTCGAGTTCGCGGCGGCCATCCCCGACGTGTCCGTGCTCTACCGGCTGGTCTCCTCCGTACGGCGCGACGAGTGCCACTGGTGCGGGCTCGAACTCATCGGCGACCGCTGTGCGTTCTGCGCCGCGCCCGCTGCGTACGGTACGGGCGCGCGCCGGGCGGGCGGGGAGCGCCCGCAGACCGCCCGCAGGAGTCCGGGCCACGCTCCGGCGCAGGGCTCCGGCTCCGCTGCGGGGGCGGCCCAGGGT